>JAHWKT010000172.1 GCA_019347695.1 Actinomycetota bacterium | reverse complement strand
GGCCCGCGACGGTAATCACCATCGCAGTGACTGCACATGTCCCAACCTGTCCGTCCGTGCACGTCGGCCGCCCACCACCCTGGCAAACCAGCCGCCTCCTCCCGTAGCCGGCTGCCACGCGCGGGGGTCAGGCGTCGTCGACACCGACGGCGACGGTGTGGTACCCGGTCGCGCCGTCGGGTCGGGGCGGTGCCGGCTGCTCGGTCTGCGTCTGGCCGGTGCCGTCGGTCGCGCGGACGTGGAGCCGGTGCGATCCGGGCGTGGCGTCCCAGGCCAGCACCCACTGGCGCCACGAGTCGTCGCCGACATTGGGACCGAGCCGCGCGCCACGCCACGGCCCGTCATCGACGCGGACCCCGACCGCGGAGATGCCCCGGGTCGGCGCCCACGCGACGCCGGCCACCGGCACCCGTCCGGCGACGACCCGCGATCGCGGGGCCGGCACGTCGATGCGAGACTGCGTCTTGATCGGCGCGCGCTTCGCCCAGCCCCGCGGCACCCAGTACCCCTCGAACGCATCGGTGACCAGCTCGATCTCGGCCAGCCACTTGGTCGCCGACACGTAGCCGTACAACCCCGGGACCACCAGACGCGCGGGAAAGCCGTGCTCGACCGGCAGCGGCTCGCCGTTCATCCCAAGTGCGACCAGGGACGCACGGTCGTCGGTGCCGGCGGCGACCGGGAACGCGGCGGTGAACCCGTCGACGGAGCGACCCACGACCTGGGTGGCCTGCGGACGCACGCCGGCCTGGTCGAGCAGGTCGCGCAGCGCGACGCCCTGCCAGCGGGCGTTGCCGACGAGCTGGCCGCCCACCTCGTTCGACACGCACGCGATGGTGATGTCCGCCTCCTCGGTGGCGCGCCGACGCAGCTCGTCGAAGCGCAGCGTCAGCTCACGATCGACCAGGCCCGTCACGCGCAGCTGCCAGGACGCGGGATCGATCTGCGGTACCCGCAACGCGGTGTCGATGCGGTAGAAGCGGTCGTTCGGTGTGAACAGCCGGCTGACGCCCTCCACATCGAGCCCGATCCTGGCCGGGCTCACCGTCGACGCGGACACGTCCGGCAGTGCGACCGCCGTGCGTGCCGCGTCGACGCCGTCGCGCTGCAACAGCCAGCGTCCCGCGACGCCGGCACCGAGTGCGCCGACGCCCACGACGGCCGCGACGAGCAGCTGCCGTCGCGAACCGCCGTCGGTGCCCGGGGCGGACGCACCGGGTGCGAGCAGCCGCCGCAACACGGTGAGCCCGACCGCCACGCCGACACCGATCACGATGGCGACGAGCACGAGCGACGCGCGTGGGCTCGCAGCTGCCGCGGCGATGCCGAGCACGCCGGCGGCGACGAACCCGAGCGCCGCGGCGGTCCACACACGACGGGCGAGGACCCCGAGGCCGGCGCCCACCAGTAGCGCGATGACGACGGTGCCGGCCTGCAGCGCGAGCTTGTCAGCGGTGCCGAACGCCGCGATCGCGGCGTCCTTGACCACCGGTGGCACCCCGTCGATGACGCGGTCACCGATGAGCTCGATCGGTGACGTCAGCGCACCGAGCGCTCCCGCCAGCAGCTCGGCACCACCCAGTGCGGCGCCCGCTGCCAGCATGCCGGCCACCGGGGGCGGCAGCAGCGGTCGTGGCCGCTGCCCACTGACCGTGCCGGCGTCGCCCATCCGGCCACGATAGGTCGGCTCGCGCGGTGGAACCGAAACGCCGCCGAACAGCCGACCAAAAAATTCTGCGACCGAGCGTGAAGAAGTCCGGATCGGGCACCACAGTGGAGGACTGACCGCCCCGGCGTGGTCACGACCGGCGCGTTCGGCATGAGGCCGGACCAACGCGCGCCGGCGGTGACCGCAGTGTCGGCAGGGGGGACGACATCGTGCACACCTTGGACGTGGCCACGCGACCACCAGCACACGGCCCCTGCCGGGGAGGCGGCGAGCGCTGATGGATTCGTCGAGAGTCACACAGGTCACGAGTGCGCTCACGCGGTACTTCCCGCAGCTGCGCGCGTTCCTGCCCGGCCAGCGTGAGGCTCTCGAAGGCGTGCTCGACGGCCGTGATGTCATCGCCGTCCTTCCGACGGGAGGTGGCAAGACCCTGGTGTTCCAGCTCGCCGGTCTGCTGCTGGAGGGCACGACCGTGGTCGCGACGCCACTGATCGCGCTCATGCACGATCAGGTGCGGCGCCTGCGCGAGGACAGCCACCTGCCGGTCGCGGCGCTGTCGGGCAACCTCCGGGGGGCGGAGCGCGAGCGGGTGCTCGCCGACCTCGCGGACGGTGCCTACGGCTTCGTATTCTCCACACCCGAGCAGCTGTCGAGATCCGACGTGCGTGGCGCCATCGCGAAGTGCCCGGTCGACCTGTTCTGCGTCGACGAGGCGCACTGCATCTCGGAGTGGGGCTTCGACTTCCGGCCGGCGTACCGGGAGCTGTCCGCGGCCAAGCACGCGATGGGCAGACCGCCGGTTCTCGCACTCACCGCGACCGCGCCCGAGACGGTCCGCCGGGACGTCGCGCGGGAGCTCGACCTCGACGACCCGCTGGTGGTCGCCCGCGGTTTCGATCGTCCCAACCTGCACTTCACGGTGGTGCGCGTCACCGATCCCGATCGTCGCGATCGTCAGCTGTACGGGCTGCTCGGCGAGGTCGACACGCCCGCGGTCGTGTACTGCACCACCCGACGCGAGGCCGAGGAGACCGCGCTGGCGCTGCTCGCCTTCGCGTCATCCGGGTCGTTTCCGCAGCCGCTGCGCGTCGGCCACTACCACGGCGGGATGGATCGCCAGCGTCGGGAAGTGGTGCAGAACGCCTTTCTCGCCGACGCGCTCGAGGTGCTGTGCGCCACGAGTGCGTTCGGGATGGGCATCGACAAGCCGGACATCCGCACCGTGATCCACCGGACGATGCCGGACTCGATCGAGTCCTACTGGCAGGAGGCCGGCCGGGCGGGCCGCAACGGCAAGTCCTCCGACTGCATCCTGATGTTCCGACCCGGTGACCGCGCCGCCCACGAGCACCTGCACCGGCGCAGCCGGCCGTCGGAGACCACCTTGGCCAAGATGCTGCACGTCGCCAGCCAGGTGGACCGCGCGACGCCGTCAAGCGAGGTCGTCACCCGCATCTGCGAGATCGCCGAGGTCGCTCGCAGCGGGGCGATCTCCCTGATCGAGGACCTGGACCGCTTCGGCTACCTGGCGCACTTCAGGTCCGGCATCCGTTGGCGGGGCGACCCGCAGCAGGCCATGGACGAACTGGCCCACCATCACGAGCGGCAGGTCGACATTGAGTGGTCACGGCTGGACATGGTGGCCGGCTACGCCGAAACGACGGGCTGCCGGCGACGGTTCCTGTTGAACTACCTCGGTGACGAGTACCCCGCCGAGCTGTGCCTGCGGTGCGACAACTGCCTGCGCATCGCCGAGCAGCGGTCAATCGACGACTGGGACACCGACGCGGAGCAGCACCGCATCTCCGAGGCCCGCAGCGGGCCGTTCGCCCCGGGTGAGCAGGTGATCCACCCGGCGTGGGGCGAGGGCACCGTGCAACGCATCGAGGGTGAGGTGGTCGTCGTGCGCTTCAACGCCGTTGGCTACCGGTCGATGCACACACCGACCGTCGTGGAGCGCGGGCTGCTGCGCAGTGCCTGACGCTCGTCGTTCGGCGCGGACCGGGAAACCGGCGTCCGGCCGGGTTCGTCGCATCCGCCGGCGGTCGGTCACGAGCCGGCCGCATCGCACCGCAGCACCGTGTGGTGCCACCCGCTCGGCGAGATTGCGCGACAGCGCCGCCCGCGGTTCGTAGCATTGGCCCTCAGCGACGAGGAGGTGCCAGGTGGGAGTACCGCGGCAGGCAGCTCGGACCGCCGCGGCCGAGCGACCCGCCCGCCTGCCGCCGCGGGCCCCGGACGGCCGCTTCGTGGCGCTGCCCGATGCCGGCACGCCCATCGCCGACGTCGATGATCCCAGTCTGTACCTCAACCGCGAGCTGTCCTGGCTGGAGTTCAACCGCAAGGTGCTCGCGCTGGCCGGTGACACGTCGGTGCCGCTGCTCGAGCGGGTGCGCTACATCGCGATCTTCCACGCGAACCTCGACGAGTTCTTCATGGTCCGCGTCGCCGGTCTCAAGCGCCAGGTCCAGGCCGGTGTCACCGAGCCGACAGCCGACGGTCGCACCCCCGCCGCCGCGCTGCAGGACATCTCCGCTCGGCTGCGACCGATGCTGTCGACCGCGATGACCACGGTGCACGAGCAGCTGTTCCGGCTGTTGCGCAGGCACGGCGTCGCCGTGGTCAGCATGGCCGATCTCGCCGTCCACCAGCGTGCGGCGGCAGCGGCGTACTTCGAGCACGAGGTGTTTCCTGTGCTCACACCGCTGGCGGTCGACCCCGGCCACCCGTTCCCCTACCTGTCGAACCTGTCGATCTCGCTCGCCGTCACCGTGCGCGACCCCCGGCGACAGCTGACCCGGTTCGCCCGGGTCAAGGTGCCCAAGGTGCTGCCCCGCTTCGTCCCGCTGGACGGCGGCATCGTGTTCGTCCCGCTCGAGGATCTCATCCGAAGCCATCTCGACCGCCTGTTTCCGGGGCTGGAAGTGGTGGCCTCCCACCCGTTCCGGGTCACCCGCAACGCCGACCTGGAGCTCGAGGAGGAGGGCGCCGACGATCTGCTGATGGCGATCGAGGAGGAGCTGCGCAAGCGACGGTTCGGCGCGGTCGTGCGGCTCGAAGTCGACAGCGCCGTGCCCGACACGGTCACGTCGCTGCTGCAGGGCGAGCTCAATGTCACCGAGTTTGAGACGTACCACGTCAGTGGACTGCTCGGCTGCGACGACCTGGTCGAGCTTGCCGACCTGGACCGGCCGCGCCTGCGCTGGCGCTCGTGGCATCCCGTCACCCACCCCCGGTTGCGCAGTGGCCCGACCGGCACGGCCCCGGACGTGTTCGCGGCCATCCGCGAGGGCGACCTGCTGGTCCACCACCCGTACACGAGCTTCGGACAGTCGGTGGAACGGTTCATCCTTCAGGCGTCGGAGGATCCCGACGTCCTCGCGATCAAGCAGACGCTGTACAGGACGTCCGGTGACTCGCCGATCGTCGATGCACTCATCCACGCCGCCGAACGCGGCACCCAGGTGGTGGCGCTCGTCGAGCTCAAGGCCAGATTCGACGAGGAGGCCAACATCGTGTGGGCGCGTTCCCTGGAGAGCGCCGGCGTGCACGTGGTGTACGGGCTCCTCGGTCTGAAGACGCATGCCAAGACGGCCCTGGTGGTCCGACGGGAGCGCGACGGCATCCGACGGTACGTTCACATCGGCACCGGCAACTACAACTCGAGGACCGCCCGCGTGTACACCGACCTCGGATTGCTCAGCTGCGATCCGGCGTTGGGCGCGGACCTGACGGAGCTGTTCAACGCGTTGACCGGCTACGGCCGTCAGGTGCGCTTCCGCAAGCTGCTCGTCGCTCCCTGGCGGATGCGCGAGCGGGTGTCGGAGCTGATCGAGCGCGAGATCGCGGTCCACCGTGCGGGGCAACGCCAGGGGCTCATCCGCATGCAGCTCAACGCCCTGATCGACAAGGAGATGATCAGCGCGCTGTACGCCGCGTCGCGGGCCGGCGTGCAGATCCGGCTCGTGGTCCGCGACATCTGTGGCCTGCGACCTGGCATCCCCGACGTCAGCGAGCACATCGAGGTGCGATCGGTCGTCGGACGGTTCCTGGAGCACGCGCGGATCCTGCAGTTCGGACCCGACGACGTGCTGATCGGGTCGGCCGACCTCATGCCGCGCAACCTCGACCGTCGCGTCGAGGTGCTGGTGCCGATCGAGGATCCCGAGCTGCGAACGCAGCTGCGGGGGCTGTTCGACACGTTGCTGGAAGACAACACGATGGCATGGCGGTTGGGAGCCGGTGGCTCGTGGACGCGCATCCGCCCCCGCCAGCACGAACCGGGGTGCACGGCCCAGGAGCAGTTCATGGAGCGCGCGCGATCGGCGGGGGCCGGCACGGCGTCGACGTGACCGGCGTGATGGTGTCGCGTCGGCTGCGATGGACCTCGTGGATCGTGCCGTGGCTGCTCGTGGCCGCGTGCACCGGTGAGGCCGACCGCACGGCGCCGGGGCTGCGCGATCCCGTCGACCCGACCGCCGGCGCCGACGTGACCACCGCGGCGGTGGTCGGCGGCACCGTGCGGTATGGACTGCGTGAGGAGCCCGACACCCTCAACCCGTGGGCGTCCGACGCCATCGACACCGTCCTGCCCGTGTCCCACGCGCTGCTCGCACCGCTGAGTCGCGCGCGGCCCGATGGCACGATCGAGCCGTGGTTGCTGGCCTCCGACCCGCAGGCCTCCGCCGACGGCGCTGCGCCGTTCGAGGTCGTGTACGACCTGCACGACGACGCGCGGTGGAGCGACGGGCACCCGATCGACGGTCGTGACCTGCTGTTCACGCTCGAGCAGTGCCGCCAGCGGAGATCGACCGAGCTGGCGGTCCTGCCGTGCGACGCGGTCGATGCGCGGCGCTCGACGGCCGACGGCACGCGGGCGACCGTCGTCTTCGAACGCCCGGTCGCCGGCTGGCGGCAGCCGCTCGCCGGGCTGCCGGTCCTCCCGGAACACCGGCTGCGCGGCGTGGACCCGGCCGCGTTGCAGGAGCGCCTGCC
>JAHWKT010000171.1 GCA_019347695.1 Actinomycetota bacterium | reverse complement strand
CGGTGCTCGGCGAACCAGCTCCACCCGATGCGCCCGGAGATCCCGCAGATCCCGGCGGCGGACACCAGCAGGCCGGCGGTGGTCTGACTCCACCCCAGCGCGTTCTGGGCGTAGTCGGGCAGGTAGGTGAACACCGCGGACCACCCCGCACCGACCAGCAGCCCGTACACGGCCAGGCGCAGCAGGAAGGGCGAGCGTGCCGGCGCCCCGAGGACCGCCATGTCCGATGAGTCGTCGTCGGTGTCCGCGTCGTCCGGCACGATCCGGCGGGCGAGCACCAGGCCGATCAGGGGTCCCAGCGCGCACAGCAGCAGAGTGGGGCGCCACCCGATCGTGGTGGCGCCCAGCGGCAGGAGCGACCCACCGAGGAACACGCCGACCTGAACCCCGGACTGCTTGATCCCGGTGATCATGCCGCGACCACCGTCGGCGATGTGCAGCGAGATGAGCTTGTTCGTCGCCGGGTTCGCGGCCGCCTGGCCCACCCCGCCTGCCAACGCGGCGGCGACGACGAGCAGGTAGACCGGCGACAGCGCGATGCCGGCCAGAGCTGCGCCACTCACCGCAAGCGTCAGCGTGAGCGCGTTGCGGCCGCCGATGCGGTCGCTGACCCGCCCCAGCGGCGGCGAGAGCACCGCACCGAGCACGGCCGTCGCCGTGACCAGGGCGCCGAGCTGCCAGCGGCTGATGTCGAAGGTGTCGAGCAGCGGGCTCGACAGCACCGAGAAGGTGGTGAACGCGAAGGTCGACGACGCCATCGTCAAGGCCAGGAGCGCGCCGAACGCGCCGCGCCGCGCCAGCGACCACCGGGGGGTCGCCGGCGTCACCTGCAGCTGCCTGTGCCCATGTGCCGCCACCGTACCCGTCGGTCCTGACGAGCCCGACGAGCTCGTCACCGCGCCTCACGGCTGTGCATCGGTCCACTCGACGCACCGCGCTCCGTCGTCGATCGTGCCGACGGCGTACGACCGGCGACCCGCGAACTACGCCGGCTGCGGCCAGGTGAGATCAGCTGCGTTGGCGCCGCCGGTCGATCGCGGCGTTGATCTCGCCGCCGAACAGCACCGCGATGCTCGACAGGAACACCCACAGGACCGTGGCGACCAGCGCACCGACTGCCCGCCCGACCGACACCATCGCCTCGGCCGTCATCGCCGGACCCTGACCCGGCCGGACGCCCGTCGCCAGGTAGACGCGGAAGCCTATCGCCACCAGCAGCCACACGAGCACCGCGACGATCGCACCAGTCAACGACCGCCGCCAGTTCAAACGGCGTGCGGGCACGTACCGGTAGACCACGAGCAGGAACGCCGTCAGCACCACGACCAGGAGCGGCCATTGGAAGATGGTCCACAGGACGGTGAACGTGGTGGACAGGTCGAACCGCGCCGCCAGCTCCCGCGCGCCGCCGAGCAGCGGACCGAAGACCAGCAGCATGACCTGCAGTGTCATGACGAACAGCGATGCGATCGCCAGCCCGAGGGCGATCATGCGACGCCTGACGACCGTGCGGCGCTCGACGGCGTCGTAGGCCAGATCGAGCGCGTGCACCGCCGGCAGAAACACCCTGCTGGCGAGCCACAGGCCGGCGATGAGCCCGCCGATCGCCAGCCCACCACGTGCCTGGGCCAGCTGTGCCCGTACGTACGGGGCGGCAACGTCGACGGCGAGGTCGGGCCCGAGGATCACCGTCATGAGCTCGGTGACCACACGCTCGGTCTCCTCGGCGCCCGACGGCCCCGCCATCGGCTCGATGTAGCCGAGCACCCCGCCGAATGCTGCCGTGAAGGGGATCAGTGCCAGGGAGGCGAAGAACGCCATCTCCGCAGCCAGCCCGGTGATCCGGTGGTCGGCGCCCGCGCGGACGGCGTCGATGAGGATCTCCCACGGGTTGTAGCCACGAAGCCGGGTCCCCCGGCGCGCAGCCCACCGATCGACGCGACCACGCGTCGATTCATCGGTGGTCATGGGTTCACGCTGAAGTGGGCGCATGCCGATGGATGATGGTCGCGCAGGACGCCTCCGGCGTGGGTGGCAGGCGTCGCGGGCGTCGCCGCGCTCGCGAGGTGACCCGACAGCGCCGCGCCCATACCCCGGTGACGACGCGTCGCACGTCCATGGTCGCGAGGATACAGAGGTTTCCAGGGTGACAGTAGGGGTCGTGTTCGCGGGCGTGTCCGCATGCAAGAGTGTGGTCATGGCATTACGTGGGGAGAAGCGCTGACCTTCAATGCAGAAGACACCGGGGCCGCTGTCGCTCCGTCGGAGGATGCGGGCTACAACCTCGCGTTCCAGACGGAGCAGCACTACGTCCGGCCGGTATGGCCGACGGAGGACGACAGACCGCAGATGTCGATGCACCGCCTCCTCGAGGTCGACGACCTCGAGGAGGCGGTGGCCCATGCAGTCGATGTCGGCGCCGAGGTGGCGGACCACCAGCCGCAGGACGCCGTGCGGGTGATGCTCGATCCCGCCGGCCATCCGTTCTGCCTCTACGTCGACACCGACGACTGGGCCGTGAGCGCTTGCGCATTGATCCGCACAACACCGACGTTGCTACCCTCGCGGCTGCGACCGGCGACACCCTCGCTGGGTCATCACAAGCCGCCGAGGTCGGCCTTCAGCGTCGTGTGAGGGAGCGATTGAGCCATCCGCGGTCGTGGTTGTGGCTCAGCCGACATGTTCGGCGAACGCCCGCAGCTCACGGATGCCTTCATCCCGCGCATTGCAGCCGGCCGCGTTGCCGTCTGTCTCGTCACGGAGTTGGAGGTGGGGTTCTCTGCACGGTCGACGGAGCACTTCGAGCGCACACGCGAGGTTGTGATGGGTCCGCTGGTCCCGGTCGGCATGCCGTACCAGGCAGAGGACAGGTCGCGCGAGATCCAGGCCGAGCTGGTAGCGCGCGGTCAGCATCGAGCGGTGGGGGTACCGGATCTGATGGTGGCGGCGATCGCCGACGTCGAGCGCCTGACGGTGCTGCACTACAACGCTACTTCGACACAATTGCCGCGATGACCGGCCAGGCGTCGGAATGGGTTGTGGAACCCGGAACCGTGTGAGCTGGCCAACGCTCGGTGCGATGTCCCAGAACTCGCGTCCGCGGCCGCCTGGTCGTCCCTGGTCGGCGGTGAACCGCCGACCAGGGATCCATGCGCGCAGCCCCATGCCCGTCAGCCGGCAACTCACGTCGCGCGCTATCTCGTGGTCGACATAGGCGTTTCGACTGCGGAGACGGGGACGCGTAGCTGCCGGCCAAGTGTGACCAATCCGGCCCACCCGCGTGGCGATACGAACAGGGTGTCGTCGGTGATCTCAACGGAGGACGGCACGATGGTTCCTTCCACGCATTGGACTGGTACCCGCCGTCGTCGACACACCCGGGTAGGCGATGGGGGTGTCACGTTACGGATCATCGACGGCCCCCGGGGGTTGCCGGCTGCCCATCTCGTCGACGATCGAGCTCTCCGGTCGCCACCTCGACGGTATCGGGCACTGACCCGCCGGCCATGGCCATGGTCATCTCCGATTCGATCGGTTGCTAGTGCTCGTCGCTGACCGGGGTCTGCAGCGCGCTGTGCCAGCATGATCTGATCGTTGCCGATATGCCAGGTCGGTCCGCAATAGGTGCACGGGTCGCGGAGCCGACCCCCGCGCCTGCCGGGCGATCGGCGCACATTCTGCTACCGTGTCGCACCGGCCTGTCCAGACCATGCAGGTGTGCTCGAGCGTCGTCGACACGGCCACGCGCGGTCGTTGATGGTGGGGCTGCAGTGGGGGCATTGGTAGGCCGAGAGGTCGGTATCGTGCGACCGCGCGAGGCCGGAAGGCGCGCTGTTGCGGGGCTGCTTGTCGCGCTGCTCGCGGGATGCGCCCCACTGACCGAGTCCGCCGACACCATCGATATCGATGCGCCGAGCGAGACGGTCAGCGTCCTCGCGGCGCATGCTGACGAACCCACCGCCGGGCCGACGGCTGCGTCGAGCACGCCGCCGCAGTCGGGTGTCGTCGCAAGTAAGACGCCGGTGCGTGACGTCGGTCGGCGGATGCCGGCAGCGAAGCGTCGCCTCGAGTTGACCGACACGATCACGGGCGACATCTCGCCGAAGTCCGTCGTGGCCTCCGGCGACGGGCTGGTCTTGGCGCAGAACATGATGTACCGACACACCGTCACCGCCTACGACCGCGCCGGGCGGTTGCGTGCGACCATCCCCGACGAGGTCGATCTGTCGGCATTCGGCGTCGACGGCTACGGCGGGACGCACCGCGGCGCGCCGGTGGAGGCGGCGTTCGCGCCGTCGGGTGACCATGCCTACGTCTCGAACTACTCGATGTACGGGCCAGGCTTCGGACGCGAGGGCAGCGCTGTCTGCGCGCCCGGCGACGGCACCGACCACAGCTACGTGTACCGGATCGACACCGCGACCGTGGAGATCGACGACGTCGTCGAGGTCGGCGCCGTGCCGAAGTACGTGGCGGTGTCACCCGACGGCCGTTGGGTGCTGGTGACCAACTGGTGCAGCTACGACCTGAGCGTCATCGACACCGAGCAGGGTCGGGAGGTCCGCCGTGTCGACATCGGTGCGTATCCTCGCGGGATCGCGGTCGATCCGGCGTCGTCGACGGCGTATGTGGCGGTGATGGGTTCGACGCACATCGCCGCGGTCGATCTCGACGACTTCTCGGTGTCGACGATCGACGGCGTGGGGCAGGGCCCGCGGGATCTGCGGATGTCGCCTGACGGCAGGTTCCTGTACGCCACGCTCAACGCCGAGGGGACGGTCGTCAAGATCCACCGCCGCACGGGCGAGGTCCGGGCCAGGGTCAGCACGGGGCAGGCGCCGCGCAGCCTGGCGATCTCGGGCGACGGCACGGCGCTGTACGCGGTGAACTACCACTCGAACACGGTCAGCAAGATCCGCACCCGCGACATGGCCGTCGTGCAGACCGTGGACACCCACGACAAGCCGATCGGCATCACCTACGACGCCGCCGCGCGGAAGCTGTGGGTCGCCTGCTACTCGGGAAGCATCATGATCTTCAAGGACACACGATGATCCGACCATTCATCATCCACCGAGCGGTCCTGGCGTTGGTGTGCCTGGTCGTTGTCTCCGCCTGCGCGACCGACGATGAGGCGGCCGACGAGGTCACCGAGGTCGTGACCGAACGCATCGTGGTCACCGAGCAGGAGACGGTCGTCGAAACCGAGACGCAGGTCGTGCTGTGGATCATCGACCTGACCCCAGGGAACTGACGACGAGGCGGGTGTACTGATCGGTCGGGGCTGATGCCGGTGACGTCGCGTCGTTCGAGACGGCCACAAACGTGCTCGACCGGATGGCCGGCAGCCTGCTGCTAGAGCCGCCCGCGACCGATGACACGGTCGTGACCCGCCTGGAGGGCGGCGGCCGGCCGCTGTCGGTCACCTGGAACGACGGCTGCGTCCGCCTGCACGCCGGAGCGCCCGACGGGCAGGTCCTCGAAGAGGCCTGTGACCTCGCGGCGCCCGATGAGGGCGCGACCACCACGCTGCTCGATCCGGGCGACGACACGCAGACCCTGGCCGGGATCGCGCCGCCGTTGACTGCGCGGGCGACCGTGCCGGCCGCCAGCACCCTGTCGGGCGCGGTGACCACGTCGATCGAAGGCGCCGAGCTGTTCGCGATGCCCGTCCGGGAGCCGCCGTTCGAGCTCACCCTGCGCGACGTCACCGGCGACGTCGTTGCGACGGTAGATGTCCCGGGGTAGACGTCGGAGAGCGCGACCAGGAGGGACATCACGGACGACAGGCCCGGCTACGGCTAATTCGAGGGCGTGTTCGCCCCGACCCTGCTGACGATCCTGGGCGTGATCCTGTTCCTGCGCACCGGGTGGGTCGTCGGCAACGCGGGCTCGGCGCCGCGCTCGCGGTGATCCTGCTGGGGTTCGCGATCACCGGCTCGACGGCCGTGTCCCTGGCCGCGGTCGCGACAGACAAGACGGTCGGTGGTGGCGGCGCGTACGCGATCATCGTCCGATCGTTCGGCATCGAGGCCGGCGGCGTGGTCGGCATCCCGCTGTACCTGTCGCAGACGTTGGTGATCGCGCCGTATCTGTTCGGCTTCCGGGACGGGTGGCTGCGGATCTTCCCCGACCATCCGGCGCTGCTCGTCGACCTCGTCGCTTTCGCAGCGATCGTCGGCATCGCGGTGGTCAGCGCACGGTTCTCGTTCCGGATGCAGTACCTGATCCTCGCGCTGATCGGTGTCGCGGTCGCGTCGATGGCGCTGGGTGCTTTCAGCGGTGGACCGGGTCGGGCGCCGGTGTGGTGGGGACGGTTTTCAGGTGCGGTCGAGACCGGGCTGGCGGGCCCGACTTCTGGGGCGTGTTCGCGGTCTTCTTCCCGCAACGACGGGCATCACGGCGGGCGCGAACATGTCCGGCGAGCTGGCGGACCCGCGACGTGCTATCCCTCTCGGCACGCTACTGGCGGTGGCGGTCAGCCTGGTCGTGTACATCGGCGCGGCCGTGTGGCTGGCGTCGCGGGCCGCGGACAGCGAGCCCCGCCACGCTGTGGCCGTGACCGCCGCGATCGCCTTCGGCGCGGTCGCGCTGCGTGAGCTCAACGCGATCGCACCGGTGATCACGCTGTTCTTCCTGGTCACCTACGGCACCGTCAACCTGGTGCTGCTT
>JAHWKT010000170.1 GCA_019347695.1 Actinomycetota bacterium | reverse complement strand
CCGCTCGTCGGGCGGGTCCCACGGCTTGAGCAGGTGGTAGTCCAGCCGCGCCTCGTTGATCGCCTGGATCGCCGCGTTGGTGTCGGCGTAGGCGGTCAGCAGGACCCGCTTGGCCTCCTGGAAGTAGCCGCGGGCGCGTTCGAGCAGCTCCACCAGGTCATCCCCGGCATCCGCTGGTCGACGAGCAGCCGCGCCATCGCCTGCGTGCGCAGGCTGAGTTGGCGCAGCGCTCCAGGGCCGCGTCGCCGGAGTCGACGCGCACCACCCGGTAGTCCTTGGCGTAGCGGGTGCCCGGGGCCGGGCGTACGCTGACGTCGTCCAGCCGGGCGATGTCGCCGGGAATGTCGACCGACGAGATCCCGGGAATGCGACCGTCGACGCGGATGCGCCGACCTGCCGTGTGGGAAGGTGCACGCATGCGCCCGCTTCGTCTCATGACCTTCAACGTCCAGCTGCTGCCGGTCATCGCCGGCGTCGGCGAGGGCACCGTGAGCGTGCCCGCCGGCCTCATCGGGCTGCTCCCCGGCAGTGCGTCCGACTCGATCGCGCGAGCGAAGGCCGTCGCCGACGACCTCCTCGACATTCCGCCGCAGGAGCGACCCGACGTGCTCGCGCTCAACGAGGTCTTCAGCGAGGATGCCCGAGCCATGCTCGTCAAACGGCTGGAACCGGAGTGGCCCCACGTCATCGAGTCGGTGCACGAGGGCGACCTCGAGGAGGACTCCGGGCTCATGGTGTTCTCGCAGGAGCCGTTCCTGCCGCTGCCGGGCGGCGGCGATCGGCGCGAGCGCTTCTATGCGGATGACGCGGGCGCCGACAGTTGGGCGTCGAAGGCGGCCGTGCTCGTGCAGGTGGGTATCCCCGCCGAACAGACCACGCTCGTGTTCACGCATCTGCAGGCCGCGTACGAGACGGACGAGCAGTACCGCGACATCCGCAAGAGCCAGCTCGCCGAGATCCGCGAGTTGGTGGCCGAGGTCCTGGGGCCCTCGCCGGAGAACTGGCGCAACGTGATCGTGGCGGGCGACCTCAACATCCGCGGCGACCTCGATGCGACGAGCAACGAGTGGTTCGACGTGTTCGACAACGCAGCGGATCCGTTCGGCGAGCTGTTCGCCGACAGCTGGATCGAGATGCGCCCGCCCGGGGCATCCGACGATCTCGACCCCGGCCTGACGAACCGCGACCGCCGGACCCAGGCCGAGCAGCGGCTCGACTACATCTGCCGGTTCAAGACAATCGACGGCATCGACCTCGTTGCGCACCACATGCGGGTGGGCCACCGCGACACCTCCGACCACTACGCGCTCGAGGCGATCATCCAGCTGCGCGACGGCCACTGCCAGCCGTCGTCGGCGGTCGACATCGACGTCGCCGGGACGGTGGCCGGAACCTCGGGCTCGGGGCAGCCGCGCACCTCGCTCGCGTACGTCGTGATGCCCGACATCGCGGTCGACGCGGGCCGCTCGTGGGCGTGGATTCCGCGCCCGGGCACGTACACATTCCACCATTCCCCGTCACTGCTCGTCGACGTATACGCCGCGACGGATGTCTCGCGGCCGCTGACCCGACTCGACCGGCTCTCGACCTCGGACGTGCCGGCGGCCGTGCAGGGCGCGTACCGCGAGTTCGACGGAACCGTCGACGACGAGGGCTCGACGTACGTCAACCGTTCGCCGCTCCTCGTCTCGATGCGCACCAAGGACGGCGATCCGGGCAGCGGCGTGCTCATCGTACTCGAGCACCTCGGCGACTCGAGGGCCACCGCGATCGCCCTGCCGCCGCATCGCGACCTTCCGGTGCCGTTTCCGCCGGACCAGCGCCTCGGCGACGATGACACCGCCTGGTTCCGGGTGCATCCGGTCGCGACGCTCACGGGCACGTCGCGCGAGGAGCGCGTGACCCTCGAGCAGCCCGTGGGGTCGGGCACGATCGAGGTGTCGGATGCCGCGGGCACCCCGCTCGGTGCCGACTCCGGTGCGGCGACGCTCCAGCACGCGTTCACGGCGAACGCGGACGACGAGATCTACGTGTCCGTGCGACGCGACAGCGACGTCGACACGGGGCAGGTGATCCGCTGGGCGACCCCGGTGACCTACCTGCGGCTCGACAAGGGCTTCACCGTGCACGTCAACGACGAGACGGGGATCGACTGGCCGGGCGCGGACGAGCCCGAGCTCGAGATGTGGGTAGACGGCGAGAAGCTGCTGACGACCACGTGGGACGACGCGGACACCAGTGAAGACTGGCCGGGTCTCGCGGAAAAGATCTTCTTCGAGGTCGTGCAGCGCGGCTGGACGAACAAGTCCGTCGGCTTCTGCCAAGGCCTCGACTTCGTCATCGAGGATCCCGACGACCTCGGCGCGGCGCACGGCGTGACCTCGTGGCCGATCGCGGGCCTGAGCCCGAACGAGCCGGCGGAACGCAGGCGGACCACGGCCGTCACGGTGTTCGACACGATCTCGAACGGGACCTACACGGTGAGTTGCACGTTGTCGCGGGATCCGTAGCCACGTGCCGCCGCGCTCGCGGTTCCGCAGATCCCGCCCGACAGCCCGGATTACCCCTGGTCGTCGTCGACGGCGACCTGCCCGTTACGAGAGGGCAGATCATCCCGCGTCGGTAGGGACGCCAATACACGCGCTGACCTGGGGCAATGCATGCTGTGACGACTCCCCGATGGGCGCCGATGAACCGATGCATGGCACACCCATGGCACACCGCGATGAAATGAGCCGCCACCAGTGACAAGTGTTAGCGACACGAACCGGGCGACTACCTTGCCGATCGCGCGGCGACCCGCGAGTCCAGATCCGGTGTTGTCACCGGCGGCGAGTTGGCGGTCTCGTTGACGTGTCGTTGTGAGCGAGGAACGCGGCGGCGAGGGCGGCGGCGAACACCACCGCGGCGGTCACGATGCGGGCGCCGTCGACCGGCCTGCCGACGGGTCGTCCAGGGTCGGTGATGCGGGCGGTGTCGGCGTGGATGCCGGGGCCGCCGCCGTCGTCGGGGTTGGCGCGACGGAACTCGCCGGTGACCGTCAGGATGGCGCCGCGGTGGCGGGCATCGCCGACGTAGGTGATGTCATCGGCGACCCCCGCCGGGATTGAGACGGGGACGCCGGAGTTGCCACCCACCGTGGTGCGATGCTCATACAGCGGCCCGAGCTCGAGTGCGTAGCGGTCGTCGTTGAGGTGGACCCACGCCCGCGCACCGCGGTGAAGCACGGCACGGACGGCCTCGCCGGTGTAGTGGACGGTCGCGCCGTCGAATGTATCGGGGCACTCGATCAGGTCGGCGGCGGACACGGTGACCGGTTCGGGCAGGGGCGCGTCCGGGCAGGTGTCATCTTGCTCGTCCTGCGCGGGTGCTCCGAGCGGTGGGCGTTGCTCGCTACGGTCGATCAGCCGCCCGAGCACAGTTACGATCACCGTGGCGACCGCGATGATGGCCACCATGCCCGTGATGGTCTGCAGCGGCGTGATCTGGTTGGCCGAGCGGGTCACAGGCGACCTCGAATGGTGGCGTAGAGGTACCCGAACAGCGCGAAGACGGAGATGAACTCGAGCCGTCCGATCCACATCTGGAAGATGTAGAAGACCTTCAGGCCCTCCTCGACGTCCGGGCCGACGACGCCGACGGACAACCCGACCGCGGCGGCCGCCGACGTGCTCTCGAACAGCGACTCCTGGATCGAGTAGCCGTAGAACATGCCGAGGAAGGCGCCCGCGAAGTACAGCACCAAGTACAGCAGAGTGATCAGGACCGCCGTTCGCACGACCGCGGGACGCAGCGCCTCGTTGCGGCCGTTTGAGTGGTAGGCGCCGACGACGACCGCGTCGGTGGGCAGCACGATGCGTTGGATGTCGTTGGCGACGGACTTGGCCAGCACGCCGACGCGGATGGCCTTGACGCCACCGGTCGTGGAGCTGGCCATCCCCCCGAGCGCCATGGCGATCACCACCATCGCGGGTGCCAACACGCCCCAGTCGGTGACGAACAGCCGTCCCGGAATGGTCCCGAACCCCGTGCCGGTGTGCGCCGACAGCAGATGGAAGAACCCGCGGCGCAGCAACGCCTCGACGCTGTCGTACGTCTCGAACCGGGCCAGCCCAATCATCGTGATGGCCGACAACCCGACGACCGTGACCGCCAACACGCGGGTCTCGATGTTGCGCACCATCTCGACGGGCCCGGTGCCGCGCATGAGCTGGTAGTGGAGTGCGAACGAGAACGCGCCGGCGACCATCAGGATGCTCGCGGTGGCCTCGACGACCGCGGAGTGGTAGACGCCGAGGCTGGCCGACGTCGGCAAGAACCCGCCGGTGTCGAACGCGGCCATGAACAACATCACCGCGTGCAGCAGCCCGTCCAGCGCGGGCATGCCGGCATGGACGACCGCGGCCCACAACATGACGCCGCCGAACAGCAGGTACAGCAACGCAACCCGCCAGATGAACGAGGCGGTGCGCCGCACATTGGGCAGGATGCGGTCCTCGCGGCCCTCGCCCACGTACAGCCCGGCCAGGCCGCCGGCGCCGCCGAACAGGCTGAGCGCGATCAGCACGAGGCCCTGGCCGCCCATGAACTGCATCAGGTGCCGCCACAGGTTGATGCTGTCCGACACGTGGTCGAGATCGTTGATCACCGCCAAGCCGGCGGTCGCGAAGCCAGACATGGCGTCGAAGGACGCGTCCAGGAAGCTGCCGTAGTGACCCGACAGGTACAGCGGGATCGCAGCCAGGTAGGCGGCCACCAGCCACGACAACGCCACCGTGGCCATCGCGTGACTCCAACCGAGGTCCCGGCTGGTAGCCAGCCGCCACTCGGCGAGGCGTCCGAGCAGCAGCGATACGCCGGCGCCGATCAGCAGACCCAGCGCATCGTTGTACTCGGCCCGAACGACTCCCAGCACGGCGGGGATCAGCATCACCAGACCGAGCCCGGTGATGATCCGCCCCGTGTACAGACCGATCAGCCCGAGGTCGCGGCGATCGGGACGAATGAGCACAGCACAGGACGGTATGGACGGCGACCGCCGGCGACCTGCGCGTTAACGCGTTCTTAGCGCCGCACCCGACGGTGTCAACGGATTCGTAACACCACCGCGCGGAGAATCGTGCCATGCAGCACGACGCGCGCAGCGGCGACTAGGTGCGCGGCCACGCCTCGCTCCGCCCGCTTGTTCCGTTGGCGGCGCCGACCATGGCGGCATGATGGACGCCATGCAACGTTTCAGTCACGGCCTGGTCGCTGCGGACGGCGAGGCCCCCGGCCACCTGGGTCTTCGCCGCGGTGTCGTTGCCCTGCCGTCGCACCGCCGCTGGTCCGGCGCCGCCATCGCAGTCCTCGGCCTCGCCGTGCTGACGATCGTGTTCCGGTCATCCGGCACGCAGGTGCAGCTGTCGACGGCGCTGCTGTCGTATCTGGCGCTCACCGTCGTCGTGGCGGCCGTCGGTGGGATCTGGCCGAGCGTGTTCGTGGCCGTGGCCGGGTTCGCCGCGAGCAACTGGTTCGTCACGCCGCCATTCCGCACGTGGGTCGTCAAGAGCTTCCAGGACGTCCTTGCGCTGGCGGTCTTCCTGACGACCGCCGTGGTGATCAGCGCGCTGGTCGACCTCGCGGCCCGCCGCGCGGCGGAAGCCGAACGGGCGGGCACCGAGGCGACGGCGCTGGCGCGGCTCGCCGCCACGGTGGCCGCCAGCGACGATCCCCTCGATCGTCTCGTCGCCGATCTGCGAGGTGTGTTCGATCTCGAGGCGGCCGCCGTCCTGCGCGAGGACGACGGCCGCTGGGTCGTACTGGCCTGCGCTGGCGGCCCCTGCCCGCAGTCTCCAGACGAGGGGTCCGACAGCCTCGAGCTGCAGCCAGGCAGCGTCCTGGTGCTGAAAGGACCACACACGCCCCTGGACGATGGCCGCATCCTCGCCGCCTTCGCGGCACAGCTCGCGCTCGCGCTGGAACGGCAACGGCTGGAGGCCGAGGCGATCCGCGCCGAAGGGCTGGCGGAAGCAAACCGGCTGCGCACATCACTGCTTTCGGCGGTCTCCCACGACCTGCGCACACCGCTGGCGACCATCAAGGCGTGGCTGACCGGTGTCCTCGACGAGGACGCAGCCTTCGACTTGGACGACACCCACGAGATCATCCGCGCCGCCGTCGGCGAGGTCGACCGCCTCAACGCCCTCGTCGGCAACCTGCTCGACCTCAGTCGGCTGCAGGCCGGCGCGGTGTACGTCCACGCCCAGCCAGTCGAACTCGACGCCGTCGCCGCCGAAGCGGTCGCCGGGCTGGGCTACGCCAGCCACCAGGTCGACCTGCGCCTACCGGACACCTTGCCGCCGGTGCTGGCCGACGCCGCGCTGCTCGAGCGGGTGCTGGCCAACCTCATCGACAACGCCGTCCGCCACTCCCCGCCTGCCACACCGTGCCAGGTGCACGCCGCCGTGGTCGGCGACCGGATGGAGGTCCGCGTCGTCGACCACGGCCCCGGGATCCCCCCCGACGGGCGCGCGACGGCGTTCGAGCCCTTCCAGCGGCTCGACGACCACACCGGCGGCCTCGGGCTCGGGCTCGCGGTCGCCCGCGGGCTGGCCGAGGCGCTCAGCGCCGACCTGACCATCGAGGACACCCCCAATGGCGGCGCCACCATGACCCTGGGCCTCAAGGCGGCCCCGTG
>JAHWKT010000169.1 GCA_019347695.1 Actinomycetota bacterium | reverse complement strand
CGATTCGCCAGGTCCAGTAATTTTTCGCCAACGCCGGACCGGACGCGATGCGACTCCTTTCATGATGTTCAAGTTCAGGACTATGACGGTCAATGCAGAAGCTACTCAAGATAGGCTACGAGGAGCCAACTATCGCTCCGGTCCCTTGTTTAAGCTTGTTCGGGATCCCCGGGTAACCCGTGTCGGCCGATTCTTACGTGCTACCAGCCTCGATGAGATACCGCAGCTGTGGAATGTGATCGTCGGTTCAATGAGCTTCGTCGGGCCGCGACCGCTACCTCTCACCGAGGCTGCCGCCGTACACGAACATGTGCCGCAGCGGACGCTTGCGCTTCTGGGGGTGACCGGGCTCTGGCAGTTGGAGGCCAGGGACAACCCTTCTTTCAAGCCGCTACAGCGGCTAGATGCCTTCTACATTGAAAATCGGTCGCTCGCTCTCGACTTCAGCATGCTCGCATGGACTGTTGTGTATGTAGCGGTACGTTCGTGGCGCGCTATGTGGTCCGGGGACCGGACGATCACGGACAGATCGACGATCATTCTCGACTGATAGGCTGCGTGATGCTCGGTCTTCTCTCGAAGAGATGCATCCATGCCACTTCCGCACTTCACTACTGACCTCCAACCGTGAAGGTCCTCGTCACCGGCGGCGCCGGGTTCATCGGCGCCAACCTCGTCGAGCGGCTGCTCGCCGCCGACGCGATCGACGCCGTCACGGTCGTCGACGACCTGTCGACCGGTGAGGCCGACCGGCTGGCAGGGTCAGACGGGGTCGAGCTGTGGAAGGGATCCGTGCTCGATGCCGAGCTGCTGCGCGACGCGGCGGCGGGGTGCGACGCGGTCGTCCACCTGGCCGCACTCGCATCCGTACCGGAGTCGCTCGAGCAGCCGGTCGCCTACCACGAGGTCAACGGGACCGGGACGCTGCACGTGCTCGATGCCGCCCGCGAACACGGCTGCCAGGTCATCGTGGCGTCGTCCGCCGCGGTGTACGGACAGCATCCGCCGCTGCCGGCCTCCGAATCGCTGCCGCCACAGCCCACCAGCGTGTACGCATCGAGCAAGCTCGCCGCCGAGGCGCACGCGCTCGCCTACGGCAACGCCTTCGACCTACCGGTGCTGGTCTTCCGCTTCTTCAACGTGTTCGGTCCGCTGCAGGACGTCGGGCACACCTACGCCGCGGTCGTGCCGGCGTTCGTGTCCGCCGCAGTGTCGGGCGAACCGCTGCTGATCTTCGGCGACGGCCAGCAGACCCGCGACATGGTGCCGGTCGGCTCGGTGGTCTCGGTGCTCACCGACGCCGTCGTGCGCCGAATGACCCACACCGGTCCGGTCAACCTCGCGTTCGGCACGCGCCGGAGCCTGCTCGACATCGTTGCCGAGCTCGAGCAGATCCTCGGCCGCCCGCTGGATCGGCGGCACCTGCCGCCGCGTGCCGGCGACGTCCGGCACTCGCAGGCCGATCACCGTCTGCTGCGCCGGCTGTTCCCCAACCTCGAGCCCCCGGACTTCACCGCCGAGCTGGCGGCGACCGTCGACTGGTTCCAGCACCGCCGCGTGGCCGCCAGCACCCATATCCGGTAGCCAGGCTGCACACCCGCGAGATTGGCGGGAACCCCCGCGCGACACCCGACGTCCTACTGCGGTAGGAGACCGAGCGAACGAAGGGCGTCGGATGAAGCGCACTGCACTACTGCTGATGATCGTGATGGCTGTGTTGGCCGGCTGTGCGGGCGGCGCCGAGGACTCCGGAGGCGACTCGGGCGACGCCCCGCGCGAGGAGGCAGCGGCCGAGGACGCTGCCGTGCGCGGCGGCGAGGGTGACGGCGACGGGGCGCAGGAGGCGGAGCCGGCCGGCGGCGAGGAGGGCAGCGGGGACGGCCTGGACATCGCCGCGGCGGTCAGCCAGACCGCGGCGATCGGCGACCGGGTCGTGCGCAACGGCACGATGCGGTTGCGCGTCGACGACGACACCTTCGACGCGGCGTTCGAGCGGCTCGTCGGACTGGCCGACCGGTTCGGCGGGACCGTGCTCGCGAGCGACGCGACGAACACCGGCGACGGGTCGACGTCGGGGACCGTGACGCTGCGGGTGCCCGCCGAGGACTTCGACGAGCTGCTGGTCGCCGTCGGTCGCATCGGCGAGGTCGAACGCCGGTCGATCACGTCGGAGGACGTGTCGGACGAGTTCGTCGATCTCGAGGCCCGGCTGCGCCACAACCAGGCGCAGGAGGCCTTCTACCTGTCGCTGCTCGACCGTGCCGATGACGTCGAGGACGCCATCGCGGTGCAGCAGCGCGTCGAGGGCATCCAGCAGACGATCGAGCAGATCCAGGGTCGGCTGCGCTTCCTGAAGGAGCGCACCAGCTTCTCGCGGCTCACGGTCGAGCTGTTCGAGGCAGGCGGTGCGTTCGCGAGCGCTGACGCGCAGCCGAGCCTGGCCCGGTACTGGGCGACCGCTCGTGCGGCACTGGTCAATGTGCTGGGAGGCGCGTTGGTGGTCGCCACGGTCGCGCTGCCCTTCGTGCTGCTCGGTGCGCTGATCTTCGTGCTCGTCCGACGTACGTCGCTGCTGGCGCGCCCGCCGACCGCATCCGAGGCGGAGCCCGCGGCCTAGCGTCCCACCAGCCGCGCAGGGTTGTGCCAGCACACCTGCCGCAACCAGTCGGCGCCCAGGCCCAGGCGGGCGAGGGCGTCGATCTGGTGGGCGTAGGGGTACGGGATGTTCGGGAAGTCGCTGCCCAGGACCACACGGTCGGCGTGCTCGCCGAGCCGCGGCAGCAGGCCCGGCGGGTACGGCGCGATGCGCGAGGTGAACTCGGTGAACGCCATCGTGGTGTCCAGGTGCACGTTGGCATGGCGCAGCGCCAGGTCGAGGAACGCGTCGTACTCGGGCAACCCCATGTGCGCGATCACGGCGACCAACTCCGGGTGGGCATCGAGCACCTCGGCGAAGATGTCAGGGCCGGTGTGACGGCCCGCCTGCGGACCCGATCCGGCGTGCACGATGACCGGCGTGCCCGTGTCGGCCAGCCGCGTCCACACCGGGCGCAGCACCGGATCGCGGGGATCGAAGCCGCCAACCTGCAGGTGCACCTTGCACAGCTGGGCGCCGGCCTCCAACGCGTCGGCCACGTAGGCGTCGGCCTCCGGCTCGGCGTGGAAGGTCGCGCAGTGCAGGGCCTCGGGCACCCGCGCGGCGAAGTCGGCGAGCCAGTCGTTGAGCCAGACGGCCATGCCGGGTCGGTGCGCGTAGGCCAACGCACCGAACCGACGCACACCGAGATCGCGCAACCGGGCGATCCGTGCGGCCTCGTCGTCGCGGTAGGCGATCGGCCACCGCATGCCGTCGGGAAGATCGGCGTCATCGAAGAACGCCCACACCTTGTGGAGCACCCGCTCGGGCATGAAGTGGACGTGCAGGTCGATCGCACCGGGCAGCCCCAGCGACGACCAGAACGCCGCGACCTCACCGTCGTCGGCCGGTCCGCGAACGGTCGCGGTGGTGTGCCGGTCGGTCACGCCGGGTCGGGGAACGCACCCGCGCGTGACAGCAGCCCGGGGACGGTCGTGCCCAGCTGTTCGCCGACCCAGACGGCGGTCTCACTCGTCTGCGACAGCGACATGCCGTGCTCGACCCCCATGCGGCCGAGCAGGTACAGCAGATCCTCGGTCGCGATGTTGCCGGTGGCGGCCGGGGCGAACGGGCACCCACCGATGCCGCCGACGCTGGCGTCGAGCGCGGCGACCCCTGCCTCGAGCGCGGCCACCACGTTGGCGAAGCCCGTGTTGCGGGTGTTGTGGAAGTGGCAGCGCAGTGGAACTTCGGCGGCCTGCTCGACGACCCGGTCCGTGACCTCGCGCACCTGCGGCGGCACGGCGACCCCGATCGTGTCGCCCAGCGCGATCTCGTCAGGACCGCTGGCGGCGATCCTGCTCGCCAGGTCCGCCACGCGTCCCGGGTCGACCTCGCCCTCGAACGGGCAGCCGAACGCCGCCGAGATCGTCACGCTCGTGCGCACTCCAGCGTCCTGCGCCCGCCCGGCGATGCGCTCCCACGACGCCAGCATCTCATCGACGCTCGCGCCCTGGTTGCGCTGACTGAACGTCTCGGTGGCCACGACCACCACGTTGGCCTCGTCGACCCCGGCGTCGAGCGCGCGGTCCAGTCCGCGGTCGTTGAGCACGAGACCGATGTACGACGCCCCGCGGTCGCGGGGCACGGCAGCCATGACGTCCTCGGCGTCGGCCATCTGCGGCACCCGCTTCGGATGCACGAAGCTGGTCGCCTCGATGCGGCGCACCCCGGCGTCGAGCATCCGTTCGATGAGCGCGACCTTCGTCGCGGTGTCGACCAGCACGTCTTCGTTCTGGAGACCGTCGCGCGGCCCGACCTCGACGATCTCGACCTTCGCCATCGTGCGACCTCCACCGGTTACCGCGTGCCGCGCCCACCATACGCAGCCTGGATCGGCCGGTCCGACCCTTGGTGAGCGTTCCGCCTGAGGGCGAGGGCCCACGGTCAGCGATCGGTGCCAGGCAGCGGCTCCAGACGGATGACCGGGATCAGCCGCTCGGTCGCTCGCTGGTACTCCCCGAACTCGTCCATCGTGTCGATGGCCGAGGCGTACACGGCGTCGCGCTCGGCGCCGTCAAGCACGACCGCGCGGGCCACGAACCGGCGGTCGCCGTCCTGCACGCCCACCCTCGGCTCGGCGATCAGGTTGAAGAACCACGCAGGATGAGTGTCGGCGCCCCCGTTGCTGGCGATGACGTGCGGGTCGCCGTCGTGCTCCACGCGCATCAACGGCGTGGTGCGCGGCTTGCTGGACCGGCGCCCGCGGGTGGTCAGCAGCAGGACGTCCGCGCCGTTCATGTCGGCGCCGAGACGCCCGTCGGTGAGCCGGTACACCCCCGCGTGCGCGCCGGTGAACAGCCGGACGAGTTTGCTCCTGAGATCCACGATGTCGCCCTCCGCTGGGCGTACGCGCTGCCCGTCACCCTATCGGCGGAACCGACGTGGCGGATCTCTCCGGGCGCGGCGGCGACGACGCCGACCGCGACCCGCGTCTGGCGGGTACGGCCGGCGTCGTCGATGTCATCGTGCGGGCCGGTCACAGCGTGGCGGCCCGACGGCGACGCGGTGCACGCAGCCGCAGCCGCGCGCGCCGACCACGCCGCGCTGGAGGTTCGTCCTGGCGCCACTGCTGACGCCGTTGGTGGGCACGGGCACGCGCCGCGTGTTCCGTGCGGTACAGGTGCAGATGTGCGTCGGGATGCATCGGTCGCTCCTTCCGCCGCCTCGTTGCGGCGGATCGTGTGGTGCCCGCTCGGTCATCGGACGCCAGCAGCGGCAGCCGTCACGACGAGGCTCCATACGGAAGGAGACGACGAAGGCGGCGACCGCAGCCACCGCCTCGAAGTTGCTCGACCGATCGGGGTCAGTCGGGACGAGGCGATAACTCGGGGGCAGGACGCGGGCGAGGCGGAGCAGGCGACGCCGGTGGGATCACGGCCCGGCGAACGCAGCCATGGCGTCCACGTCATCGAGGTCGACGTCGACGCGGTGCGTGGTCTCCGACGAACGGTCGAGGACGCCGAGCCGGCCATCGAGGGTGGCGAAGAACACGAAGGCGCCGTTGGGGCTCCATGTCAGCAGGCGCCGCGACACGAGCGGAGCGCCGCCGGCGACCGGGTGGAGCGTCCGGCGGTCGAGGTCGGCGATCACCAGCGACGACGCCGTCGTGTCGGCTGCGTCGGTGAGGAGCGCGACTGCGTGGTCATCGGGTGCCGGCGCGGCGGCGACGACGCGACGCTCCATGTGCAGGCGCGCGACGCGCGTGCCCGTGTCGTCGTGCACATCGACCGTGTGACAGCGGTCGCGGCAGACGACTGTGGCACCGGCGCTGACGGCGAGCACGTGGTCGTGCATCGACTGGGTCACGCCGGTCGCGGGGTCCCACCACCGCAACGTCCCGACGTCCTTGAGCAGCAGCCGATCACGCTGACCGGCGATCGGGCGTTGGCCGGCCGGCACCCGTACCGACCGCAGCACCTCCGTGTCCCTGAGATCGACCTGGCGAACACGCAGGTCGGCGCCAGGCTGAAAGCTGGTGCCATCGACCAGCCAGACGAGATCGCGCGACGCCGGCAGGAACCACCACGACTGGCCGAGCCGCCGCAACGAGAGGTTGGGACCGAAGACGTACGTCACGTCGCCGGCCGCCTGCACGACGGTCATCGATCCGGCACGGGCGAGCGTGAAGACCGGCACATCGCTGACGGTCACGTCGACCGGCACTCCTCGACGATCTCGCCGCCATCGACATCGAACAGGTGCACCCCGGCGCCCGCGAACGCCAACGACAGCGTGGTCCCGGTCGACCGCTCCAGCGGCGTCCAGCGAGCAACGCCCTCGACCGCCGGCGGCGTGGACGGTGCGGTACCGACAACGAGCGACGTGGCGATCCGCGGTCGCGTCCGCGTGATCGCGATGCCGACGATGATGGCGAGCGCGACAGCGAGGACGAGGCCCCACCACCACGCCGCGCGACGGCGGTGCTCGACCTCCCACGCCGCGCCACCGTCCATCCACCAAGTATCGTCCACCGCGTCGGCCCGCCGTCGGCGAATGGGTTTCCATACCGCTGGCATGGAGCGGAGACGCTTCCACTCGTGGGTATCGCTCGAGCTCGCGTGCCTGCATGGAGCATCCGGGGCTGTCCG
>JAHWKT010000168.1 GCA_019347695.1 Actinomycetota bacterium | reverse complement strand
CACCCCGTCACTGAGGTGGCCGGCGACGTTCGACACCAGGCGGTCGCGTGCGGCCTCGTCCATGACCTCCCGCACGAGTGCACCTGGCTGGCTCCAGTCGTCGTCGTCCTCGCGCTTGGTGTAGGCGTCGTGGACGAACTCTCCGTTGGCACTCCACTTCTCCACGTACGGATACTGCTCGGGGTCGGCGGCCGGACCGCCGTAGCTGTTGGGGGCGTACACCGGATCGGTCACCGGCTGCACGCGCATCGCCCCGTCCTTGCTGTAGCTGTGCACCGGGGCCTGGGGTGCGTTGACCGGGACCTGCTTGTAGTTCACGCCCATCCGCGCCCGGTGGGCGTCGGCGTAGGAGAAGACCCGTGCCAGCAGCATCTTGTCGGGGCTGACACCGATGCCGGGTACGAGGTTGTTCGGCTCGAACGCCGCCTGCTCGATCTGGGTGTGGAAGTCCGTCGGGTTGCGGTCGAGCGTCAGCCGCCCGACCTCGTGCACCGGGTAGTCGCCGTGGGGCCACACCTTGGTCAGGTCGAACGGGTTCAGGCGGTAGGTGCTCGCCTCCTCGAAGGGCATCACCTGCACCTTGAGCGTCCAGCTCGGGTGGTTGCCGTCGCGGATCGCGTTGAACAGGTCACGGCGATGATAGTCCGCGTCCTCACCCGCGATGCGGTCGGCCTCGTCCTGGGTGAGGAACTCGATGCCCTGGTCGGTCTTGAAGTGGTACTTGACCCAGAACCGCTCTCCCGCTGCGTTCACCCACATGTAGGTGTGGCTGGAGTAGCCGTTCATGTGCCGCCAGGTCCCTGGAATGCCCCGGTCGCCCATCAGCCACGTCACCTGGTGCGCCGACTCCGGCGACAAGGTCCAGAAGTCCCACTGCATGTCGTGGTCGCGCAGACCGGAATCCGCGCGGCGCTTCTGCGACCGGATGAAGTGCTGGAACTTCATCGGGTCCCGAATGAAGAACACGGGGGTGTTGTTGCCCACCATGTCGTAGTTGCCCTCGGACGTGTAGAACTTCAGCGCGAACCCGCGAGGATCACGCCACGTGTCGGGGCTTCCCCGCTCGCCTGCCACCGTGGAGAACCGGATCACCGTGTCGGTCGTCGTCCCCGGCTGGAACACCGCCGCCTTGGTCCAACCGCTGACGTCCGCGGTCACCTCGAAGTGACCGAACGCACCGGCACCCTTGGCGTGTGGCTGACGCTCGGCGATCCGCTCCCGGTTGAAGTTCGCCATCTGCTCGATCAGATAGTGATCCTGCAGAAGGATCGGCCCGTCAGGACCGACCGTCAGCGAATGCTCGTCGCTCGGCACCGGGATGCCGGCATCGGTGGTCGTCCGATGGTGGCGCTCAGTCGTCATCACTGCTCCTTCGTGCTGTTCACGCTGCGTCGGTCAGGTCGCTCCGCGGGCATTGCAATCAGGGTCCATACCGCCCTGCTGGCAGTCGGGGCACAGGCCCCAGTAGGTGACCTCGGCCTCGTCGACCACGAAGCCCCGGGCGTCGACGGGGTCCATGCACGGCGCGAGGCCGGCCGCGCAGTCGACGTCGCGCACGACGCCGCACACCCGGCACACCATGTGGTGGTGGTTGTCACCCGTGCGCGCCTCGAACCGCGCCGGTTGGCCCGGCAGCTCGATGCGCTGTGCGAGCCCCGCGTCGGCGAGCGCGTTGAGTACATCGTAGGCGGCCTGGGTCGACAGCATGCCCAGCCGCGCACGGGCAAGCTCGGCGACTTCACCGACCGTGTCGTGTCCGGTAGACCGCGTGAGCACGCCCAGGATCGCCACGCGGGGCGCCGTGATCCGCAGACCGGCCTGACGCAGCCGGTCGCGCGCCGACGGCGTCGGGAGCGTGGAGTGCGTCGAAGTCGTTGTCACCTGCCATGACATGGGGACGCTATCCGCGAAGTCTGGAATCAATCAAGAAAAGAATGACGCGGCAGCATCTGCAGTGCCCGGGCGGCAGACCCTAGAAGCCGCCGCCACCCCACGGGCCCCAGATCGCGAACGTCAGTCCGTTGCTCGCCTGGATGTTGACGTACAGCGTCTCGTAGTCGGGACTGAACGTGGCTCCGGCGAACTCGTCGTCGGTGCGGCCCTCGATGTTGTTCTTGGCGAAGTCGAAGATGCTGCCCTGCCTGGTCAGGCCACGCAGGTAGTTGCCCTCGTCGCCGTCCTCGCAGATGACGAGGGTGCCGGTCCGGCTCGTCGCGATGTTGTCGGGGAAGTCGAGGACCTCGCGCGACGGCGACTCGAACAGCAGGAACAGCCGTTCGCGTGTGGTGTGGTACGCCCAGATCTGCCCGAAACCCTGACCGAAGCCGGAGGGGTCCTCCTCGCCCGGCAACGCCTGCCCACCCTGGGTCGACGCGAAGTAGACGACGGGCCCGTGCATCGCCGCACCCTCGAGCCGCGCGAAGATCGCGGCGCCCTTGGCCCTGCCCTGGTCACCGACGGCGACGATCGCCTCGTCGTTGGTGAACCCGTCGACGTCGGGGTCGGGATCGTCGATGTCGACCCAGCGGACCGGGTAGCTCGAGCCGACCTCGGGCGCCGGTGCCGTGACACCCGACAGGTCGAGGTTGGGCTCGCCGGCGACCGCCAGCATCTGCAGCCGTCCGCCGTCGTCGAGGTGGCCCGTGCGCAGCGGACTGGTGGGCGGAAGGTAGCGGTAGAAGCCCGAGGCGAAGCCGAAGTTGTCCTCGGTCAGGTACAGCGCGTTGGTGCGCTTGTCGTACTCCGCGGCCTCGTGCGCGAACCTGCCGGCGTTGCGGATCGGCTCCCGTCGCCCCTGTCCGCCGGCGGGCACCTCGAAGATGTAGCCGTGCTTCTGGGTCAGCAGGGAGTTGTCCTGACCCGTGAAGTCGTCGCCGACGTCGGGGCCGTTGACGGTCTCCTCACAGGTGATCCAGCTACCCCACGGCATCGGACCGCCCGAGCAGTTCATCTGCGTGCCGTTGAGGCTGACGAAGCTGCGCTCGACGTTGCCACGACCGTCGACCACGACGGTCGTCGTGCCGCCGCCGGCCGCCTCGTCGTACGCACTGGCGAGGTCCCCGAAGGCGCCGACGGGTCCGTTGACCTCGTGGTTGCGTACCAGCACGGCGCGGCCACGCCGCCGGCCGCGTCGCACGGGACGGGTGTCGTGGCGGAACGCGGCCATCCCGTCGTGCCGGCCGGGGATGGTCGTGCCGTCGGTGAGCGTCGCGCCTGTCGGGCCGAACGATCGGTAGTGGAAGCCGCGCGGCAGCAGCAGCCGCTCCACGCCGTCCCGCAGATCCGGCACCGGCGCGAGGGGACCATAGCCAAGTCGCCGGCGGCCCCGCGGATCGGCGTGGGCGGCCGACGCGAAGAACCCCTGGAACGGTCCCGCGAGCAGCCCTGCCCCGGCCGCCGCCGCTCCCTGCTTGAGAAACGTGCGCCTGTCAACATCCGACATGTTGCTGCCTCCCGCGTCGAGTCTGACGCAGCATACCGGAACGTGGGTGTCCGCACTATGGCCATCTGGGGCCTCGACTGGCGTCACGAGCGTCCATGCGGTTTGATTGCGTCGGCCGCATCGGCGCAGGGAGGGTGGCATGGACATCGTTCGCATCCGGCGGAGCATCGCGATGGCCCTGGTGGGGTTACTGGTGGTTGTGTTGGCGGTACCGGCCGGGGCCACGGGCCGCCGCGACCACCGGCACCGCAGAGCCGATCCACTGCGCGTCGCGACGTTCAACGCGTCGCTCAACCGCGGCGCGGAGGGCGAGCTGCGGGCCGACCTGTCGACGCCCGACGACCCGCAGGCGCAGCGGATCGCCGAGATCATCCAACGGGTGCGGCCCGACGTGCTGCTGCTCAACGAGTTCGACTACGACCCCGCCGCCGTGGACCTGTTCCGCGACAACTACCTCGAGGTCGGCCACAACGGCGCGCCGCCGATCCGCTACCGCTACGCGTTCATCGACGAGTCCAACACCGGCGTCCTGCCCGACGTCGAGGTCGACTTCGACAACAACGGTGCGTTCGCGCGGCCTGGCGACGCCTTCGGCTTCGGGTTCTTCCCCGGCCAGTTCGGGATGCTCGTGCTGTCGAAGTACCCGATCAGGCGGGATCGGGTCCGGACGTTCCAGACGTTCTTGTGGAAGGACATGCCTGGCGCACTGCTGCCCGACGACCCCGACACGCCCGAGCCGGGCGACTACTACTCCGACGAGGAGCTCGACGTGTTCCGCCTGAGCTCCAAGAGCCACTGGGACGTGCCGATCAGGGTCGGCCGACGCACCGTGCACCTGCTGGCCAGCCACCCCACCCCGCCGGTGTTCGACGACCCGGTGATCGATCAGAACGGTCGCCGCAACCACGACGAGATCCGGTTCTGGTCCGACTACGTCCACCCTGCTCGTGGCCGCTACATCTACGACGACGACGGTCGCCGCGGCGGGCTGCACCCCTGGGCGTCGTTCGTGATCGTCGGCGACCAGAACGCCGACCCCTTCGACGGTGACAGCACCGACGGCGCGATCCATCAGCTGCTGGACAACCCGCTGGTCAGGGATCGGTTCGTGCCGTCGAGCGACGGGGCGGCCCGTGACGCCGTCGAGGACGGCGGTGTCAACGTCGACCACGTCGGCGATCCGGCGCACGACACCGCCGACTTCGGTGATGATCCACCGTTCGGCGCCGGGAACCTGCGCGTCGACTACGTGCTGCCGAGCCGCCGCTTGAAGGTCCGCGGCGGTGGCGTGTTCTGGCCGACCGAGGACGATCCGCTGTTCCGTCTGGTCGGCGACGACGACCCAGATGCCGGGGTGCCGCTCAGCTCTGACCACCGCATGGTCTGGCTCGACCTGAGGGTACCGGGTCGGCGCTGACCCGGGCTGTGGATATCCGATCCCGGCCGGTGCCCGTCTCCCGTACGGTGTGGATCGAACGCACATTCGATCCAGCAGGAGGCGGTCATGCTCGTACTCGTCGTCAGCGAACCGGGACCGGCGTGCGAGGAGCACGGTGGATGCACGGCCGTCGAGGGTGAGCTCGCCACGGTGCTCACGGTGGAGTACACGTGGCATGGTCTGACACCCACCCGGGAGCACGTCCGCCATCTGCTCGGCCTGGAGACGGGCCACTTCGCGAACGCGGTCGAGGTGATCGAGTTGGCCGTGACCCGCGACGTGATCGTCGACGCCGTGCGCGAGGCGCTGGTGCTGCGCGGGTCGTGGGATGACGACGACCTCGGGACGATCTGCGAGGCGCTGGCGGCCGACATGCTCGACACCGCCGCCAACTACCCGGAGGGCACGGTGCTCGAGAAGCGCTCCGATGACGGCCCACTCCGGCCGCGCTTCCCGACCGACCTGGGCACATCGCCGCGACCGGTGTGCGGCGGTCACCCGCGGCGCGGGTGATGCCGACGTCGCGATCGCGGGCTCGCGGGATCACGCGCTCGAGCGTGGTGGCGGCTCCGGCTGGTCGGGCGCCGGCATGAAGGCCCGGTCCAACGCCATCCAGATGGTCCGCGTCCACGGCGAGATGAGGATCGGCAGCGTCGCCGTCACCAGCAGGCCCACGATCAGCAGCGCGGTCCACGGCACGTCCGGCCAGGTCAGCAGCATCGTCGCGACGAACGACAGCCCGAACAACCCCTCGATCACGGCGAACGCGACGATCATCGCGCCCAGCCAGTAGCCCTCCTCGCGCTCGAACACCAGTCCGCAGCGCGGGCATGGATCGTGGATCGTCAGCAGGCTCGGGAACAGATCGCCGGCGCCACACCGCGGGCACTGGCGCCGCAACCCCCGGGCGAGCAGCCGGCCGCGCTGGCTGCCACGCGGGATCAGATCACGTTCGGGAATGGAGGTCACGACGAGCGCTCGCCCGGGGCAGCGTCGCGCAGGGCGGTGAGCACGCGGTTGCACGTCGCGTCGATGCCGAGGGCGTCGGCGAGCGCGACCAGCGCCGCGGGGTCGCGTGGCGCCGGCGGCAGCCGGTCATCGAGCGCCGGCACGTCGACGTCGGTCGCGACGCGGACCACCGGTGCCGCGGCGAGCAGGTAGTCGCGGGCGTCGAGCACGCGGCGCCGCACCGCGGGACGCAGATCGGCGGCGGGATCGGCGGCCGCCGCCAACACCGCCGACACCGATCCGTGCCGGCGGATCAGGTCGGCCGCGGTCTTCTCGCCGATGCCGACGGCGCCCGGCAACCCGTCGGAGGGGTCCCCGCGCAGCAGCGCGAACTCGGCGTAGGCCCGACCCGGGATGTGATAGCGCGCCGCCACCTCGGCCTCGTCGACGATCTCGTGCCGACCGACGCCTCTGGCGATGTAGAGCACGCGAACGTCGCGGCCGTCGTCGATGGTCTGGAACAGATCGCGATCGCCCGTGACGACGTCCACAGGCCGGGCGGATCGGGCGGCGAGCGTGCCGATCACGTCGTCGGCCTCGTAGCCCGCGACCCCGACCCACGCGATGCCCAGGGCATCGAGCGCTGCGCAGATGAGCGGGACCTGCACGCTCAGCGCGTCGGGCACGGTCTCGGCGTCGCCCTCGGCCACACGATGGGCCTTGTACGAGGGCACCGCCGCGACCCTCCAGGCGGGTCGCCAGTCGGCGTCCATGCACGCCACCAGGTGGGTCGGTCGCCGCACCGCGACGAGGTGCGCGATGAACTCCAGCAGGCCCTTGACGGCGTTGACGGGCGTGCCGTCGGCCGCGGCGACCGGCGGCACGCCGAAGAACGCCCGGAAGTACAGCGACGGCGCGTCGAGCAGCATCAGACGCTCGCGATCAGC
>JAHWKT010000036.1:17110-24776 GCA_019347695.1 Actinomycetota bacterium | reverse complement strand
TTGCTCCTAAGCCGTCTGGCCTTGGCCGACGCGTCACCACTGGCCATGGCCTACCCACCACCAACCTCCCCCGCCTTAGAGCGCGGTCTCGAAGTTGCCGATCACCGGCAGGAGGCGGTTGATGAACTCGGTCCACAGTCCGGTGGCGATGGCGATGCCGACCAGCATCAGCAGCAGCCCGCCGATGATCTGGATGGTTCGGGCGTTGCGGCGCAGGAACCCGAGCGTCGCGCCCGCCCGTTGGAACGCCAGCCCCAGCAGGATGAACGGGACGCCGAGCCCGATCGCGTAGATGAAGCCGAGCACGCCGCCACGGACCGCACTGCCCCCGGTCGCCGCCGACAGCGCGAGGATCGCCGACAGTGCCGGACCGATGCACGGCGTCCAGCCGACCCCGAACACGAACCCGAGCGGCATCGCCCCGAGCACGCCGCGGTCGATCGCCTGATCGGTCACGCGTGCCTCGCGCCGCAGCAGGTCGAACGGCAGCAGCCCGGTGAACGCCAGGCCAAGCACCGCCACGGCGGTGCCCAGCGCGATCTGCCACCCACGGGTCTGCAGCGCGGCCGACAGGCTGCCGCCGAGCAGGCCGAGCAAGCTGAATGGAATGGCGAAGCCGAGGACGAACAGCAGGCCGCCCGCGAGCACCCGCAGCCGCCCGGCACCGCTCGCCGACAGCTCCGACGCCGACAGGCCCGTCATGTACGACAGGTAGCCGGGGACCAGCGGGATGACGCACGGTGAGGCGAAGGACACGACGCCCGCGGCGAACGCGACGGCCGCAGCCACCAGCAGGTTGGCGTCGGTGATGAGCTGCCCGGGAGTCATCTCACGGCCTTCGCGGAGCGGGGTTCCCGTGCGAAACGGTTCATCTGGCCTCCGCCAGCAGGCTGTCCAGCCGCGGCGCCACCTGCCGGGCCGTGACCGCGCCGAACAGCCGCGCCGCGACTCTGTGCTCGCTGTCGAGCAGCACGGTGCTCGGCAGGCCTGCGGGACCGAGCGCGCCGAACTGCGCGGCGGTCCGCGCGCTCTCGTCGTCCCACGAGGGATACTCGATCCCGTACTCGCGCTCGAACGACCGGGCGTTGGCGGGCGTGTCGCGGACGTTGACCCCCACGAACGACACCCCCTGCGGTTCGTACTGCTCGGCCAGCGCCGCCAGATGTGGCGCCTCCTGCGCACACGGTCCACACCACGACGCCCAGAAGTTGACGACGACCGGTCCCTCGAGCTCGTCGAGCGCCAGCGGGGAGCCGTCGAGTGTGGGACCCCTGACCGTCGGCGCAGGCACCCGCTCGGCGGCTGGGATGTCGGTCGTGCCGTCGGCGGCGACGAAGCCTCCGCCGTCGGCAGACGCGCTGCCCAATGCGCATCCGGCCGCGAGCACGGCCAGCGCGACGACAACCAACAGGAAGCGAGGCATCGCGTCCAGTGTAGGTCGGTGCACTTCCGCGCCAGCGTGGCCGCGAGCTACAAAATGTCGTAGTGGGCTGCCACGCCGGCGGGCAGCGGCGAGGCGTCAGCGGCCGGCGCCGACCGGTTCGCGCTCCACGACGACCTCTTCGACCGTGCGCTCCTTCTCGCGGTTCTCGTCCCAGCCCAACAGCAGGGCGTGGATGACGAAGCCGGCCAGCGAGATCACGATCATGACCAACGACGGGAAGAACGGAAACCCGGCCTCGAAGAACGCGAAGGCCGTGTACGACTCGGGGGTCACGAGATCCGCGACGTTCTCGTCGAGGCCCGACGGCACGCTGAAGTCCTCGGGGATCGGCTGGCCGACCTGCTCCTCGGTGAACAACGGCTGCCCGTCGGGGCCCTCGGGGATCTCACCGTCGTCGTTGAAGGAGAACGGCTTGGCGAACGTCGCCGCGACGACCTTCTCCCCTGTCTCGGCCGTGGTCTGGAAGGGCGCGCCCGCCGCCACCCAGTCGTCACCGATGAGCTGCACGCCGCCACGGTCCTCACGGAAGAAGTTGCCGATCTCGTCGACGGCGCCGCCGACGTTGTCAGCTGCCGAGCTGATCTCCTGCTGCGCTGCCTCGCCGTCCCCTTCCTGCTCACCCGCGTCCGGCTCACCGACGTTGGCCTGCTCGAATCCCTCCGGGAACTGCTTGACGACCGGGAACTGCTCCTCGGCCAGCGTGCTGTCCGCTGCGAATGGGATCCACTGCGGCACGTAGTAGTCCGCCGGCTGGCCCGGCAGGCTCTGCGGACCGGCGAACCGGGGAGTTCCGGGCGCGCCGAACCCCCAGAACAGGCTCAGCACGAACATGAACCCGAAGAAGCTGGCCGCCTCGAGCAGATACGCGCGCCGCGTGCCCAGATTCGACTTCAGCAGCAGGAAGATCCCACCGAAGAAGATGATGATCCCGGTAGGCAGGGCGATCACGCCCCGCCAGTCGTCGGGCGGCACGAACTCCTCCGCCGCGGCGACCGCCAGCAGGACGGAACCCAGATCGGGCATCATACGTCTCCCTCGCTGGTTGCCGGATCGTCGGCGGGCGGCACCGCGATCTCGCTCTGCGGGACGCCCGGCGTGTGGTACTGCCCGGCGGTCGGTGGCAACTCCTCGGGCTGGAGCGTCTCGAGGTAGTCGATGACCTTGTTCAGCGCCGTGTCCTCGTAGACCGCCGGCTGGCTGTCCTCGCCCGGGCTCGTCGGGTAGAAGTAGCCGTTCTGCCACGGTGGCATGGTCACGCCGGTGCCCAGATAGATCCCGTTGCGCAGGATGCCCAGGATCGACTCCCGGCTGTGGCGCTCGAACACGCCGACCAGCGACGGTCCGGGGCGCCCACCACCACTGCGGCCATCAGGGCCATGGCAGCGGGCACAGGTGCCCTCGAACAGGTCCTGGCCGTCCAGCGCCGACGCCTGCTGGGCCTCCGCGGTGTCATCGACCTGTCGCGACAGGATGAAGTCGGTGACCTCCTCGATCTGCTGATCGTTCCAGGGGCCCCCGTACGCGGCCCCCCAGGTCGGCATCGGGGTGCCTGGCCGGCCGACTTCCAGCGTGTTGACGATGTACTGCCGGATGTCGGTGATGTTGGGGTTGTCCTCATACCGCGCCGCGATGGTGGTCAGGTTCGGCGCCGGCCAGTTCTCATCGGGGTTGTACGGCGACGCCGCGCCGCCACCGCCGAGGTCGGCGCCGTGGCACTGCGCGCAGTTCTCCGTGTACAGCGTCTCGCCGCGTTCGACGGACACCGTGAAGAACCCTTGGACCTCATTGTCCAGGCGCCGCTGTTCGTTGATCCAGTACAGGGGCAGCGCGAGCGCGAAGAAGACGGTCAGCATCAGGCCCCACGTCAGGTACCGCACCCGGATCTTGCCCTCGAGCTCCTCGTCGGAGTAGCCGGGGCGCTGCGCGCTGGGCACGTCTTCGATCCACGGTTGGCGCCCGCGCGCACTCCGCGCGTACAGCAGCACCGGTACGAGCACGGCCACGAAGGCCAGGATCGCAACGGCAATGAGGGGGCTCACCAGGTCGGTCCTTCCATACGTTTCGGCGCAGCGCGTTCCAAGAGCCTACGCCTATGCCGCGTCCTGGCAGTGCGGACCCTCGGGCGGCTGGTTGAGCACGGCTGCGGACCGCGACGGACCGGTGATGACCGTCGAGGTGTCGACCACGATCTGCCCATCGACCTCCTCGACCAGGAAGCGGTCCAGACCTCGCGGCGCCGGGCCCTCCTGCCACTCGCCCCAGCGGTTGTACTTCGAACCGTGGCACGGGCACTCCCACCACTGCGACTCGGCGCACCACGGCACCTTGCAGCCCAGGTGCACGCACTTCTGGTACAGCGCCATGATGCCGGTCCCAGTGGTGATGTCGGCGTACTGGTCCTCCGGGTCGAGGCTCGGGTCGTACTTGACGATCAGCGACCGAGCCTCCGGGAACTCGACGCGCCCCTGGTTCGAGTCGATCTCGCCCAGGATGCTGTCGGCGGTGCCGACGGGGATGCGGGCACCGAAGCCGCCGCGAAGGTTGGGCCAGATGAACGCGAGGCTGGCCGTGCCGAACCCGGCCAGCACCCCCAGCCATCCCAGGCCCATCCCCCACTTGAGGAACTGCCGGCGGCTGGGACCGGTCGGCTTGCGCTTCGGCGGTTTCTTGGCCGCCCGGGCCGTGGTGTCCTGCGTGCCGCTGGCCTCGCCGGACGACGTGTCCGTTGCGGTGTCCGTCGGCGCGGCCATCAGCACCACGGTGCCGTCAGCGCGTGGGGTCGCGTCACGCCGGCCGGCCGGCCGCGCGCCGACCGCCACGGGACACAGCGCGGCACGTCGCATCCACCAGCCGAGCACGACGAGTCCAGTGGCCGTCGCGGCGAGGATCTCGAGCATCATCGCGCCACCTTCCTCACAGGGTGAACCAGATGCCGTCGGCCCACGGCCAGGTCCAGTTGAAGCCCGGGCCGCGGAAGAACGAACCGGACAGCGTCAGCGCCGCCGACGCCACCAGGAACATGGTGAACAGCGTGTACGCGAACCTGCGCCGCTCTGGCCGCATCGACGGGTTGCGGTCGAGATACGGGATGGCGACCAGGGCCAACGGACCGAGCAGCAGCGGAATGGTCACGCCGGCGACCATGGGATGCCAGTACCGCAGCATCTCCTGCAGTCCGAGGAAGTACCACGGTGCCTTCGACGGGTTCGGCGTGACGTTGGGGTTGGCGAGCTCACGCAACGGCGCCGGCGCCAACGCGCTGAAGACGAACAGGAACGCGGTGACCGCCATCAGGCAGATGAACTCGGCGGTCAGCAGGTGCGGCCACGTGTAGGCCTTGTCGTCCTGCTTCCCACGGATCTGCTGGATGCCGGTCGGGGGCACCATCGCCAACAGGCGATGCGTATGCTCCTGCCCCGCGTACTTGGTCTCCGTGCCGCCCGTGCGCTCGTGCGGCCCGCCACCCTCAGCCCGTCCTGCGAGCGCGGCAGCGACACGCTGCTGGCGCTGCTCCGGTGTCAGGGCGATGCCGGTTCCGTCGCCGGCACGGTTGGCCGCGCCGTTGCCGGCTGCCGCGCCGCCGCCTCCCCCGGACTTCGCGCCAGCCGGCTGCTTCGCCGGCTCGGACGACTTCTCGGCGGCCTTCTCGGCGCGGGCCGCGGCGGCCTTCGCCTTGGCACGCGCGACCCGCTCGGGTGCCCCGTCGTCGACCAGTTCCTTGAAGACCCGTTCCTGCACCTGCTCGGGCGTCTCCCCGCCGCCGCCGCCGCCGGCCTCGCCGTCGGCTGCGGCACCGTTGCCGGACGACGCCTCGGCCTGCCGCGACTTGCGCGCGGCCGCGGCCTTCGCCTTGGCGCGGGCGACCCGCTCGGGCTGGCCCTCTTCGATCAGCCGATCGAAGGTCTCCTGGTCGATCCCTGGGTCTTCAGCCATCGTCGACCTTTCTACAGTGGCCCGGAGATGCCGCCGTCCTTGCGGATGCGCCAGAAGTGCACCGCCAGGAAGATGGCCAGGATGAACGGCAGCGCCAGCACGTGCAGCACGTACCAGCGCAGCAGCGTCTCGGGGCCGATCTCGACCCCGCCGAGCAGCGCGAACTGGATCTGTTGGCCGAACACCGGCGTGAACCCGGCCATGCTCGTGCCGACCTGCACCGCCCAGATCGCCAGCTGGTCCCACGGCAGCAGGTAGCCGGTGAACGCCAGGAACAGGGTGACCAGCAGCAGGATCACCCCGACGACCCAGTTGAACTCGCGCGGCGGCTTGTAGGCGCCGTGGTAGAAGACCCGCGCCATGTGCAGGAACACGGTGAACACCATCAGGTGGGCACCCCAGCGGTGCATGTTGCGGACCAGGTCGCCGAACTGGACGTTGGCTCGCAGGTTCTGCATGTCGAGGTAGGCGATCTCGCTGCCGGGTCCGGCGGCCGGTCGGTAGAAGAACATGAGGAAGATGCCGGTGACCGTCAGCAGGATGAACAGGAAGAAGCTGGTGCCGCCCAGGCAGTAGGTGTAGGTGAGCTTGAGTCCGTGACGCTTCACCTTGACGGGGTGCAGGTGGTACAGCACGTTGTTCATCGCGGCGAGCGCGCGGTCCCGCGACGTGTCGCGGTACCCCTTCCGGTAGATGGATCCGGGCCGGAAGACCGACTTGTAGATGACGTTGTCCTGCAGCCGCTTCTTCAGCTCGTCGGCGCTGGGGATGTTCGCCACGCGGTTCGTCCTGTTCTGCTTCGGTGGTGAGACGGAGCGCTTGTGCTCCTCTCGACCCGGTTGTCGTCGTCAGGCGCTGGTGCGACCCAGCCACAGCGCGTCCGATGGACAGCGCTCGACGCAGATCGCGCAGCGGGTGCACTCGTTGTCGTCGATGACGAAGATCGACGCCGCGGTGTTCGCCAGCGTCATCACCTCGTCGGATTCCGCATCAGCCACGATGTTGGGCGCCAGCATCCAGATGCACTCCCACGGGCACACGTCCTCGCAGGCACGGCACAGGATGCACAGCTCGGCGGTCAGGCCGATGTGCCGCTTCGGCTTGACCCGCTCCTGCAACCAGCCGGGGTCGACGGTCTCGATGCGGTAATCGTCGAAGACCGTCGGGTGGAGTCCCTTGTCCGTCAGCCCCATCGGGTTGTCTCCACTCCCTACTTGTAGCCGCCGCTGGTGGGACCACGGTCCTCGCCCTCGGCGAGCCCACCGGGGAACCGCTTCTGGATGGCGAAGATCAGCCACACACCGACGCCCAACACGATGCCGGCCTCGAGCATCAGGATCGAGTCGCGGAAGACGTTGTAGAAGTTCGATGCGACCTCGAGGTCGCCGATGACGATCGCGCTGGGAATGATCGAGTCCGACAGCAGGTCACGCTGCGAGTCGGCGAAGTAGATCCAGGCCGACGGGATGATGCCCAGCGTCCACCACAGACCGACGAGCACCGCCATCGAACCGAACAGGCTCGACAGCCAGCCCTGCGTCTCCCGCAAGCGGTAGGCCACCGCGGCGAACCCCACGACCAGCGCGACGCTGGCAACCATGAGGAGGAGCCCGAAGAAGCCGTCGCCGAACTCCCACCACGCGGCAAGCGCATCAGGCAGGGTGCGGAAGAACTCCCCGATCACATCCGGCCTTTCGTCGCGGGTGACTGCTGGTGACGTGCGGGCACCGGCGTCACAGCTGTGCCACCCCGGGCCCACGGCAACTGTACCGATAGCCCCGAGTGCGCGCCAACCACTCGCGCGCCATCACCCACCCCCGAGGTCGTCGGTGATGGCCGTGCGCAGCTGCGCCTCCGTCAGCTCGCCCGTGAGGCGTCGACGCACGATGCCGTCACCATCCACGAGCAGTGTCGTAGGCGTGCCCAGCAGTCCGACCTGCTGACCGAACGCTCCCTGGTCATCGCGGACGAGCGGATAGCGGATGCCCAGCTCCTCGGCCAACGCGACCGCCTTGTCGGCCTGGTCGATGTAGTCCACTCCGACCATGCGGATGTCGACGTCGTCGGCCACCCGCTGGAGCATCGGCATCTCGTTGACGCACGGCGCGCACCAGCTGGCCCAGAAGTTGATGACCATGGGCTCGCCGCCGGTGTCGGGGAGGTCGAGGCCGCCGGGCGGGCCGAGGTCACCCAGGGGCGGCAGCGTGGCCGCGGGCAGCGGCTCGTCGTCGGGCGGCGCCTCCTGCGTCAGCAGCGGTGGCGTGTCGGCGGTGCTCCCCGGGGCGGCGG
>JAHWKT010000036.1:0-17010 GCA_019347695.1 Actinomycetota bacterium | reverse complement strand
GGTGGTGGTGGCCGTGGGGCGGGTCAGCGCGATGACGACGGTCACGCCGAGAACGACCGCCACAGCGGCGACGGCGAGCACGAGGGTGCGGCGCACGCGGCGGATGTCCGACGACGCCGCGGCGGTCTCGTCGGTGGCACTGACGGTGTCTGGTGGCACGGACATCACTGCCAGCATCGCACGCACGACACGCACGGCACGCGACACTCCCGTCGGTGGGGGTGGCGGCGATGGTGGGGCGAGGATGCGGTGCCCGGTGTCGAACTGGCAGACCGACGTCGACGACGTCGACCGGTCAGTGCACGCCATCGTCGACTGCTACCGCGCGGTGCGCGGAGCCTGACGGCGACCGGCCGTTCCCGGTGCGGTGAGCCCGCCGTCGGCCCTCGCGGTGACACGGATGACCGTCGATCCGCCCAGGGTGTGTGCCAGACTGCGGCATGCGTCTCGCACCGCTGACCGACGATCTGGCACGCCAGGCGGCGGCCCTGCTGCACGAGGGGTTCGCCGCCCGCTGGCCGCTGGCCTGGCCGACGCTGTCGACCGCCCTGGGCGAGGTCCACGAGGCGCTGTCTGCCGACCGGGTCGCGTTCGCCGCCCTCGACGGCGACCGCCTGGTGGGCTGGATCAGCGCGCTCCCCACCGACTACGGTGACCAGACCTGGGAGCTGCACCCGCTGGTCGTCGCGTTGACCGATCGCGGCCGGGGCGTCGGACGTCTGCTCGTCGAGACGCTGCTGGGAGACCTCCGACAGCGCGGTGTCATGACCGTGATGCTCGGCACCGACGACGAGGACCGCATGACGTCGGTCGGCGGCGTCGACCTGTACCCCGACGTGCTCAGCCGGCTCGCGACGATCGAGGACCGCCTCGGCCACCCGTTCGCCTTCTACCGCCACCTCGGCTTCGAGGTCGTCGGCGTCATCCCCGACGCCAACGGACCCGGCCGCCCCGACATCCTGATGGCCATCCGCCTGGTCCCCTGGCCCGCATAGCGGCCCGCGAGATGGCGTCCGCGGCACCGGTGGCAAGGTATGGGGTCAGCCGGGGCCGGCGGCCATGCAGAACTCGTTGCCCTCCGGGTCGGTCATGACCTTCCACGAGAAACCGGGGACCTGCTGATCCTCCAGGTGCGTGCCGCCCAGCTCGATCACGCGCGCGACCGCCACGTCGAGATGGTCGACGCCGAAGTCCATGTGCAGCCGCCGACGGCCCTCGGTCGGCGCGTCGACGCGCTGCACCGCCACCGACACCGATCCGCGCCCGCCTGCGGTTCGAGCCAGGTGAACACGACGCGATCGATCTGCGTCGTGGATCGTAGACCGCCATCCGCGGCAGTATGAGGTGCGCGCGGTCGTTGCCGACACGGAGCGATGATGAACCACGACACTGCTCGCGACGACGTCTTCACCTGGCCGCGCCTGTACGACTGGGCGAGCCGGCTGTGCACCTGCGGGCGACACGCCCGCGTCTATGCCACCGCGGCCGACCTGCTTGCAGCGCACGCACCGGCGTCCATCCTCGACGTCGGCAGCGGCACGGGCGCGCTGGCCATCGCGTTGCGCCATCGCTTCCCGGCCAGCGACGTCCTCGGCATCGAGCCTGGCGGTCCGATGGTCGCGCGTGCCCGAGCGAAGGCGGCGCGCGACGGTCTCGACATCGACTTCCGGCAGGGCTACGGCCAGCAGCTGCCGCTGGACGACGACGCCGTCGATGCCGTGACGATCTCGCTCGCGCTCCACCACGTCGCCGAGGGTCAGGTTCCCGACGTGCTCGCGGAGGCCCGCCGGGTGCTGCGACCCGGCGGTGTGCTCCTGGTGATCGAGTTCGCTCCGTCCGGCCGCGTAGTGCGGCTGGTCTCACCGCACCCGCATGGCCATGCGCTGACCGAGTACGCCGACCACGTCCGCCGGGCCGGCTTCGTTGGCGTCCGCGCCGGCCGTGTGACGTCGCGGATGCTCGGCTACGTCTGCGCCCTCGCGCCGACGGTGCCGGCCCGCGCAGACGCGGGCAAGAGTGATCACCCGTGAGCATCAGGGTCGGGACGGCGTCGTGGACCGACCGCACGCTGATCCGCGAGACCGACTGGTACCCGCAGCGGTCGATGTCGGCCGAGGAGCGGTTGAAGTACTACGCGTCACAGTTCGACGTGGTTGAGGTCGACGCCACCTACTACTACCCGCCGTCGCAGGAGCTGGTCGGGCTGTGGGGGGACCGGACGCCGGCGGACTTCCGCATGGACATCAAGGCGTTTGGGCTGTTGACCCACCATCCTGCGCGGCGCGACGCGGTGTGGGACGACGTGCTCGCCCACCTGCCTGATCAGCACGCCGACCGCCGCTCGGTCTATCTGTCGCACCTGCCCGAGGCGGCCGTCGACCTCGCCTTCGAGCGGTTCGCCGAAGCGCTGCTGCCGCTGCACTCGGCGGGCAAGCTCGGCGGCGTGTTCCTCCAGTTCCCCAAGTGGTTCACCAACCGGCGGGACAACCGGCGCTACCTCGACTCGCTCGCGGACCGGCTGCCCGAGTACGACGTCGCGGTCGAGTTCCGCCACGGCAGCTGGTTCTCCGGCGAGAGCGGGCCCAAGACGCTGCGACAGCTCGAGCGCCAGGGTCTGGCGTACGTGTGCGTCGACGAGCCGCAGGGCTTCGATTCCTCGGTGCCCCCGGTGGTCGCCGCCACCGCCGACCTCGCGGTCGTGCGGTTCCACGGACACAACGCCGACACGTGGGAGGCGTCGGGCATCTCCCCTGCCGAGCGGTTCCGGTACCTGTACCCGCGAGAGGAACTCGCGCCGTGGGCGCGCCAGGTGGCCGAGCTCGCCTCGTCAGCTGGCGAGACCCACGCGTTGTTCAACAACTGCTACCAGGACTACGGCGTGCGCAACGCCGCCGATCTCGTCGACCTGCTGGCCGCACTCGACTGACACGCCGGCTCTGCGCGGTTTCGGCACCGTGGATTCGGTCCGGCGCACCTGCGAGGATGCCCGCCGGTCAGCTCCCGTTGACCTGCTGGTCGGCCCACTCCGCGAGGTCACTGACGAGGGCGGGCAGGCCGACCATGCGCGCGGCCTCGCTGCGGTCCCGCCGGAAGATGCGGTGGCTGTCGGACACCGTGACATCGTGATCGGGTCGGTCGAGCACCGCGATCGCGTCGCCAGGTCCGATCGTCCCCGGCTCGAGCACCCGAAGGTAGGCGCCGGGCCGGTCCTGCTCGCCGAACCGGCGGGGCCAGCCGCGTTCCCCCATCTGCGCAGCGAACGTCGCGCACGGGATCCGCGGCCCCGACACGGCCACGACGACCGACCCGATGCGCCACCGCTCGCCGATCAGCGCGGCGTTGACGTCGATGCCGCGGGTCGTCAGGTTGTCGCCGAACTGCCCGGGCCGCAGCTCCCGGTCGAGCTGGCGCGCCCACCAGTCGTAGTCCTCCTCCGCGAACGCGTACAGCGCCCGTTGGTTGCCGCCATGCACCCGCGGGTTGCCGACCTGGTCGGACACGAACCCGTCGAGATCGACGTCGACCGGCTGGTCGACGGCGTGCTTGTCGATGGCCGTCTCGATGACGCGGTTGCCCACCATCTTGGGTCGCGGCCTGGCGACGTTGACGTGCGTGACGTGCGCTCGGGACATGGCGACGTCCGATGTCGCTGACAACAGGTGGGGGTCCCACATTAGCCAGACGCCTGACATCTACGCGCTGCGGCCGGCCTCGACAATCGGCCGCAGCGTCCGCGCCCCAAGGTCGGCGGCTACCGCAGCACGAGACCATTGACCGCAGAGCAGATCGACACTGAGCTCGCTCAGGGATTCGGCGACGATGATCGTCGTCGACACGAGCGGAATCCTCGCCTCGAAGGACGAAAGCCATCCAGGGCACGCGGCCGTTGCAGCGACCATCGCAGACAGCGACGAACAGCTCCTGCTCTCTCCGTTCGTGCTCGCCGAATCCGACTACATGCTCGCCGAGAGACTCGGGCAGGCAGCTGCACGCGAGTTTCTGGAAGACGTCGCGGTCGAAGCATACGAACTCGTCGACTTCGATTCCGGCGACGTTCGGTCGGCAGACGGGATCATCGATCGCTACGCCGACCTGCACATCGGCATCGCGGATGCGTCCCTGGTGGTGATCGCCGCACGCTTCGAGACCGTGCGCCTGCTGACCTTCGACCAACGACACTTCCGCACGGTAGCGCCTCTCTGGGGCAGCCCAGCGTTCACGCTGCTACCGGTGGACACCTGACCGCAGCGCACGGATACCAGACGCGAGCGCTGTCGGAGATGTGTGAGACCGCTCCGCTGCCGGGGTCAGCGGTCGAACCAGCGCGCGACCTGCTCACGGTCGAACGAGTCGGGGTGCCAGTCGCCGAGCCAGTCGTCCAGGTCGTCGGGGTCGTGGGGGCCGTCGCTGGCGTCGCCGCCCGTGGTGATATGGACGCACTGCTCGTAACCGGACAGGCCGCCGCAGTCCTCGGGCGGGAACGCGCGCTCACCGTCGACGAGTTGGCGCTCGAACGTCGCCGACCTGTCGATGCGGTCGCGGACGGTCACGTCGTGGATCCAGCCGTCACCGAAGTCGTACTCGTAGACGCAATGGTCGTGGGCGACGAAGTGACGTGCCACGGGCACGGTGTGGGCTGCCGGCTCGACGTCGCCGAATCCACCGTCGAACGCCGACCCCGCGAGTGCGGTCCCATCGGGTGTCGTGAACCGGAACAGATGCGAGTTGGTCCAGCCGCACGCGTCCTGGATCGCATGGTGCAGATCCCCGAACGTGGCGCTCGCATCGAGCCGGAACCGGCGCCACACCGGCGGGGACACGCCGGCGAGCCGGACGTCGAACCCGTAGACACCGGCTGTCTCGCGTCGTGCGGGATCGGTCGGCACCGTGTCACAGCACTTCTTGTACTTGCGTCCGCTGCCGCACCAGCACCGGTCGTTGCGTCGCGGCGGCCACGCCAGCGCATGTCCCTGCTCGGCGGCCACGGCCGCGAACGCCGCCCGTGCATCTGCGTCGCCGGGGTCCATCCCGTGCTCGTCGGCGTACGCCTCGAGCTCGTCGACGTCGAGCGGTACGAGTTGCGGATTGCGGCCCAGCACACGCGCGACGTCGAGCAGCCGGCCCTGGATGTAGCGGGCGTAGCCGGCGTAGTCGTCGGCGTCCCAGCGCTGTCCGAGCTCGGGCCACCGGTCGAGTGCCTGCGCGTACTGGTCACGTGGGAACCATCCGACCGCCAGCTCCAGGTCCTGCGGTGGACCCGCTGGCGGCGTCGCCGCACGCGCGCCGAACGGCCCGCGTCCCCCGGTGCGCGATCCGACCGGTCCCCCGGCGGCGGTCCCACCGGGCAGCATCGGTTCGTCAGCGTCGTCGGCCGCTTCGAGCGCGTCCTCCAGCTCGTCGCGTCGGTCGATCAGGTCGCGACGACGCGCAGACACCAGGTAGCGCGGCGTACCGAGGTCGACGGTGGTGCCGACGTACGCGTCGATGCCCAGCGCGCGCAGCATGGTGCTCGCCCGCTGCGACGGGCTGCCTGACACACCGAACCAGCTGACGACCTCGCCGATGGTGAGACCGGTCCTGAACAGCCCGTTGGCCTTGCCGACGATCCAGGCGACGGCTGCAGCCGCCGTGTCGCTGCGCCCCCGGCGTCGGAAGATGTCCGGGTCGGCGGCAGTGACGTCGGCGAGGAACCGCCGGCACGCCGTGCGGTACTCGACGTCCAGCAGTTCGTCGCAGCACCCGTCGGTCAACGCGAGCACCTCACGGACCCGGTCGGTGACGTCGCCGGCGATGTCGTCCCACACGAACGCCTCGTCCGGCAGCGGCGTCGCATCCAGGGCCTCCAGCTGCTCGGGTCCCCCGACCGCCCCGGCGAGTGAGTCGAGCGCGAGCTCCTCGTAGCTCCCGTCGATCCACCACGGGTCGACGTCGGTCCCGAACGGCCCGTCGCCGACCGGCACGCCCATCGCGGCCATCAGCGCCGCAGGTCCCTGCGGGCGGGGCGAGCGGATCGCCTGCTGATACTCGTCTTCGTAGTCGTCGACCGCCCCGAGCGTCTCGGCGGTGAGCTCGCGACGGATGCCCCGCTCGGCGTGGGCGAACCGAATGAACGCGCGCAGTACGTCGGGCGCACCCGAGAGGAAGGCCACGTCGGCGACGACCTTGCGCGGCAGCCAGTCGGTCAACAGGATCTCGACGGCGACCGGGCTCCACCGCAACGGGTCACCCGGACCATAGTCGCAACCGAACCACAGCAGCGACTCGAGCATGCTGCGGCCATCGTCATCGTCCTCGTCGCGGCCGAATGGCGACGCGAAGAACCGGTCGGTGACCTCGGCGCGGTCGGCGTCGCTCCACTCGGGTCGCACGTAGCCCTGCCCGCCGGGCGGCAGTTGACGCAGCACCCAGTCGACGAGCGGTCGGCATGCCGGCCAGCTGTCGGACTCCAACGGCGGCCACATCATCTCGCCGAGCTCGATCGCCGCCTCAGCCCGGGCGCGGGCGTCGGCAGGATCCAGGTCGCGCACCACGAGGTCGGGATCGTCGTCGGCGACGGCGACGAACTGGCCCATCGCCTCGCCGAGTGGTTCCTCCATGACGAACGCGTCCTTGACCACCGTGCCGAGGTTGTGGTCGATGTAGATCGCGACCGTCAGCTCGTCCCCGGCCGCGGTGCGCACGCCGAGCATCACGTTGTCGCCGTCGCGCAGCACATGGGACAGCTCCACTGCCCCGTGGACGTCGATCGGCGCGAGGCCGGTCAGCCACCGCGGCAGACGGTGCCGGCGATCGGCGACCGCGCCACGCATGCGCGTGGCCAGCACCTCGTCGTCGACCATCTCGGCCATCGCCGCGAGCAGCGCGGTGGTCTCGATCGTGTCGATCTCGATGAACGATGCGACGAGCTCGGGCAGCGATGGCAGCTGTGGGTCGTCGTCGTCATCATCGTCGGTCGGTACCGGCGAGGGGCGTGCAGGCCGGAGCACCTCGAGCATGGTGCTGGCGATCGCCAACAAGCCCAGCGGGTGGGGTTCGTCGAGCGCATCGAGGATGTCGCCGAGCGGTGGAGGTCCGGGGTCGTCAGCGAACGGCCCTAGCTCCTCGTCAGGCAGGTCACCAACTCCGGTCCTGTCCACCATGCGTTGCCGGTGCAGCTTCGTCCGTGAGCCGCCCCGTCGGCGACCCCGCTTGCGGCTCATTGGCACATCCTCTTCGGCACATCCTCTTCGCGTGTCGTCAGCAGACCGTAGCGGACCCGACCACGCCTGAGCACATCGCCTGCGCAGTGCGCTGTGCACAAGCTGACGGCGCTACAGCGCCTCGGCCACCTCCGTCGCGGCGGCGACCGTGGCATCGAGGTCGTCGTCGGACTGCGCCAGGCTGAAGAAGAACGCCTCGTAGCCCGACGGCGGCAGGTACACGCCGCGGTCGAGCATGCCGTGGAAGAACGCGGCGTACCGCTGGTGATCAGCTGCCTTCGCGTCGTCGAAGTCACGCACCGGTGCGGCGGCGAAGAACAGCCCCGCCAGCGAACGCACCCGCTGGATCTGCGCGTCGACACCATGCTCGGCGAAGACCTTGGCGAGCCCGTCGAGCACCCGGTCGGCGCGGCGGTCGAGATCGGCGTACACGTCGTCGTCGAGCAGCCGCAGCTGTGCAAGGCCGGCCGCAACCGCTACCGGGTTACCCGACAGCGTGCCGGCCTGGTACACGGGCCCGACCGGCGCGAGCTGCGCCATCACGTCCGCGTGTCCGCCGAACGCCGCGAGCGGGAACCCGCCGCCGACCACCTTGCCCAACGCGACCAGGTCGGGCGTGATCCCGTAGACCTCGCCGGCGCCACCACGCGCCAGCCGGAACCCCGTCATCACCTCGTCGAACAACAGCAATGCACCGTGCGCTGTGGTCAGGTCGCGCAGCCGCTGGAGGAACCGCGCCGTCGGCGGCACGACACCCATGTTCGCGGCGACGGGCTCACAGATCACCACCGCCACCTGGTCGCCGAGCTCGGCGAACACCGCCTCGATGGCCGCGACGTCGTTCCACGGCACCACCACGGTGTCAGCCGCGGCGCCGGCGGTCACCCCCGGCGAGTCCGGCAGGCCGAACGTCGCGACACCGCTGCCGGCGGCGACCAGCAGCGCGTCGCTGTGCCCGTGGTAGTGGCCGGCGAACTTGATCAGCTTCGGCCGCCCGGTGGCACCCCGCGCCAGCCGGATCGCGCTCATCGTCGCCTCGGTGCCGCTGGACACACAGCGCACCTGGTCGACGCCGGGGACGCGCGCGACGATCTCCTCGGCCAGCGCGACCTCGGCCTCCGTCGGCGCACCGAAGCTCGACCCGTGCGCGAGCGCCTCATGCGCAGCGGCGAGCACCTCGGCGTGGGCGTGGCCGAGGATCAACGGGCCCCAGCTGTTGACGTAGTCGATGTAGCGGTTGCCGTCGACGTCGTACAGGTAAGCGCCGTCGCCACGGGCGACGAACCGCGGGGTGCCACCGACGCTGCGGAACGCCCGCACCGGCGAGTTGACCCCACCCGGGATCACCCGCTCGGCCCGCGCGAACAGCTCTGCCGACCGATCTGGGGACGATCTGCGACGCATGCGGTGAGATTCGTCCCCACTCATGGGCAGGTCGCCGATCTGGGGAACGAGGCCGCGCTCCACGGTGAGACTCGTCCCCATAATGGGGTGGCGGGGGGCGTCGGGGTCACGCGTTGACCTTCGTGGTCTGGTCCGCGAGCGGGGTCACGCCGAAGTTGTCGGCGTACAGCTCGGCGACCCGCGCGAGCTCGTCGGCGGTCAGATCGGGCGTGTCCGACGCGCCGGCGAACTCAACGATCTGCTCGCGCCCGTAGATGTTGGGCAACGTGGTCGCGACGTGGTCGTGGGCCAGCACCCAGCGCAGCGCCGCCTGCCCGAGGGTGCGGCCGGGCTCGGTGAGGAAGTCGAGCGTCGCGACCTTCTGCACCCCCTCGATCAACCAGCTGCGGGCACGGTGCCGCCGATGGTCCGTCTTTCCGAACACGGTGTCGGCGGTCAGGTTGCCCTCGAGCATCCCGCTGGAGTGGGGCACCCGCACGACCATCTGTGTGCCGGTCTCGGCCGCGACGTCGAGCAGTTCGCGTCCGGGTGACTGCTCCAGCAGGTTGTAGATCATCTGCATCGCCGGCACCCGGCGGGTGCGCATGGCGTGGACGCCTTCCTCGAGCCACCCGATCTTGGGTCCGAGGGCGACGCCGAACGCGCGGATCTTGCCGGCCGCGCATGCCTCGTCGAGGAACGCGAACAGCGCGTCGTCGTCGATGTGGCCCATGCGCGGGTTGTGCAGCTGCCAGACGTCGATGTGATCGACGCCCAGGCGGGTGAGGCTGGCGTCCAGCGCGTCGCGGACGGTGTCGAGCGAGAAGTCCTTCGCGCGCTCCTGCTGGCCACGGCGGTTCGCGGTCGAGGCGTCGGAGATGTCGTAGCCGAACTTCGTGGCGATGACGACCTCGTCGCGCACGCCGGCCAGCGCCCTGCCGAGCACCTGCTCGGCGTAGCCCTCGGCGTAGGCGTCGGCGGTGTCGAAGAACGTGATGCCGGCGTCGAAGGCCGTGCGGTGCAGATCGATCGCCTCGGCCTCGGTGTAGTCGCCCCACCACCCGGTGGTCACCGTCCAGTTGCCGAACCCGACCTCACTGACCTCGATGTCGGGGGTGAGCTGTCGGTAGCGCATGACGTTCGACTCCTGCGTCGCGATGGCGTTGCCGCCGAGCCTAATGGGGTCGATGCCCTCTCGCCTGCGTCGTCGCAGGTGCGCGCCTGATCGAACCGGGGCGTGCGACGATGGGGTCATGGCCACCGATGCCGAGCCCACGCCGACCGACCCCACGGGCTGCCGTTCGACCGTGTCCGCGCCACGTTGCGCGAGGCCGACGCCATGCTCGAGGCGGTGCTCGACGTCGCGCACCACCTGTGTGCCTCGCAGGCCTGGGGGGCCGCCCTCCACGAACGCCGAGTTCATCCAACAGCTCAGCGCCTGGCTCGCGACGCAACGCGACGCCCGATGACGCACTCGCGGTCGACTCACTCGAGCGAGAAGGGTGCTGTCAGGCCCGCGAGCATGGGGAAGTGTCGAACGTTGAGCGTGGCGAGCCGCAGTCCGCGCACGTCAGCCGTCGCGGCGATCAGGTAGTCGCCAAGTCCGATACCCGAGTGCGACCGGCGGTAGGCACGCATGAACTCCCCGGCGCGATACGCGACCTGCTCGTCGACATCCAGCAGACGCAACGTGCCGAGCAGCCGTCGAACGTCACCTCGTTCCGGCGAGCGCATGCCACCCGTGATCTCCGTGGCGGTCACACAGCTGGCCCGCAGCGGCCCGGACTGCCTGCGGGTCTCGACCAGCCAGTTGCGGGCGCGCGGGCTGCCGCGCAGGTGGGCGATCAGCACATCGGTGTCGACGAGGATCATCGCCCAGCGATGGCGTCGAGATGGCGCATCCGGTCATCGTCGCCACGTTCGAACGCGATGTCGTCGTCGGCCAGCGCCGCGAACGAGCCGTGCAGCACGTCGAGGTCGCGCGCGAGGTCGTCATCGTCTGCGGCCAGACCGGCGTCGATCAGCCGGCGGATGACCTCAGCGCGCGACACCCCTGCCGCATCTGCCCGTCGGTCAAGCTGCACGCACTGCTCATCAGTGAGATAGATATTGGTTCGTCGCATACACCACACGATACACCATGGTGGTTCCGGCGATGGGCTGGTGCAGCGCCCGGGACAGTCGTTCCCGTGACGTCAGCCGTCGGCGAGGTCGCGGTAGATGCGCACGCGGGCCAGGCGACCGCGTCGCACGGTGAAGAAGCCCGCGACGTCGATGGTGTGTGTGGTGCCCTCGACGGTCAGGTGCTCGGTGAACTCGCACGCCACGGTGTCGCCGTCGACGACCGCGCGACGCACGACGAGCTCGGCTGCGATGGGTGCGGCGAAGCTGTCGGCGAACAGGGCGCGGATGGCGCGGGCGCCGATGACGGTCTGATCGGCGGTCGAGAGCACGGCGTCATCGTCGAATCCGCCCATGACGGTGTCGAGGTCACAGCGGTTGAACGCCTCGACGTGCGCCTCCACCGCCGCCCGCGGATCGTCGGTCATCAGCCCTCGGCGAGTCGGCGGGCCATCCAGCCGGCGGCATAGGTGATCACCACGTCGGCGCCCGCTCTGGCGATAGAGGTCAGCACCTCGGCCATGGCGCGGTCGCCGTCGAGCCAGCCCCGCTCGGCGGCCGCATGCACCATCGCGTACTCGCCCGACACGTGGTACGCCGCCAACGGCACACGTGTCGCCTGCTTGACCCGCCAGACCAGGTCGAGGTAGGCCACCGCCGGCTTGACCAGCAGGATGTCCGCGCCCTCTGCGACGTCGGCCAGCGCCTCGCGCACGCCCTCGTCGGCGTTGGCCGGATCGAGCTGGTAGGTGGTCCGGTCGCCGAACTGTGGTGCGCACTCGGCCGCGTCGCGGAACGGCCCGTACAGCGCGCTCGCGTACTTGGTGCAGTACGCCATGATGCCGGTGCGCTCGGCGAACCCGGCCCCGTCGAGGGCCGCTCGGATGGCCGCCACCTGCCCGTCCATCATGCCGGAGGGGGCCACCAGATCGGCACCCGCGCCGGCCTGGCTGACCGCCGCGCGGGCGTATGCCTCGTTCGCGGCGTCGTTGTCGACCGTACCGTCGTCACGCAGCGGCCCACAGTGGCCGTGCGAGGTGTACTCGTCGAGACAGGTGTCGGCGATCAGCGCCACACCGTCGCCGTGGTCGTCGCGCAGCGCCCGCAGCCCCTGCTGCAGCACGCCGTCGTCGTTCCAGGCCTGCGAGCCGTCGGCGTCCTTGGTGGCGGGCACGCCGAACAGGAGGACCGTGCCGACGCCCGCCGCTCGCAGGTCCTTCACCTCGTCGCGCAGGCTGGCGACGGTGTGCTGGGCGACGCCCGGCATCGAGGCCACCGGCTGCGGCTCGGTGATGCCCTCCTTGACGAACAGCGGCGCGATCAGCCGGTCCGGCGTCAGCCGGGTCTGCCGGACCAGGGTGCGGACCGCCGGTGTCCGCCGGAGGCGGCGTGGACGACCATGGGGAAACGGCGATGGCTGCATACCCGCGAGCCTAGCGCCGGTGACGAACGTTCAGTAGCCGCCCTCTTCGCCGCCGCCTTCCTGCTCTTCGCCGCCGCCCTCTCCACCTTCCTCGCCGCCGCCCTCCTGCTGCTCCTGGTCGTCGCCGCCCCCGAGGCCCTCGCCCTCGCCGACCTCCCCGCAGGCAGGGGTCAACGACAGGAGGGCAACAAACAACGCGGCGAGGATGCGGTGCTTCATGTCAGGTCCCATCGATCGGTGACACAGCGACACCTGAATGCCCCAGTGCCGGGAAGGTCACACGTCACCGCGCGGCTGTCGCGGCCGCCACGACCGCGGCCACCAGGCCGTCGAGGTCGTGGGGATCGGCCTCGGCGTCGACCGGGAGGTCGAGCTGGCGGCAGGTGTCGGACGTCACCGGACCGATCGATGCCACCCGCACCGACCGGTGCAACGTGCCATCGAGCAACTCCACGAGGTTGCGAACCGTCGACGACGACGCGAACGCGACCAGATCGACCGTGCCGTCGAGCAGATCGCGGCGCACGTCGGCATCGAGCGCGGGCACCCGCACCGTGCGGTACGCCTCGACCTCGACGACGTCCCACCCCGCGTCGCGCAGCAGGTCGATCAGCGTCGCGGTGGCGATGTCGGCCCGCGGCAGCAGCACACGCCGCGGCTGTCCCGACGCGATCAGCGCCTCGGCCAGTCCGCTGGTCGTGTACCGCGCCGGTACCAGGTCGGGACGCAGGCCGTAGCGGCGCAACGCTCCCGCGGTGCCCGAGCCGACCGCCGCCAGCCGCGTGCGCGCCAGCAGACGCGCGTCGGCGTCGAGCGCGGCCACCTGGTCCCACACCGCCGCGACGCCGTTGACGCTGGTCAACGCAACCCAGTCGAACGCGCCGTCGCGGATCTCGGCGACCCGTTTGCGCAGCGCATCCGGCTCACGGGTGGGCTCGATGGCGATGGTGGGGGCCTCGACCGCCTCGGCGCCAAGGGCGCGCAGTCGCGCCGACAGCTCGCTGGCCTGCTGGCGGGTGCGCGGCACCAGGACACGGCGCCCGTGCAGCGGGCGGCGGCGCAGGATCCACTCGATTCCGGGACCTTCGAACCAGGCCAGCTGCGGCTGCAGCGCGGCGACGTCGCCGACGACGATGACCGCTGGCGATGACAGGCCGGCGTCGGCGATCCGTTCGGCCACCGTGTCCAGCGTCGCCAGCACCGTGCGCTGGCGGGGCGTCGAGGCCCACTGGATCACGGCCACTGGCGTCGACGGCACCCGACCGGCCTGCTGCAGGGCGGTGGCGATCCGCGCGATGCGTCCGACGCCCATCAACAGCACGAGCGTGCCCGGGAACCGCCCGAGCGCGTCGTAGTCGACCTGGGTCTCGTCCTTGGTCGGATCCTCGTGGCCGGTGACGACCGCGAACGCCGGCGCGAGCCCGCGGTGGGTGACCGGCACCCCGGCGTACGCCGGCCCGGCGATCGCCGAGGTGATGCCGGGCACCACCTCGAAGGGGACGTCGGCCGCGCGGCACGCCTGCGCCTCCTCGGAGCCGCGGCCCAGCACGAACGGGTCCCCGCCCTTGAACCTGACGACCGCCTCGTCGGCGGCCGCCTCCTCGACGAGCAGGTCGTTGATCTCGTCCTGCGCCAGCGCGTGGCGGTCCGGTGACTTGCCGACGTAGATCAGCCGCGCGTCGGCGCGACACACGACGAACGCGTCGGCTGGCGCCAGCCGGTCGTAGGCGACCACGGTCGCGGTGGACAGCAGACGCGCGGCACGCAGCGTGAGCAGCCCGGGATCCCCGGGCCCAGCGCCGACAAGGTACACCGTCCCGGCGACCGCGGGAGGACCGCCGAGCCCGGTCGGCTCAGCCGGCATGCCCCGCCCGCGCCCGGGTCTCGATGTTGCGCAGCATCGCGTCGCCCCCGAGTTCGCGGATGCGCGTCGCGAGGTCACGAGCCACCTGCGACGGCGCGTCGACCGTGCCGGTGGCGCTCTGTCGCAGCACGCGCCTGCGGACGGGATCGGCGAGCATCCCCGCGAGTTCCAGCCGGTCACCGGACACGGTCGCCAGCGCACCGATCGGTGTCAGGCAGCCGCCGCCGAGCGCACGCTGGAAGCCGCGCTCGGCCTCGACCGCCACGCGGGTCAGGGGATCGTCGACCGCTGCGAGCGCCGCGAGCGTGGTGTCGTCGTCGCTGCGGCACTCGATCGCGAGCGCCCCCTGGGCGGGCGCCGGCAGACACTCCCCCGGTTCCAACGTGACCGCCCGCAGCGGCAGTCCCAGGGGGCCGATCCCGCCGACGTCGGGGTCGGTGTACAGCCGCCGCAGCCCGGCGAGCGCCACGACGACGCCGCCCAGCTCACCGTCGGCGACCTTGCGCAGCCGGGTGTCGACGTTGCCGCGGACCGCCAGCACCTGCAGGTCGGGGCGGACGCGCAGCAGCTGCAGGCGACGACGGCCGCTCGACGTGCCGATCGTGGCCAGCGAGGGCAGCGACCGCAGCAGGTGCCCCCCGCCGGTGACGAGCACGTCGCGCGGATCCTCCCGGCGGGGGTAGGCACCGACGGCCAGGCCGTCGACAGCCTCGGCCGGCAGATCCTTGGCGGAGTGGACGGCGAGGTGGCAGGAGCCGTCAGCGACCGCCTGGCGGATGGCGTCGACGAACAGCCCCTTGGTGTCGAACGCCCCGACCGCACGCTCAGGGTGCAGGTCGCCGGTCGTTGCCATGGGCACGAGCTCGAACTCGACACCGAGCGCCAGACCGACCTGGGTGGCCTGTGCGCGCGCGAGCGCGGACCTGCGCGTCGCGATGCGGAGCATGACGGTGCCGGTCAGTCGTCGGAAGGGTGGTCGAGGCCGAACAGCTCCCGCACGACCTCCGCCCGCCAGCGGTCATCGTCGTGGCCAGACGCCGCCTTCAGCCGCACCGTCGGCTCGTGCAGCAGGGTGTTGATGATGCCGCGGGTCGCCTGCTCGACGGCGGCGCGTTGGCGGTCGTCGAGTCCGGCGAGCCGGGTCGCCTGACGGTCGAGCTCATCGCGTCGGATCTGCTCCGCCTGCCGACGCAGGGCGGTGATCGTCGGTTCGACCGGTCGCGCCTGTTGCCAGGCGGCCAGCGCGGCGACCTCCTCGGCGACCACGGCGCGGGCGTTGGCGAGCTCGTCGGTCGCCGGGCCGCTGTCGACGGTCGACGCGACCGCGTCGACGTCCAGCACGACGACGTCGTCGACCTCGCGGCAGTCAGCGGCGACATCACGCGGCACCGCCAGGTCCACGATCACCAGTGGCCGGCGGGACCGATCACCCATGACCGGCTCGAGCAGCGCCCCGTCGATCAGGGGTCGCGGCGACGCGGTCGAGGTGATGACGAGGTCGGCTGCCGCCACGCCGCGATCGAGCTCGTCGAGCGGCACCACCGTGGCACCGTGCGTCGTCAGTCGGTGCGCGTGCTCCGCGGTGCGGTTGGTCACGAGCAGACGCCCGACCGAGCCCTCCAGCCGTCGCGCCGCCATCGTGCCGATCTTGCCGGCACCCACCAGCAGCACCGTGCGGTCGGCCAGCGAACCGAGATGCGTCAGGGCGGCGTCGAGGCCCGCGTCGAGCATCGACGACGCCGCGTGCTCCAGACGGGTCTGGGTACGGACCCGTCGCGCGACGCGCAACGCGCGTTCGAACACCGCGCCGAGCTGGGACCCGCAGCTGCCTTCCTGGCGGGCCGTCAGGTACGCCTGCTTGACCTGCCGGGCGACCTGTCGCTCGCCGACCACCACGGAGTCGAGGCCGCACGCGACGGAGAACAGGTGCGCTGCCGCACGCTCGTCGTGGTACTCGTAGGTCAGTCCGTCGAGCTCCTCGCGTGCGCACCCACTCCACTCGCACAGGAAGTCGCGGAGGTCGGCGATGCCGCCGTGGAACCGGTGGACGCGTGCGTAGACCTCCACCCGGTTGCATGTCGACAGCACCACCGCCTCGCCGACGTGCGGCCGCTGGACGAGCGACAGCAACGCCTTGGACGCCTCCTCCGGGGAGACCGACAGACGCTCGAGCTGGTCGAGCGAGGCGTGCCGGTGGTTCAGTCCGACGACGACAACAGACACGCGAACGCAGCTTCCTTTGCCTGATCGAGATGTCCGGCGCGAATGAGGTCGAGGATATCTGGGCGGATCACCCTGCGCCAACGTGCGCGCCGCGTCATCTGGTCCAGGGGCGCCAACGTGGCGGCCAGCGTCGCGTCGGCCCGTAGCTCGGCGCACAGGGCGGCGAGCTCGCCGTACTCCGGCCCGTACCGGTCCTCCAGGTCGAGCCGCAGCGCGCGGGTCAACGACGGCACGCCGGCGGTCGTGGCGACGCCGAGCACCAGCGGGTCGCGGTGGACGGCCGCCATCATCGCGGCGGACCCGGCGGCACCCTCGTCGACGCGCACGCACAGCCGTCCAGCCGCGTCGGCGTCGCGCGCGACCGCCGCGTTGACCGCGGGGTCGTCGGTCGCGGCGATCACCAGGTGGGCGTCGCCGATGTCGTCGCGGCGATGCGGCCGCGCCTCCCACGTGACGTGGTCGGCGGTCAGCGCCGCACGGAGGTCGTCGACGATCGACGGCGCGACGATGCGCAGGACCGCTCCCCCGGCGATCAGGCCCGCCACCTTGCGGGCGGCCACCGACCCGCCGCCGACGCACACCACGCGGAGCCGCTGCGCGTGCAGGAGGATGGGGACTCCGTACACGGGACCGTCGCCGTCCACGTGCGGCGCGCTACCGGTTCTTGGACTCGCGCTCGACGGCCTCGAGGCGTCGGCGGGCCGTGCCGCGCAGCACCGACTCCTGCGCGACCTTGCGCTGCTCGTAGAACGACAGGATCTGCAGCTCGATCGACAGGTCGACCTTGCGCAGGCTGA
>JAHWKT010000167.1 GCA_019347695.1 Actinomycetota bacterium | reverse complement strand
ACGTCGACCGGCACGATCTGGTCGACGCCCTTGGTCACCGAGTAGCTGTCCCAGTACGGGCCGCCGCAGTTCGAGCACGACCCGAAGGAGATCACGTACTTGGGCTCGGGCATCTGGTCGTACAGGCGCTTGATCGCCGGCGCCATCTTGTCGGTCAGCGTGCCGGCGACCACCATGAGGTCGGCCTGTCGTGGCCCATGGGCGAAGGGGATGACGCCCAACCGGATGAAGTCGTGCCGCGCGGCCGACGTGGCGATGAACTCGATCGCGCAGCACGCCAGGCCGAAGTTCATGACCCACAGGCTGTAGCGCCGCCCCCAGTTGAGCACGAACTTCAGCGGCTGAGGTGTCTCGAACTGATCGATCAGACCCACTTGAGCACCCCCTTCTTGTACTCGTACGGCAGCGTGATCGTCACGAAGAACAGAAAGACCAGCATCACCCCGAGCATGAACGTCGCCTCGGCGTTGCCCTCGCGCCCGAGCACCGTCGCCCACGGGAAGATGAACAGCGTCTCGACGTCGAACACGACGAACATGAACGCGAACATGTAGTACCGGATGTGCGTCTGCGACCAGCCCTGCCCCACCGGGTCGATGCCGCACTCGTAGGTGGACAGCTTGTACCCGTACTTGCGGTTCGGGCTCACCAGGCGGTTGATCAGGAACGCGGCGCCCACGAGCAGCACGCCGGCGGCGATCAGCGCGACCACGGTGCCGTACTGCTGGAAGTAGATCGCGTCGTCGATGACTGGCTGCATCGGCTCCTCGTCTGCGGACAAGCTGCGAACCGGTGGCGTGATCCGACCGGACCGCCAGTGTACGCGCGGGTGACCCGCGGCTGCGACCGGCACAGCCATCTCGTACGCGCTACCGTGCGACCGGCGACGATCGTCTGCGACCCGGAGGCTGCATTGGACACGTGGATGCGGCCGTGGATGATCCGGGTGCTCGCGTTCGTGCGCAAGGACGTCGTCGAGATCATCCGCCAGCCCCAGCTGCTGCTCGGTGTGATCCTTGGTCCGTTCATCCTGCTGCTGGTCTTCGGGGCGAGCCTGGGCGATCTGGCACCCGAGCTGGAGACGGTGGTCGTGGCGCAGCGCGACAGCGCACTGGCCAACCTGTTCCAGCAGTTCCGCTTCAACCCGTCGGGGCGGTTCGAGATCTCGGAGGTCACCGCCGACCGCGAGGCGGCGTTGCAGCGGCTGCGCGACGGCAAGGTCGACATCGTGCTGGTGCTGCCGACAGAGCCGCAGCAGACGATCCGACGCGGCGAGCCGGCCGAGGCCATCCTGTTCCACAACTTCATCGACCCGCTCGAGGCGCGGGCGATCGGCACCGCGACGCAGCTGTCGGTCGGCGAGCTCAACGAGGAGTTCGTCGCTGCGCTGCTGCGGGACGCACAGGGCACCGCGGTGGAGGGACGGGAACGCATCGAGGAGACGCTGGCCGCCGTGCGGCTGCTGCGGAGCGCACTCGACCGGGGCGACATCGCCCGCGCGCGGGAGGCCGTACCGCAGGTGCGCCGCAACCTGGCAGCGGTGCGGCCGCTGCTGGGGCCAGCGACCGCTGCCGCCGCGACCGGCGACGGCGCGGGTCCGGCGAGCAGTCCACTGACGCAGCTCGACCGCACGCTGGCGACGCTCGACCGCGTCACCGCCGTCGCGGACCCAACGGTCACCGACACGGGCACGCTACGACGGGCTGAGGCCAACCTCACGGATGCGCTCGACGAGATCGACGCGTTCACGAGCCTGTCGCCCGAGGTGGCGATCAGTCCGCTGTCCAGCCGCGTCGAGCGTGTGCAGGGCGAGTCCGTCCGACTGCCCGACTTCTACGCGCCGGCCGTGCTCGTGCTGCTCGGCCAGCACCTGGTCATCACCACGGTCGCGCTGGCGACCGTGCAGGAGGAGCTGTACGGCGCCACCGAGCTGTTCGCCGTCGCGCCGCTGACGCGCACCGAGCGGCTACTCGGCCGGTACGGCGGCGCGCTGGCGCTGTCGATGCCGACCATGGCGTTGATGACGCTGGCACTCGTCGGCGGCCTGGGCGTGCCGATGCTCGGATCGTGGTTCCTGCTGTCACTGACGATCGTGGCGATGCTCATCGCGTCGATCGGCATCGGCTTCGTGATCGCCGAGCTGTCCACCTCGACCACCCAGGCGGTGCAGCTGGCGATGGGCATCCTGCTGGCCAGCGTGTTCTTCAGCGGATTCGTGCTCAGCACCCAGTTCTTCACGGGGCTCGGCAGGATCGCGGGGCTGCTGCTGCCGGCCACCTACGCCATCCAGGCGCTGCGCGACGTCATGCTGCGCGGCGAGATCCTGCGGACCGCCCCGTTCATCGTGCTGCCGATGGTCGCGGTCGCACTCTTCGCGCTGAACCTCCTGCTGTTGCGCCGGTCCACGGAGCAGTCGCTGGTTCCGGCGATGGTCGCCGCGCTCCCCGACGGCGCCGTGCGGGCGGTGCGCAACGGCGCGCGCCGCGTGGAGTCGGCCTTGCACTGGGGTCGACGCAGTGGCCACCGACGCCCCCGCGACTGATCCGTCGCGCGTCGACGTTGCGTTCAGGTGTGCGCGGAACCCAGCACGCTAGCCGCGCAGATCCGGGTTGCTGGGATCGGTGGCGCGGGCGATCTGCTCGGCGTCCTGCTGCTCGGTGACCAGCCGTCGGGTTGTCGGCGTGGCGCGCAGCCTGTCGTCCGGTATCGGCTCGCCACTGATCTCCGACCGTCCGTAGGTGCCGGCGTCCACCCGCTCGAGCGCCGCATCGACCTCCCGCAGCTGCTCGGCGACCTGCTGGAGCGTCGACCGCTCGAGTTGTCGATCGACGACGTCCTTGGCTCCGTCGGCCACGCCGGGCTCGGTGTCCTGGAGCTCCCGTACGTTGTCGGCCGTGTCGGACAGCAGGGCGGTCAGGCGTTCCCGCTCGGCGTGCAGCAGTTGGCGGGCCTCGGTGTCGTCCACGATGTCGGGTCCTTCGTCCGTGTGCCTCCGTGGTACCTCCTGGGATCACTACCACCGATCGACGGCACTCACGCCCCGACGGACCCAGACCTCCGCGAGCCTGCCGCCCCATGATCGACCGTCAGCTCGCGCGGTCCGCCGCATAGGCGGTCAGGAACGTCAGCCCGTCGAGCGCCTCGGGATGTCCGAGACCATCGGCCACGTCGTCGAGCTGCGCGCGCGCCAGCTGTGCCTCCATGCGGGCCGCGTCGCGTGCACGGCCGAGCGCGTCGTGGGTGGACAGGATCTCCAGCGCCCGGGCGACCGCGGCGTCGTCGGGGCGGTCGAGCAGGCGGCCGAGCTCGGAGTCCGCACCGTCGGCGTCGAGCGCCAGCAGGACGGGCAGCGTGCGCACGCCGTCGCGCAGATCGGTTCCGGTCTCCTTGCCCGACTCGGTGGCCTCCCCCACCAGATCGAGCAGATCGTCGGCCAGCTGGAAGCTCATGCCGAGGTGCCAGCCGAAGCGGGTGAAGTGCTCGACCGCCGCCGTGTCCTGGCCGCTGAGCAGTGCACCCAGACGGCACGACGACGCGATCAGCGACGCCGTCTTCTCACCGATCGTCGTGAGGTAGTGGTCATGGGTCGGCACGACGGTGCGGATGCCGTGCTCCGCCGCGGACGTCGTGCCCTGCACCTCGCGGATCTGCCCCTGGCACAGGGTGGCGATCGTCCGCGCCATGATCCGCGTCACCTCGACGCCGAGCGCCGCCGACAGCTCCGATGCCCGGGCCAGCAGGAAGTCGCCGGTCAGCACCGACACGGTGGCCGACCAGCGTCGGTGCGCCGGTGGCCGACCACGACGCAGCGGTGGATCGTCCATCACGTCGTCGTGGTACAGGGTCGACACGTGCACCAGCTCGACGATCGCGCCGGCGTCGACCAGGGCGGCGTCGGTGACCGGCGCGCCGCCGGCCAGCCCGCACAGCAGCACGAGCATCGGTCGGAACCGCTTCCCGCCGGCGTCGAGCAGGTACCGCGACGCGGTCTCGAGGAACGGCAGCGCGTCCACGGTCACCAGCGTGTCGAGCCGCTCCTCGACCGCGAGCATGCCCGGGCGCAGATCGATGCCGCGCTCGGCGCCCTTGGCGGCGAGGTCATCGATGACGTCCTGCGAGATCGACACCGATGCGAACCTAGCGGACCAGCGATGCGGCGGTGGTGCTCAGATCGACGACGACACCGGGGATCACACCGAGCACGACCACGACAGCTGCCGCCATCGCCAGCCCGGCCTGCGAGCCGAGCGTCAGCGTCGCGGGCGGTTCGTCCGCGAGCTCATCGGGCTCGTCGTCCATGATCATCGCCACCGTCACGCGCAGGTAGAAGAACGCCGCGATGACGCTGGAGATGACCGCGACGACCACCAGGAACACCTGATCGGCCTGCAGGCCGGCGCGGAACACGGCCAGCTTCGCCATGAACCCGGCCGTGCCGGGGATCCCAGCGAGCGAGAACAGGAACAGGCCGAGCATGATCGTCGGCACCGGGTTGCGTCGCCACAGCCCACGCAGGTCGGCGATCTGCACCGCCCGCCGCTGGCGTCGTTCCACGAGGCTGAGCACACCGAACGCGCCGACGCTCATCATCGCGTACACCAGCAGGTAGAACAGCATGCCGCCGACGCCGGACGCGTTGACGCTGAGCAGGCCGATCGCCGCGTACCCGGCGTGCGCGATGGCCGAGTAGCCGAGCATCCGCTTGACGTCGGTCTGGACGACCGCAAGGATCGCGCCGGCGAGCATCGTGATGACCGCCAGCGTCCACACCACCGGCAGCCACGACCACTCCAGCGGCGCGAACGCACCGACGAAGACCCGGATGAACGCCGCGAAAGCCGCAGCCTTGGTGCCCGCCGCCATGAACCCGGTCACCGGCGTCGGCGCGCCCTGATAAACGTCCGGGGTCCACATGTGGAACGGCACGAGCGCCGTCTTGAACGCGAAGCCGACCAACAGCAGCCCCATCGCGGCGAGTGTGAGGGTGCTGCCGCCCGCCAGCGTCAGCGCCCGACCGGCCTCGGCGATGTTCGTCGACCCCGTCACCCCATAGGTCAGGGCGATCCCGTACAGCAGAATGGCGCTGGAGAACGCGCCGAGCAGGAAGTACTTGAACGCCGACTCCTGCGAGGTGAGGTCACGGGTGGCGAAGCCCGACATGACGTACAGCCCCAAAGACAGCACCTCGATGGCGATGAACACCATGATGAGGTCGGCCGACGACGCCAGCAGATTCATGCCCACCGCCGACAGCAGCAGCAGGGGGTAGAACTCGCCACGGTGCACCCGGCGGTCCTCGAGATACATCCAGCCCAGTGGGATGGTGACCAGCGCGGCGGAGCACACGATGATCCGGGTGAACAGCGCGACCCCGTCGACGGCGACCATGTCGGCGAGCACACTCTGCGGCTGGATCAGCCCACCCTCGCTGAACGTGACCCACTGCCACGCGACCAGGCCCATCGTGGCCAGCAGGCCCAGCGTCGACAGCAGCGCCGACAGCACCCGGGGGCGTCGCCGCCACACATAGGTGAGCGCCAGCTGCGTCAACGCCGCCAGGATCACCAGCGCGGGCAGGATGAGCTCGTCGAGCTGGAGTACCGCCAGCAGCGCGCCGCCCGACAGCACCAGCGCCACGAGCATCGACGACACCACGCGCTGGTCGCCGGCCGTCTCGAGCAGCAGCACCAGGATGCCGACGCCGAACAGCACCAGCTCAGGGCTCAGCGCCGCCCACGGGATCTCGGGTATCGCCTGTGCCAGCACGGTCATGTCACGTGACCTACCGCTGCGCTACTTGAGGTCATTGCGGGTGTGTCCTTGCCTCGATCGGGGGCTGTCGCTACATGACGTCTTCTCATGTGACCTACCGCTGTCGCTACATGAGGTCTTCTCATGTGACCTACCGCTGTCGCTACATGAGGTCATCCGCCCAGCAGGGTGTTGCCGAGGAACAACGCGGAGATCAGCAGCGTGCCGAACAGCACGGCCAGCGCGTAGCTGCGGACGAAGCCGTTCTGCACCCGCCGGCCGACCTGCGCCATGTCGGCCGTGCCCCGACCCAATCCGTTGACGAACCCGTCGATGCCGCGCTCGTCGAACGTCGCCATGCCGTCGGCCATCAGGTGACCGGGCAGTGCGACGGTGCGCTCGTACAGCTCGTCGACGTAGAACTTGCGCAGCATCGCCTGATACAGCCAGCCCATCCGCGCGCGGACGGCGGCGATGTCGACCGGGCGCAGGTACAGCGCGTAGGCGGCCGCGATGCCGAGCGCCGACAGCGTCAGGACGATCAACCCGGCCGCGACCTCGCCGAACCACAGCTGCTCGCCGACGAACGGCTGCACGGCCGGTGACAGCCACTCGAACAGGAAGCCGTGCTCGAGCCGCCAGAAGCGTGCGTAGCTCGGCGTCGAGACGCCGAGGAGGGCGCTGCCGACTGAGCCGACCGCCAGGACGCCGAGCACAAGGGTCATCGACAGCGGCGACTCGTGGGGGTGGATGCCCTCGGCCACGCGGGACCGGCCGAGGAAGATCAGGATGAACCAGCGGGCCATGTAGAACGCGGTCAGGCCGGCCACCACCGCGCCGAGCACCCAGATCAACTCCGCGCCGGGGGTCTCCAGCGCCGCCGCCAGGATCTCTTCCTTGGAGTAGAAGCCGGCGAAGAACGGCATGCCGGCGATCGCCAGGGTCGCCACCGCCGAGGTCGCGAACGTCACCGGCATCGCATGGCGCAGGCCGCCCATCTTCCAGACGTCGGTCTCGGAGTGCATCGCGTGCATCACCGAGCCGGCGGCCAGGAACAGCAGCGCCTTGAAGAACCCGTGGGTCAGCAGGTGGAACA
>JAHWKT010000166.1 GCA_019347695.1 Actinomycetota bacterium | reverse complement strand
AGGTCGACGAGCGTGAGCTGGTCGAGGAGGTGATCCACCTCCTCGAGATCCAGTCAGTACGCCACCAGCCGGTGGCCTCCCTGGCCTACGGCATCCAGAAGCGCGTCGAGCTGGGTCGGGCGCTGTGCATGCAACCGTCGGTGCTGCTGCTCGACGAGCCGATGGCGGGCATGAACACCGAGGAGAAGGAGGACATGGTCAGGTTCACGCTCGATGTCAATGAGCTGGCCGGCGTGACGGTGGTGCTGATCGAGCACGACATGGACGTGGTGATGGACATCTCGGATCACGTCACCGCGCTCGACTTCGGTCGGGTGATCGGCGACGGTACGCCCGAGGAGGTCGCCGGCGACCCGTCGGTGATCGAGGCCTACCTCGGCAAGGAGGCCGCCGCGTGACACGTCAGGGTGCGACGGCCGACCGCGCCGGCGATAGCGCGCCGAGCAGGGACGCGGCAACGCTGCCGAAGCTGCTCGCAGCAGCGGCGGACCGCTACGGCGACGACCGGGTCGCGCTCCAGGAGAAGCACTACGGGATCTGGCAGCCGATCGGCTGGACCGAGTACCAGGCCAGGGTGCGCAACTTCGCCCACGGGTTGGCCGCGCTCGGCGTCGAGCCCGGCGAGATCGTGGCCGTGCTCGGCGACAACCGTCCCGAGTGGCTGATCGCCGAGCTGGCCGCGCAGTCGATCGGCGCGGCAGTGGTCGGCATCTATCCCACCAGCGTCGGCGACGAGATCGTCCACATCCTGACCCAGGCGCAGACGCAGATCGTGGTGGCCGAGGACCAGGAGCAGGTCGACAAGCTGCTCGGCCTGCGCGGCCGGGTGCCCGAGCTCACGACGATCGTGTACTACGACCCGCATGGTCTCGAGGCGTACTCCGAGCCCGAGCTGGAGCTGTTCACCGACGTCGAGGCTCGGGGGCGCGAGCACGCGCAAGCGCGACAGGGGTGGCTCGACGAACAGATCGCCGCAGGGCGACCGGACGACGTGGCGGTGATCTGCACGACCTCGGGCACCACATCGAGGCCCAAGCTGGCCATGCTGAGCCATCGCAACCTGCTCGCGATGGGCCAGCGCCTCATGGAGCTGGACCCGATCGACACCGACGCCCGATACGTGTCGTTCCTGCCGTTCGCATGGATCGGCGAGCAGATGCTCTCGGTCGCGTGCGGGTTGCAGGCCGCCTTCACCGTGTCGTTCCCCGAGGAGACCGCGACGGTCAAGACCGACATGCGCGAGATCGGCCCGGACGTGATGTTCGGACCGCCACGGATCTGGGAGTCGATGATCGCGCAGGTCCAGGTCCGGCTGGGCGAGGCTGGGTGGCTCAAACGGGCCGTGTTCGGCTGGGGCTATCGGGTCGGCGACCGTGTCGCCGGCAAGCGCGTGACCGGCGCGCCGCTCGGGGGCGTGGAGCGGGCACTGCACCTGGTGGCCGACGCCGTCGCGCTGCGTCCGATGCGTGAGCAGCTCGGGCTCACCCGCATCCGGCGGTGCTACACGGGCGGGGCGCCGTTGGGTCCCGACGTGTTCCGGTTCTTCCACGCCATCGGCGTCAACCTCAAGCAGATCTACGGGCAGACGGAGGTCTGTGGCATCGCGGTCTGCCACGCCGACGACGACATCAAGTTCAACACCGTCGGACGGCCACTACCGGGCACCGACCTCGACATCGCCGACGACGGCGACATCCTGCTGCGGTCCGATGCGGTGTTCAGCGGCTATTACCGCAACGAGGACGCCACCGCCGAGGCGCTCGATCCCGACGGTTGGCTGCACACCGGCGACGCCGGCTACGTCGACGACGACGGCCACCTGGTGGTCATCGACCGCGCCAAGGACGTGATGCGCACACCCGGCGGCACGATGTTCAGCCCCGCGTTCCTGGAGAACAAGCTGAAGTTCTCGCCCTACGTCGAGGAGGCCGTCGTCTTCGGCGGCGAGGGACGTGAAGACATCACGGCCATGATCACGATCGACCAGGACACGGTCGGCACGTGGGCCGAGCGCAACCAGCTGTCGTACACGACCTACACCGACCTGTCCCAGAGGCCGCAGGTCTACGAGCTGATCGCCCAGGCCGTCCAGCGAGCCAACGACGACCTCGAGGAGGAGGTCAGGATCAGCCGCTTCGTGCTCCTGCACAAGCAGCTGGACCCCGACGACGAGGAGATCACCCGCACGCGCAAGGTGCGCCGGGGCACCATCAACGAACGGTACGAGCGGATCATCACCGCGCTCGACGAGGCGCGCGACAGCGTGACGATCACCTCGACCGTCACGTACCAGGACGGCACCACCGTCGACCGCGAGATCGAGCTGACGATCTTCGAGATGACCCGGTTCACCCCACCGCCCGACGCCGACCGCCCGCTGGCATGGAGCACCGCGTGACGACCTTCGTGCAACTGACGATCACCGGGTTGGCAAACGGTGCGGTGCTGGCACTGGCCGCACTCGGCTTCGTACTGATCTTCAAGGCGACCGGCGTGATCAACTTCGCCCAAGGCGACTTCCTGCTGGTCGGTGCGTTCGCCGTCTGGTCGTTCGTGGTGCAGGTCGGTCTGCACTGGACGGTGGCGGTGGCGGCCGCGCTGGTGCTGGCAGTCGTGCTCGGTGTGCTGATCGAGCGCCTGGTGCTGCGACCGATGATCGGCGAGGACCCGGTCGCGGTGATCATGGTCACGATCGGCCTGGCCGCCGTGCTCCAGGCGGCCGTCCAGATGATCTGGGGCGTCACCCCTCGACGGCTGCCGGAGTTCATCCCTCACGGGGTGTTCCGCCTCGGCGATGTGACGATACCGCAGGACCGCGTCTTCGCGGTGCTGATCGCCGCGGTCGTGCTCGCTGCCTTCTCGGTGTTCTTCACCCGCTCGCGCCACGGCATCGCCATGCGCGCGGTCGCCGACGACCAGCAGGCGGCTCTGCTGCAGGGCATCAGCGTGCGCCGGATCTTCGCGATGGCGTGGGCGCTGGCGGCCGTCTCGGCGGTGATCGGCGGTACCCTGCTGGCGAACCTGACCGGCGTGTCGGGGACCATCACCGAGATCGGTCTGCTCGTGTTCGCCGTCGTCATCGTCGGCGGCCTCGACTCCATCCCCGGCGCCATCGTCGGTGGCGCGATCGTGGGACTGCTGCAGCAGTACACCGCCGGCTACATCGGCGGCGGTTTGCAGCAGGTCGTGCCGTTCGTGGTGCTGGTGCTGATCCTGCTGGTCCGCCCCTACGGACTCTTCGGCGAGGTCCGCATCGAGCGGGTGTGACGATGGCTGCGATCACCACCGGCGTCCACCACCGTTCGTACGAGTCCGAGCTGCGGCTGCGGCACACGACCGCAGCGCGGGTCCGCCTGGCGTTGGCGATCGTGGCGCTCGTCGCGATCCCGTTCGCGGCCAGCCCGTTCTGGCTGTCGGTGCTCGACCGCATCGGCATCGCCGTGATCGGCGCCATCGGGCTCAACATCCTGACCGGCTACACCGGTCAGATCTCGCTCGGTCAGGGCGGCTTCCTGGCCGTCGGCGCCTACACGTCCGGCCTGCTCGTGGCGCAGTACGGCCTGCCGACGCTGCTGGCGGTCGTGGCCGCCGTGGTGTTCACGGCGCTGGTCGGTGCGTTCTTCGGGCTGCCAGCACTGCGGCTGAAAGGCCTGTACCTGGCGATCGCGACGCTGGCGTCGCAGTTCATCATCATCTGGGTCGTGCGAAACTGGGACGCCGTGACCGGTGGCACCGCCTCGCTGGTGGTCCCAGTCCCCGAGCTGTTCGGGTTCCAGCTCAGCAGCAACTTCCGCTGGTACTGGGTGATCCTGGCCTGCGCGGCGCTGGCGACGATGGTCGCCCGCAACCTGTTCCGCACCGGCATCGGGCGGGCGTTCATGGCGATCCGCGACCAGGACATCGCCGCGGAAGCCATCGGCGTCGACCTCACCAGGTACAAGGTGCTGTCGTTCGCGGTCTCGTCGGGCTTCGTTGGGCTGGCCGGCGCGCTGACCGCCCACTGGCGCCTGATCGTCACCTGGGAGCGTTTCACGTTGGACGTGTCGATCCTGTACCTGGCGATGATCATCGTCGGGGGGCTGGGATCGATCCTCGGGTCGATCTACGGCGCCGCGTTCATGGTGGCGGTCCCAGCGGCGATCGACCGCGTCGGCGAGACCCTGCAGGGCTCGTTCATCGATCGGCAGCTGCCCGCGATCCAGCTCGGCGTGTTCGGCGTGGTGATCGTGCTGTTCCTCATCCTCGAGCCGCGCGGGCTGGCACGCATCTGGCAGCGGATGAAGGACTACTTCCGATTGTGGCCGTTCAGATACTGACGGCGAGCGATCGTCACGAGACCAGAGAAAGGCATGACGATGACCACGCGACGATCATGGCACCTGTTGGCACTGCTGGCGGCGCTGGCCCTGCTGGCCGCGGCCTGCGGCGGCGCCGCCTCCGAGGACGAGGGCGATTCGGCCGGGGCGACGACGTCGGAGGCTGCGACCGACGGTGGTGGTGACAGCCAGGCGTCGGGTGAGCCGATCACGATCGGTGCGGTGTTCGATCTGTCGGGAGCGACCGCCGACGTCGGCACGCCGTTCGCCAACGGCGTGAGGGGCTACGTCGACTGGTTGAACTCGGGCGGTGGCGTCGAGGGACGGCAGATCGAGCTGCTCAGTCAGGACTACGCGTACGAGGTGCCCCAGGCCGAGCAGCTGTACTCGCAGTACGTGTCCGAGGGCGCGGTGGCATTCAGCGGCTGGGGCACCGGAGACAGCGAGGCGTTGCGCACGCGGGTCACGGCCGACGAGATCCCGTTCATGTCCGCGTCGTACTCCGAGGATCTCGCGGACCCCGCCGAGACCCCGTACAACTTCGTGGCTGCGGCGACGTACTCCCAGCAGATGCGCATCGCGCTGCGCCACCTCGCCGACACCAACGACGGCCACATCGAGGTCGCCGCGTTCCACCACGACTCGCCGTTCGGCGAGTCGCCGCTGGAGGACGGCCGCACCTACATCGAGGAGAACGACCTCGACATCGGCTACCAGACCTACGCGATGCCGAGCGGGGCAACCGACTACTTCGGCGAGCTCGCGCAGGCCCAGGACCAGGGCGCCAACTACATCATCATCCAGAATGTGGCCAGCCCGGCGGCCCAGCTCGCGCAGAACGTCGTGTCCCAGGGCATGGACGCGACCATCGTCTGCCTGAACTGGTGCTCCGACGAGATCTTCGTCGAGCTCGCCGGCGACAGCGCGGAGGGCTCGCTGGGCGTCATCCCGTTCGGTCCGCCCGACCAGGCCGACGGGGACCTGAGCGACGTCACCGAGCATCTCGAGTCGCAGGGCTCCAGCCTCGACGAGATCGACCTGCACTACACGCAGGGCTGGTACCAGTTCTCGCTCTTCGTCGAGGCGATCCGCAACTTGATCGGCGAAGGGACCGAGGTCACCGGCCCCAACATCAAGACAGAGCTGGAGGAGATGGAGCCCTACGACACCCCGGTCACGACCGAGATCGACTTCACGGCGGAGTCCCACGCCGGCATGGAGGCCGTGCCCGTGTACGAGGTGCAGGACGGCAGCTGGACCACCATCACCGACGCGATCACCCCGTGACCTCGCCATGACAGGCCAGGACACCGACACCGCAGCGAGCACCCGCGCCGCTGGCGATGACGCCGGTCCGGCACTGGCCATCAACAACATCCAGGTGATCTACGACGAGGTCATCCTGGTGCTGCGCGGCCTGTCGCTGACGGTGCCCGACAGGCAGATCGTGGCGCTGCTCGGCTCCAACGGCGCCGGCAAATCCACGACGATGAAGGCGATCACCGGGCTGTTGCCGACAGAGCACGGCGAGGTCACCGAAGGCGACATCGTCTACCGCGGACGCGACATCACCCGGTGGGACACCGCCGACATCGTGCGCGCGGGGATCTCGCTGGTGATGGAGGGCAGGCACGTCTTCGAGCACCTGACCGTACACGAGAACCTGATGGCCGGCGGGTTCACCCGCAGTGGCGCCGACCAGGAGTCCGTCGACCGCGTCTACGCGTACTTCCCGCAGCTGCGGGAACGGCAGTCCCAGCGCGCCGGCTACCTGTCCGGTGGCGAGCAGCAGATGCTCGCGATCGGTCGGGCGCTGATGGCCGACCCGGATCTGCTGATGCTCGACGAGCCGTCGCTGGGGCTGGCGCCGCTGCTGGTCGAGGAGATCTTCGGGATCATCGAACGGCTCAACAGCGAGCTGCACACCACGGTGCTGCTGGTCGAGCAGAACGCGCGCCGCGCGCTGGACATCGCCGATCACGCCTACATCATGGAGAACGGCAAGGTTGTCCTGGCGGGACCCGCCGGCGAGCTGGCCGAGAACCCCGACGTCAAGGAGTTCTACCTGGGCGTGGCGGAGTCGGGCGGACGACGCAGCTACCGCGACGTCAAGCACCACAAGCGGAGGAAGCGATGGCTGTGACCGACCCCGCCGGCTACGCCCAGCGGTTCGACGCGGCGGTCGCGCGGACGGTCGCCGAGGCGGCGGCCGGCTCGGCGGGGTTCGCCGCGCGGCTCCGGCGGGCGGACCTCGCCGCCGACGAGATCGCCTCGGTCGCGCAGCTCGACCGGGTCCCGATCATGGACAAGGACGAACTGCTGGAGCTGCAGCACGCCGACCCGCCCTTCGCAGGTCTGCTCGGACGCGGCGCGTCGGTCAGACGCGTGTTCCAGTCGCCGGGACCGCTGTACGAGCCCGAGCCGGACCGCGACGACCCGTGGCGCTGGCGGCCCGCTCTGGCAGCTGCCGGCTTCGGACCCGACGACGTCGTGATCAACGCGTTCGGCTACCACCTGAGCCCGGCGGGGGCGATGTTCGAGGAGGGCT
>JAHWKT010000035.1 GCA_019347695.1 Actinomycetota bacterium | reverse complement strand
CGGGGTTCACCCCCGCCATCGGCTCGTCGAGCAGCACCACCGCCGGCTGCATGCACAGCGCCCGACCCAGCTCGACGCGCTTCTGGATGCCGTAGGGCAGCGCGGCGACCGGTTGGGGGCGGACCTGTTGGACCTCGAGCAGGTCGATGACCTCCTCGACGAGGTCGCGCTCGGTCACCTCCTGGCGACGCGCGAGACCGAACCACAGCAGGTCCGCGAGCAGGTTGTGTCGCATGTGGACGTGGCGTCCGAGCACGAGGTTCTCGAGCACGGTCATGTGCCGGAACAGCTCGATGTTCTGAAACGACCGGGCGACGCCGTGGCTGGCGATCCGATGCGGCTTCTCGCGTGCCAGATCGACCGTGCTTGCCGCCTCGTGCAGCCGGATCCGGCCGTGCTGTGCGCGGTAGAGCCCGCTGATGCAGTTGAGCAGGCTCGTCTTGCCGGCGCCGTTCGGTCCGATGACAGCGTGGACACTGCCCTGCTTGACCCGCAGCGTGACGTTCTCGAGGGCGGTCACGCCGCCGAAGCGCAGGCTGACGCCGTCGACCTCCAGCTGGACCGCGCCCACGTCGAGCTCACTGCCGTTGAGCTCGTGCTGATAGGTGCGGCGGATCATGGTCGCTCGTGAGCGTTGCGCTGGCCGGGTCCTCAGAGCGTATTGGCTCAGGTCGAGATCCACCAGCACATCTACGGACGGTCATCCCTCGCTGTCGATGTAGCCGAGCTGGCGACCGCCGATGACGTGGAAGTGCAGATGCTCGATGGCCTGGCCGCCCTTCGTCCCGACGTTCGTGGCGACCCGATAGCCGTCGGCGATGTCCCGCTGCTCGGCCACTTCGCGGGCGAGACGGAAGCACTCGCTGAGCAGCGCGCTGTCACGTTCCGTGAGCTCGTGGGCGGAGTCCAGGTGCTCGCGTGGAGCGATCAGCAGATGCTGCGGTGCGCGAGGGAACTTGTCCTCGAACACCACCGCGGTATCGGTCGACGTGACGATCTCCGCGGGCTCCTCGCCGGCCACGATGCGGCAGAAGAGGCAGTCAGCGTCGGGCATGCGCGCGATCCTCGCTTGCTCGGGTGCACCGTCCCGGCATGCTACAAGACCGCCGGTGCAGCTCGTCGCACCGGCGGGCGTCCACCGGTGCCAGCGGCGCATACCAACCAGGCGTCGTCCGGGCTAGACTCTTGCATCGACGACCATCCGACCGACAAGAGCTCTCGTTGCCAGGTACGACCAGCGGTAAGACGTCCATCCCCGTCGAGCACTCGATGCTGTCGCTGCTTGGTACCGGCGACGCGTTGCTACGGATCGTCGAGCGCGCGTTCGCGGTCGAGATCCTGGTGCGGGGCAACGACGTGACCGTGTCGGGTGCCGACGACGAGGTCCAGCAGGTCCTGCGCGTGTTCGACGAGTTCGTCAAGCTGCTCGATCGCGGCTACGAGCTCGACGAGTCGTTGGTGCGCGGCACCGTCGACATGGTGCGGTCCGACGATGACGTCAGCCCCGCGGAGGTGCTCGGCGACACGGCGCTGCGGCATCGCGGCCGGCTCATCCGCCCGAAGACGCCGGGGCAGAAGGCCTACCTGGACGCGATGCGGGAGCACACCGTGGTGTTCTCGATCGGGCCGGCGGGCACCGGCAAGACGTACCTGGCCATGGCGATGGCGGTCGAGGCGCTGCGTCGCAAGGAGGTCAACCGCATCCTGTTGACGCGGCCCGCGGTGGAGGCGGGCGAGCGGCTCGGGTTCCTGCCCGGCACGCTGTACGAGAAGATCGATCCGTACCTGCGGCCCCTGTTCGACGCGCTGCACGACATGATGGACGCCGAGCAGCTCACCGTGTTGATGGAGCGCGGCACGATCGAGGTCGCGCCGCTGGCCTACATGCGCGGACGGACGCTCAACGACAGCTTCATCGTGCTCGACGAGGCTCAGAACACCACCGCCGAGCAGATGAAGATGTTCCTGACCCGTCTCGGGTTCGGCTCCCGGGCCGTCGTGACCGGCGACGTGACGCAGGTGGACCTGCCGTCGGGTCGGCGTTCCGGTCTGCGCGTCGTTCGCGACGTCCTGGCCGGCATCGACGGTGTCGCGTTCTCCGAGCTGACCGGTCGCGACGTCGTGCGGCATCGGATCGTCCAACAGATCGTCGAAGCGTACGAACGGTACGACCACGTGGAAGGGTCGGAGGGTGGAATCCGCCAGTCCTGAGCCGTCCCGACCTCGCGGGCCCGAGCCCACGACCGGGGCGGCTGACCAGGGGCCGGCCGTGCTGGCCGCACGACACCCGCGGCGCGAGCACGCGGTGCACGTCGACGCTGATGGGCACGCGGCGGTCGACCCTGTAAGACTCGAACGACTCGCTCGGCACGTGCTGACCGAGCTGGCGGTGCCACACGAGCTCGAGCTGTCGATCATCTGCGTGGACCCCCAGCGGATCGTCGAGCTCAACGAGGCGCATCTCGGCGGGAGCGGACCGACCGATGTGCTCGCGTTCCCCATCGACGCGGTCGGTGACGTGCAGGCCGGCGTGCCCGGGCTTCTCGGCGATGTAGTCGTGTGCCCCGCGGTCGCCGCGGACCAGGCCGCCGACCACGAGCGGACGCCGCCGGCGGAGCTCGACCTGCTCGTCGTCCACGGCATCCTGCACCTGCTGGGTCACGACCACGCGGCCGACGACGAACGCGCCCGGATGTTCGGGTTGACCACCACGCTGCTCGACGGGTTCGCTCTGCAGGGTGGTCAGCCATGACCGCCCAGTACTGGCTGCTGATCGCGGTCGTCGGTGTGCTGCTCGTGCTGACCGGGGTGTTCGAGGCGGCGAAGGCCGCGGTGGCCCGCGTCAGCGCACCGCGGGCCGAGAAGCTGACCGCCGACGGCGTGCGCGGCGCCGACGCGCTGGTGAGCCTCGTCGAGGAGCTGCCGCGGACGCTGGCCGTGCTGGCACTGCTGACCACGATGCTGCGTGGCGCCTACGTCGCAGTGCTCGCCGCGGTGGGATTCGGCCTTCTCGGCGGCGTTGCCGGGCTCACCCTCGGCGCGTTGCTCGCGGTGCTCACTCTGTACGTGGCGGCGGATGTCGTGCCCGCCGGCGTCGTGGGTGCCCACCCCGAACGGGTGGCCGCTCGGCTGGCGGGGACGGTCCGCTGGCCGGTCGCCGCGCTCGGACCGCTGGCCAGGGTCATGGGGCGACTGGGCAGCATCGTGACCCCCGGTGATGCCGACGAGCAGGCGCTGGTCGTGACCACCGAGCAGCTGCGTGATCTGGTCGACGTCGCCGGCGCGGAAGACACGCTGTCGGCGTCACGGCACGCCATGCTCACGGCGGTGTTCGGCCTCGACGACACCGTGGTTCGGTCCGTGATGGTGCCGCGCCCCGACATGGTCGCCGTGCCGGCGAAGGCGCCGCTGGACGAGGTCGTCGAGGTGATGCTGTCCGCCGGCCACTCCCGCATCCCCGTCCACGGCGACGACCGCGACGAGATCGAGGGCATCGTCTACGCCAAGGACGTGCTCGCGCTGCTGCACACCGGAGAGGTCCGCGAGTGGACGGAGCTCATGCGGACGCCGCTGGTCGTGCCGGAGCTCAAGAGCGTGGAGGAGCTGCTGCGCGAGCTGCAGGCCCAGCAGGTGCACATGGCGGTCGTCGTCGACGAGTACGGCGCCACCGTCGGCCTGATCACGATCGAGGACATCCTCGAGGAGCTGGTCGGCGAGATCGTCGACGAGTACGACGACGAGCTGCCGCTGGTGGAGGTGCTCGACGGCGAACGGTGGCGCGTCGACGCCAGGCTGCCCGTTCACGACCTCGCCGAGCTCGTCGACACCCGCCTGCCCGACGACGAGTGGGACACCGTCGGCGGCCTGCTGTTCGGCATGCTCGGCCACATCGCGACCCCCGGTGAGCACGTCGTTGTCGACGACGTCAGGTTGACCGCGGAGCAGGTCCGCGGCCGGCGCATCTCGCAGGTGCTGGTGGAGCGCTGCGCCGACGAGGAGGTCGTGTGAGCGACACACAGGGGATGGCCGCGGGCGGTGACCTCACCGCCGACGAACGGGAACTGGTCGCTGCGGCGCTCGCCGCCCGCGCGCACGCCTATGCGCCGTACTCGCGGTTCCACGTCGGCGCCGCGCTCCGCGGTGACGACGGCAGCGTCGTCACCGGGGCCAACGTCGAGAACGCCGCCTACCCGGCCACCATTTGCGCTGAGCGCGTGGCAGTCGGCTACGCGGTCGCCCACGGACTGCGGGTCTTTCGACAGCTCGCGGTGGCGGGCACAGGGTCGGCGGTGTGCACGCCCTGTGGGACCTGTCGCCAGGTGCTCAACGAGTTCGCTCCGGATCTGGAGGTGCTCGCCGTCGGTGGCGGCGGCGCGGTGGCGCGGTACCTGCTCGGGCGCGATCTGCTGCCGGACGGATTCGGACCGGCGTCGCTCGACAGTGATCAGCCACCGGGTGCGACTGAGGACGCCGGATGACCGCCGACCGGGGAGCCGACGGCGTGCTCGACACCGGTGCACGGCTGCGGTCGGGGTTCTGTTCCATTGTCGGTCGACCGAACGTCGGCAAGTCGACGCTGCTCAACGCGCTGATCGGTGTGCCGCTGGTGATCACCACCCCCGTGCCGCAGACCACCCGCCACGCGGTGCGTGGGGTGCTGCACGACGACGGCGTCCAGGTGGTGTTCGTCGACACCCCCGGCCTGCACAAGGCCCGCACGCTGCTCGGCGACCGCCTCAACGAGGTGGCCCGTGACGCGCTGTCCGACGTCGACGTGCTGGCGTTCGTCGTCGACGGCGCGTCGGGTGTGGGCCGTGGCGACGAGTTCGTGGCCGATCTGCTGGCACCGCACGCGGACCGCACGATCGCCGTGGTCAACAAGATCGACCGGCTCGGCACGGCGGCGCAGCTCCCTGCGCTCGACGCGGTCTCCCGGCTCGGCGACTGGGCGGAGATCGTGCCGGTGTCCGCGCAGTCCGGCGACGGCGTCGAGATCGTGCGGCGCCTGATCGTGGAGCGGATGCCCGAGGGCCCGCCGTACTTCCCGCCCGACCAGATCACCGACCAGACGATCGAGCATCGGATCGCGGAGCGCATCCGTGAGCAGGCGATCATCCGGATGCGCGAGGACGTGCCGCACTCCGTGGCCGTGCTGGTCGACGAGCTGCTGCCGGGCACTTCTGACGACGTGACCGTCGTGCACGCCACGATCTTCGTGGAGCGTGACTCCCAGAAGGGCATCGTCATCGGCCGGCGGGGCGCGCTGCTGCGCGACATCGGCACCGACGCGCGTCCCGAGATCGAACGGCTGCTCGGCACCCGGGTGTACCTCGAGCTGCGGGTCAAGCTGCTGAAGGACTGGCAGGGCGACCCGCGGGCGCTCAACCGGCTCGGCTACTGACCTCCTCGCGTGTAGATCCGGGCCCGCTGGTGGGCCCCACCCGCCACGCTGGTCGGGCGCGGTCATCGCGTCGGGACGGACGACGAGCGTCGGATGGTGGCCAGGATCAGCAGGGTGCCCGCGGTGTGCACCGCGAGCATCGTCGGGGCCAGGCCGACCCGGTCGCCGATCCACCCGACCGCTGCCGCGATCGGGACCACCCCGTAGAGCGACGTCAGCGCCAGCACCATCCCGCCGCGGCCCGGCACCGCGGCGAGCGCCCGCGCCCGCGCGATCGGCCAGATCGGCGTGACCGCCAGGGTCAGCGGCACGATCGCGGCGATCTTGAGGTCCACGCCGGGCACCAGCAGCCAGCCGGGGAACGCGACCAGCCCCGCAGCGCACGCGACGCGCAGGATCGTGCGGGCGTCGTGGCGCTCCAGCCAGCGGTCGAGCAGGAGCAGGCCGACGAGCGACGCAGCCAACGCCACCGCCGTGTGGACCGCGACCGCTGCCTGCGAGGCACCCACGTCGCGCGCAAGCCACACCGGGGTTAACAGCCACCACACGTCCATCAACGACTCACCGAACAGCGCGACGAGCCAGATGCGGGCGTCGCTGCTGCGCAGCACCTCGCCGGCGTTGCCCCGCACCTGACGCCACGCCCGGGCGGCCGCTCCGGTCGCGTCGCCCATCGGTGTCGGCGCGCCGCGTGGTCCTGGCAGCCGCGTCCTGGCCAGTTGCAGCGCGTAGCACAGGATGCCGATGCCGGTAACGACCAGCGGTACCCGCTGATCGGCGCCGACCCATCCCGTCGCCGCCACCGCCGCCGGCGCCAACAGGGCGCCGACGGTGTCGACCATGGTCTGGCGCGCACCGATGCGCTCCTCGGCGCCGGGGTGCATCTCGACGAGCAGGACGTCGCTGGTGTGGGCCAGCGGTCCCGACGCGGTGCCCATGAGCACGAACGCGGCGAGCAGCCACACATAGCTCGGTGCGGCCGCCACCATGAGCACGGCAGTCGCCCACCCGAGCGCGCCCCAGACCAGCAGTGGCCGGCGTCGCGCGACATCGATCGCCGCCGCCGCGAGCGGCTCGACGACCGCCGCCGAGCTGTACAACGCCTGCAGCAGCCAACCGACCTGTGTGACCGACAGGCCGAGTCCGGCCTGCAGCGTCGGCATCAGTACCAGCGGCAGCTCGCTGGCCAACTCGTCGACGAACCGCCCCAACAGCACCAGCACCACCGCGCGATCGCCGACCTCGTCGCGCCGCGGCACCCCGCGGGCGCCGAGTCGTCGCGCCATCCATCCGTACATCCGCACCTCCCACATCGACCATGTCCGCTGCGATGTGGGTGGTCCGGCGGCGCGCGACACCGGCGGCGCAGCAGGTGCGCCGGTCGTGGTGTCGCCGGGTCAGATCAGCGAGGGATGGGTTCGGGTGCCATGCTCGTCCGCTCCTGCGTGTCGCTGCTCAGGGTAGCGTGCGGTGCCAGGATCACGGTCGGTGGTCCCGCCGTGCCGTAGCCTGGCGGACATGGCGCTGTACCGGGAGCAGGGCGTCGTCCTGCGCACCTACAAGCTCGGCGAGACCGACCGGATCGTGGTGCTGCTCACCGCGGGCCGCGGCAAGGTGCGGGCGGTCGCCAAGGGCGTACGCAAACCCGGCTCGCGGTTCGGCGGCCGTCTCGAGCCGTTCAGCCACGTGGACCTGCAGCTGTACGAGGGACGCAACCTCGACATCGTCACCCAGGCCGAGCTGATCGATGGGTTCGCGCCGGTCCGCGAGGACTACATGCTGTCGGCATGCGGGTCGAGCATGGTCGAGGCCGCCGACATCATCGCGCAGGAGGGCGAGCGGTCGAACCGGCTGTACGTGCTGCTGCTCGACGGACTGCGCCAGCTGGCCGTACCACCGCAGTGGCCGGCGACGGTGCTCGACGCCTACCTGCTGCGATTGGCGTCGGTCGCCGGGTATCACCCGCAGCTCGACACGTGCGCGGGCTGCGGCGCGCCGGGCGCGCACGACGTGTTCCACCTGGCGGCCGGTGGCGTGGTGTGCCTGCGCTGTGCGCCCAACGGCACCCGGCCGCTGGACGCCCAGACGCTGGCGCTGCTGCGCGCGCTGGCGTCCGCGCAGTGGGGTGTGAGCGCGACCGTCGACCAGCGCGCACGCCGAGCGGTCAGCGCGTTGATCAACAGCTTCCTCGCGTACCACCTCGGCCGGTCGCTGAAGGCCTGGGAGCTCGTGCCGCGATGACGCCGGACGACCCCGCCATCGATCCCGCCCGGGTCCCGGCGCATGTGGCGATCATCATGGACGGCAACGGACGCTGGGCGGGGGAGCGCGGCCTGCCCCGCCGCGCCGGCCACGAGGCCGGCGAGCACGCGTTGTTCGACACGGTCGAGGGCGCGCTCGAGCTCGGCGTTCGCTGGCTGACCGTGTATGCGTTCTCGACCGAGAACTGGCGGCGGCCGCCCAGCGAGGTCCGGTTCATCATGAACTTCAACCGCGATCTGCTGCGGCGGCGCACCGGCGAGCTCGACGACCGCCGGGTGCGCGTCCGGTTCATCGGTCGCCAGACCCGGCCGATCCCCGCGAGCCTGCGACGGCTGATGGCCGACAGCGAGGCGCGGACCAGCCACCACCGGCGGATGACGTTGCAGATTGCCTTCAACTACGGCGGCCGCGCCGAACTGGTGGACGCGGCGCGCGCCCTCGCGGGGCAGGCGGTCGCCGGGGAGCTGGCGCCGGAGAAGATCGACGAGGCCGCAGTGGAGCGCAGCCTGTACACCGCCGACGCGCCGGACGTCGACCTGCTGGTACGGACCTCCGGCGAGCAGCGCCTGTCGAACTACCTGCTGTGGCAGTCGGCGTACGCCGAGCTCGTCTTCACGCCGCTGTACTGGCCCGACTTCGACCGCCACGCATTGCGGGCGGCGGTCGGCGAGTATCAACGGCGGACCCGCCGCTTCGGCACGGTCTGACCACCTGGGACGGTTCACGGTCGACGCCGTCGACCCACCATCGCAGGCTTATTCTCCTGGCCCGCTCGATGTCACCCGCGGCGAGCGCCTGCTCCTCCTCGGCGAAGTCCGCGCGCACCTCGTCGCACAGCGGGATACCCGGCACCGCGGTGTCCAACAGCACCAGACCAGCCACCCGAGTGGGGGAGGTCACTGCGGTGTCGAGCACGATCCGCCCGCCGTTGGAGGCGCCGATCAGTACGGCGCGATCCACCTGCTCGGTGTCCATCACCGCGAGCAGGTCCTCGTGGTCGGAGTAGTCGCGGGTCGGATCCGGCGAGCGGCCGAACCCGCGCACGTCGTAGCGGATCACGCGGTGGTCGCGGGCCAGCGTGGCGAACTCGCGATCCCACATCCGGCAGTCGGCGATGCCGGCGTGCACCAGCACGACCGCCGGGTCGCCGGCGCCGGCCGACTCGGTGTACAGCGGCTCGAGCGGTGGCGTCACGTGGCATCGTCGCCGCCGGCTGCGGTTCGAGCAACTGGTCGACGGGAGCGTAGTCGTCGGTCAGCACGGGGGCGTCGCCGGCGAACCGCTCGACCTGCGCGCCCGTGATGATCTCGTCGTCGGCGCCCCGCGCGTCGAGTCGCAGCGCGATGTTCACCTCGTCGATGTCGGCGCCGCCGACCATCACGAAGTTGCCGCCGACGTCGCCGGCCAGCCGGTCGAGCGGCGCGACGACCGCGGTCTCGTCGAATACGGCGGCGAGCGTGGCGATCTCCGCCCGCGCGAACGCCAACGGTGGGTGGTCGATCATGTTCAGCACGTAGATGCCGTCCGGGCGCAGCACCCGGTCGATCTCGGCGACGAACTGCCGGGTGGTCAGGTGCCACGGCACTGCGAGCCCCCCGAACGCGTCACCGATCACGACGTCGCGCGAGTCGTCGGGCAGCGCCGTGATGCCCAGCCGGGCGTCGCCGCTGCGGACCCGCAGGTCCGGTCCGGTTTGGAGTCCCAGCTCGTCGCGTGCCAGGTCGACCAGTTCGGGGTCCAGCTCCAGCACCAGGCTGTCGGTGCCCGGTCGTGTCGCCGCGAGGTAGCCGGGCAGGGTGAACCCGCCGCCGCCGATGTGCAGTACGTCGAGCGGACCAGACGGGAACGTCGCGTCGACCACATCGATGACGTTGCGCGCGTAGGTGAACTCGAGATGGGTCGGATCGTCGAGGTCCACGTAGCTGTGACGCAGCGTATCGAGTACGAGCAGACGCCCCCCGGCACGGTCGGCGTCGGGATGTACCGAGGCGCAGAAGTACGCGGTCTCGCGTTCGCAGGGCGTGCCGACCAGCAACCCGACCGCGGCGAGCGCCACCGCCCCGAACGCCACCGACGATGGTGAGCCGGCGGGCTGTCGAGGCAGCCACGCCCACAGCCCGATGCCGGCGGCGACCAGCGCACCACCCAGCGCGATCACGATCGGCGGGGTGGGAAACGCCGCAAGCATGACGAACCCGGTGATGAACGTGCCGAACAGCGCGCCGATCGTGCTGATCGCCGACAGCCGGCCGACCGTGCGACCGGTCACGCGCAGGCTGTTGAGCTGGATCTTGATCACCATCGGCGTCACGGCCGACAGCACGGTCGCCGGAGCGAAGAAGCCCAGCAGGGCCAGCAGTACGATCGTCACCGGGCTGCGGCCGGCGAGCGCGGGGCCGAACAGTCGCACGATCGGCAGTGACGCCAGCGCCAACAGCCCACCGACCGCGATGACCGGACCCAGCAGCGTCCGCGGGTCGCGGACGTCGGCCTGGCGGCCGCCCCACCAGCTGCCCAGGGCGATGCCCGCCAGCACGGTCCCGATGATGCCCGTGAACGTCTCGAGGGTGACGCCGACATAGGGTGCGAGCAGCCGACCGGCGAGGATCTCGAGCACGAGCACACCCGCGGAGGTGGTGAACACGATGGCTGACGCGAGCAGTGCGGGCATGCGCGACAGTATGCCGAGTACGTCGACGGCGGCCGGAGAAGCGCTCGATCAGCTCGGTCCGGAGCCACCCGCGTCGCGTCCGCGCGACCGCACGGCGTGGCAGCTGCGGGTCGCGGCCCGGGCGTGCCGCACGATGGGCTCGCCGCTGTATGGCCACCTGCTCGACCACGCGGCCGACGACTGCGCGGCGGCGGGGCCCACGTGGCGCGTGCTGGCCGGACACGCGGCCGATGGTCGTGGCGACGCGCTGGCGCTGCGGCTGATGGCGGCGGTGCACCGCCTGGTGCTCGAACGCCGCGCCCCACGCCTGGCCACCTTCTACCCGAGCGTGGGCGGCACCGGCGCGCTCGACGGCGCGTGGGCGGCCTTCCGGGCGGCGCTCGTCACCGACCCCAGCGGGGTGTCGGAGCTCGTCGCTCGGCCGTGCCAGACCAACGAGGTCGGCCGCGCCGCCGCGCTCGCAATCGGGTTCGCCGAGGTCGCGAAGGCAACCGGCCTGCCGCTGCGCCTGCTCGAGGTCGGTGCCAGCGCGGGCCTCAACCTGCGGTGTGACCACTACCGCATCGGTGGGGGTGGGGTCGCGATGGGCGATGAAGACAGTCCGGTCGACCTGTCGTCGCACTGGCGGACGCCACCGCCGGCGCCACCCGCGCGGCTCGACGTCGCCGACCGGCGCGGCTGCGACCTGCACCCTGTGGATCCGACCACCAACGAGGGACGGTTGATCCTTACGGCCTCGGTGTGGGCGGACCAGGCGGCGCGGCACGCACGGCTGCGCGGCGCGCTCGAGGTGGCGCGTCGTGTGCCGGCCGTCGTCGATCGCGCATCGCTCGACGCATGGGTCGGCGCGCAACTTCGCGAGCTGCCGGCCGGCGTTGCGACGGTGGTGTACCACTCGGTCGTCGCCGAGTACCTCGACGGTCGTACACGTGACCGGTTCGTCGAGGCGGTCACGGCAGCGGGGGAGCGCGCTGATCGATCCCGTCCGCTCGCATGGGTCCGGCTCGAACCGATCAGCCAGCTGCGACAGCACGGGGTCGCTCTGACGTTGTGGCCCGGTGGAGACACGGCGACACTCGCCCGCTGCGGCGCACACGGCGACGACACCGTCTGGCAGGGTGACGACAACGGTCCGCGGCCGGGGTAGCCTGCAGATACATGACCACGGCTTTCACGCTGCCAGATGTCGTGACGTCAGATGCGGCGTTGCGGCGCTTCCTGCACGGTCTGCCCGGCGTCGACCAGGTCGGCGTGCAGGACCGCGTCGCCGGGTTGGCCACCCGCTCGATCAAGCGCGACGCCAAGCTGACCGCGCTCGACCTGGCGATCTCCATGACCGACCTGACCACGCTCGAAGGGGCCGACACGCCAGGCAAGGTGCGGGCGCTGTGCGCCAAGGCGGTGCGACCCGACCCGTCAGACGACTCGGCGCCGGCCGCAGCGGCCGTCTGCGTGTACCCGGACATGGTCGGTGTGGCCGCCGAGCACACCGCCGGCACGTCGGTGAAGGTGGCGTCCGTCGCCACCGCGTTCCCCTCGGGCCGCGCGTCACTGGACGTCAAGCTGGCCGACACCAAGGACGCCGTCGCCGCGGGCGCAGACGAGATCGACATGGTCATCGACCGCGGGGCGTTCCTGGCCGGCCGGTACGGTGCGGTCGCCGAGGAGATCGTCGCGACGAAGGAGGCGTGCGGCGACGCGCACCTCAAGGTGATCCTCGAGACCGGTGAGCTCGCGACGCTCGACAACGTCCGCCGCGCGTCGTGGCTGGCCATCCTCGCAGGCGCCGACTTCATCAAGACGTCGACCGGCAAGATCGCACCGGCAGCCACGCGACCGGTCGTGCTGGTGATGCTCGAGGCGGTCCGCGACGCCGAGGCGCTGACGCAACGCCGGATCGGCGTCAAGGCGGCCGGAGGCATCCGCGACGCCAAGGAGTCGATCCGCTACCTGGTGCTCGTCAACGAGATCGCCGGACCGGAGTGGCTCACTCCCGACCTGTTCCGCTTCGGCGCGTCGAGCCTGCTCAACGACCTGCTGATGCAGCGCGACAAGCAGCGCACCGGCGCGTACGCGGGCCCCGACTACTACACGATCGACTGAGGGTTTCGATGACGACCTCAAGTAGCGGCAGCGGTAGGTCACGATGACGAGCACCTGGGAGTACGCGCCCGCACCCGAGTCCCGCGACGTGGTCGACCTGCGCAGCGAGTACGGGCTGTTCATCGACGGCGACTTCGTCGAGCCGCACGGCGGCGGCACGTTCAAGACCGTGAACCCGGCGACCGAGGAGGTGCTCGCAGCGGTCGGCGAGGCGGACGCCGAGGACGTCGACCGGGCGGTCGCCGCGGCCCGGCGCGCGCAGACCGAGGTGTGGGGCCCGATGTCGGACGCCGAGCGGGCCAAGTACCTGTACCGGCTCGCGCGCGTCATCCAGGAGCGGGCACGGGAGCTCGCCGTCCTCGAGACACTCGACAACGGCAAGCCGATCAAAGAGTCACGCGACGTCGACGTGCCGACGGCCGCAGCCCACTACTTCTCGTATGCCGGCTGGGCCGACAAGCTGGCGCACGCCGGCTTCGGCTCCGACCCGCAGCCACTGGGCGTCGCCGGACAGATCATCCCGTGGAACTTCCCGTTCCTCATGGCGGCGTGGAAGGTCGCGCCCGCGCTGGCGACCGGCAACACCTGCGTGCTCAAGCCCGCCGAGACGACACCGCTGAGCGCGCTGCTGCTCGCTGAGATCCTGCAGCAGATCGACCTGCCGCCGGGGGTCGTCAACATCGTCACCGGCGCCGGCGGTACCGGCCAGGCGCTCGTCGAGCATCCCGGGCTCGACAAGATCGCCTTCACCGGCTCGACCAGCGTCGGCAAGCAGATCCAGCGTGCGCTCGCCGGACGCCCCACGAAGCTGACACTCGAGCTCGGCGGCAAGGCCGCCAACGTGATCTTCGACGACGCCGCACTGGACCAGGCCGTCGAGGGCATCGTCAACGGCATCTTCTTCAACCAGGGCCACGTGTGCTGCGCCGGCTCGCGGCTGCTGGTGCAGGAGTCGGTGCTCGAACCGGTCATGGACCGTCTCAAGCGGCGGCTCGGCACATTGCGGATCGGCGATCCGCTCGACAAGAACACCGATCTGGGGGCCATCAACTCGGCGGAGCAGCTCGCGCGCATCACCGAGTTGACCGACAGCGGCGACGCGCAGGGCGCGCAGCGCTGGCAGCCCGAGTGCCAGCTGCCGGATCGTGGCTACTGGTTCGCCCCGACCGTGTTCACCGGCGTGAGCCAGTCTCACCGCATCGCGCGCGAGGAGATCTTCGGACCCGTGCTGTCGGTGCTCACGTTCCGCACGCCCGACGAAGCCGTCACGAAGGCCAACAACACGCCGTATGGCCTGTCCGCCGGCGTCTGGACCGAGAAGGGCAGCCGCATCCTGTGGACGGCGGAGCGCCTACGCGCCGGCGTCGTGTGGGCGAACACCTTCAACCGGTTCGATCCCACGAGCCCGTTCGGTGGCTACCAGGAGTCGGGCTTCGGCCGCGAGGGCGGCCGCCACGGCCTCGCCCCGTACCTCGCCACGTGATGCTCAGAGGACGACGAGGTTGTCGTTGCTCGCGGCCTTGACGGCTGTCAGCGCCATCGACTGATCGAATGTCACGAAACGCCCGCCATGGGCGGTCGCCAGGGCGAGCAGGTAGGCGTCGGTCACCTGGCGGGGACCGTGGATGCGCGAACGGTCGATCGTGTGCTCGTCCAGCAGGCTGACGGAGCACAGCCAGAACTCGTGATGCTCGGTGGCCGCGGCTCTGGACAAGCGCGCGATGGCCTCCGGCGGGACCACAGGACTGGGGTACCGGGGTTGGCTGACGATCCGGACGAACCCGTTCTGGGTGATCGCGCATGATGCCCAGCCGTGGGCCATCTCGGCGGTGATCCAGTCGCGCGCGCGGCCGTGATCGGCGTGGTCGCTGTCGAGCAGTGCGAGCAGGACGTTGACGTCGAGGAGTGCTCGGGTCACTCCGGCTCGTCCTCGCGCAACCGGTCGATGAGCTCGTTGGAGACCGTGTCGCCGCGGTGGGGAAGCGGTTCGAACCCGAAGAAGCTGTCCGGCTCGGGACCAACAGCTGCGCGATGCCGGCCGGTCAGTGCTTGACGTGCGAGATCGGAGAGCACGTCACCGATGGTGCGTCGCTCACGACGTGCACGCTCTTTCACCGCGAGCAGGACGTCATCGTCGATCGTCACGGTGGTGCGCATGCATCTGATGCTAGCGCATCACCGGACGAGGGGCAACGAACGCCGGTCGGCAAGACAGCCCCGTCGCATGCGCGTGCTCGCCGGACGATGGCGTTAGCATCGTCGCACGCGACACGAATGGGTAGGGCATGGCGATCACACGCAAGGCAATCGGTGCACTGGCGACCGGCGCGGTCGCGTTCGGCGCGGGCGCCGTCGGGGCGCTGGTGATCGGTCGGTTGGCGATCGGGCAGACGGCCATGCGCCGGGTGAGCATCGCCGATCTCGACATCAAGCATCTGGCCGTCCGCCAGCTGACGCTGGACGGCGTGCCGATCACTCCCGACGACCTCGGCGCGACCAGCACCGCTCCGCGGCCATGAGCGACCGTCTGGCCGTGCGCAAGACCTACAAGCTGTACATCGGCGGATCCTTCCCGCGCTCCGAGTCGGGGCGCAGCTACGACGTGCGGTCGACGAAGGACGAGTTCCTGGCGAACGCGGCGCAAGCGTCGCGCAAGGATGTCCGTGACGCTGTCGTCGCCGCGCGCGCGGCGTTCGGTGGCTGGTCGGGGCGCACCGCGTACAACCGCGCGCAGATCCTCTACCGCGTCGCTGAGATGCTCGAAGGTCGCGTGGCGCAGTTCGTCGACGAGGTCCGCCAGTCGGAGGGGCTGTCGCGGGCGAAGGCGACGTCAGCCGTCGAGGCGGCGGTCGACCGCTGGGTGTGGTACGCCGGCTGGGCCGACAAGGTGAGCCAGGTCGCGGGAGCGGCGAACCCCGTCGCCGGTCCCTACTTCAACTTCAGCGTGCCCGAGCCGACTGGCGTCGTGGCCGTGATCGCGCCACAGGCGTCGAGCCTGCTCGGTCTGGTCAGCGTGGTCGCCCCGGTCATCGTGACCGGTAACACGACCGTCGTGGTGGCCAGTGAACGCCGGCCGCTGCCGGCGATCAGCCTGGCCGAGGTGCTGGCGACGTCGGATATGCCGGGTGGCGCCGTGAACCTGCTGACCGGATCCACCGACGAGCTCGCACCCGTGCTTGCGTCACACATGGACGTCAACGCGATCGATCTGACCGGCGTCGACCCCGACGAGCGTGCGGCGCTGGAGGAGGCGGCCGCCGACAACGTCAAGCGGGTGCTGCCCGCGCCACACGACGAGCCCGACTGGAGCGAGGACCCGGGCACCGCACGCCTGCTGGCTCCGTTGGAGATCAAGACCGTCTGGCACCCGGTCGGCATCTGACCGGCGCGACGTCGCGCCGTCCTGGAGAAGCGCTCCAGGCTGTGCATGCGTACAGCTTCTTGCACAGACGAGCTGATCAGGCGCTGGTGGCCGGCGCCGGCTCGCGTTCGGCCATCTCGTCCTCGTCGGCCTCCTCGCCGAGCGCCTCGATGTCCTCGAGGCCGGCGCCGCCCTCCATCTTCTGGGCACCGAAGCGCTTGCGCGTGCGAACTTCGAGGCGTCGCGCGATCCGGGCCAGCGCGAAGATCACGATGAAGTAGAGGATGCCAGCGAAGATGAATGCCTGGAGGACGTTGCTCGGCGACTGCTCGCCCAACTGCCGTGCGCGCCGCAGCGCCTCCTCGTAGCCGATGACGAAGCCGAGCGAGGTGTCCTTCGTGAGGGTCGCCAACTGGGCGACGATCGCCGGGATCATCCGGCGCACTGCCTGCGGCAGGATCACCAGCTGCATCGACTGCCAGTACGTCATGCCGAGCGACGAGGCGGCCTCGGACTGCCCCTTGCTCAGGGACAGGATGCCGGCGCGGAAGATCTCCGCGAGCACGGCACTGTTGTACAGGACCAGGCCGATGACCAGGCCGGTGAGCTGCGAGATGTTGACGAACTGCTGGATGCCGAAGAACCCGAACAGGATGAGCAGCAGCAGCGGGATGCTGCGGAACACGTCGATGTAGACCCGCGCGAGCGCGCGCGAGATTGGGTTCTGGGCGATGCGCGAAAGGGCCAGGATGAACCCGATGGCCGTCGCGAACACCATCGCGACGAGCGCGGCCTTGATGGTGTTGCCCAGCCCCGCGATGACGTACTGCGGCCATCGCTCGTCGAAGTCGATGAACTGCTCGTACAGCCTGGGCGCGAAGTTGCCAGTGGCGGCCATCCGGAAGATCGCGAACGCGATGATCGCGATGATCACGACGAGCGAGATCCACTGGGCGATCCGCACGCGTTGCTGACCGCGTGGGCCGAGATCCTCGGTGAGAACCGAGCTCATCCGATTCTCCTATCGCTTGATCGCCACCCGTTGCTCGATCGAGGTGAACACCTGCGCCGCGATTAGCAGCCAGACCACGAAGAAGATGGCTGCCGCGCTATACGCGGCGATCGGCTGGCCGGTGCTGTTCGCGAGGCGCTGCGCGGCCGTCGTCTCGACGAACAACCCGATCGTGGTCCCGATCACCGTGTTCTTGGCGTTCGCGATGTAGAGGTTGCCGATCGGCCCCACGACGGTCCGCAACGCCTGTGGGATCACCACCGTGCCGAGGACTTCGCGGAACTTCAGCCCGATGGCGCGCGCCGCTTCCGCCTGTCCGGTGTCCACGGAGTTGATGCCCGACCGCACGGTCTCAGCGAGATAGGCCCCGGTGTAGAGCGTCATGACGATTACCGTGGAGGTGAAGGGTGTGAATGTGAAGCCGAGCTTGGGAAGCCCGAAGAAGAAGAGGAAGAAGATGATCAACAGCGGCGAGTTGCGAAACACCGTCACGTAGAACGCCGCGAAGCGCTGCAGTGGGGGGATGGGGCTGACTCTGAACGAGGCGATGATCACGCCGACGATCATGGCGAGGACGAATGCCAGGTTGGCGGCCTGGAACAGGCGGAGGAACCCATTGATGTACAGATCCCAGTTGTCGATCAGGAAGGTGAACGGGTTCATCCGCGCTCCTCAAGTTGCGGCGCTGCGGGCCGGCGCCTGGGACACCGGCCCGCAGCCTGTCGTCACCGTCTAGCTGGCAGACTCCGTCGAGCCGCCGCCGCTCCCACTCGCCTGCGGGCACTCGCTGCCCTCAGGGAACACCTGGTCGTAAGAGAGCACCGAGCCGATCTCCGGCGGCTCCGGCGTTTCGGCGACCACGCCGACGGTGTCCTCGAACGCCTGGTCCCACTCGCCGGACTGCTGGATCTGGCAGATGCGCTCGTTGAGGTACAGGCGCAGGTCCGTCGCGCCCTCCGGAACGCCGATGCCGTACGGCTCATCGCTGAACTCGTCACCGACGACCTCGAACCCACCGAACTCGTCGACCAGGCCGAACAGGATCGCGCCGTCGGTCGTGGTCGCGTCGACGCGACCGTCGTTCATCGCCTCGGCACACTTGGAGTAGGTGTCGAAGGTGATGGTGTCGGCGTCGGGTGCCGCCTCCTGGAAGTTCTGCAGGGACGTCGAGCCCTCGACCGAGCACGTCGTCAGGTCACCCGTGTTGAGGTCCTCGGGCGACTGGATGCCCTCGGGGTTGCCCTCGGGCACCATCAGCTGCTGACCGGTCTTGTAGTAGGGACCGGCGAAGTCGACGACCTCGTCGCGCTCCTCGTTCATCGTGTAGGTCGCGATCACCATGTCGACCTCCTCGTTCTGCAGGAACGGCTCACGGTTGGCCGACACGGCCTCCTGGAACTCGATGTGGCTGTCGGGATCGCCGTCCTGGAAGATGCCCTCGACCACGAGCTTGGCGATCTCGGCGTCGAAGCCCTCGACACCGCCGGGACCGCCGACACCGAACAGCGGCTGGTCCTCCTTGATGCCAATGAGGATGGTGCCCCGCTCCTTCAGTTCCTGGACGCCGGGTGCGTCGACGCCGACGGTGCCACCGGCGGCCTCGCCGCCCCCGTCTTCCTCGCTCGCGCCGGCGGCTTCCTCAGTGGCACCGCCATCGCCGCCACCCTCGGCACTGTCACCGCCGCCGTCGCCTCCGCCGCATGCTGCGAGCAGCAGCATCAGGATCATGACGAGTCCGAAGACCCGCAGTCGTCGTGTTCGCATTGGCTGGGTTCCTTCCAGCTAGTGGGCCAAGATCTTTGACAAGAAGTCCTGTGCGCGCTCCGTCTCCGGCGAATCGAAGAACTTGTCGGGCGGGGCGACCTCGACGATCATCCCTTCGTCCATGAACACGACCCGTCGTGCTGCCGACCGCGCAAAGCCCATCTCGTGAGTTACTACGACCATCGTAGTACCTTCGTCGGCCAACTCAAGCATCACGTCGAGGACCTCGGCGATCATCTCCGGGTCGAGCGCGGACGTGGGCTCGTCGAACAGCATCGCCTTGGGCTTCATGGCCAACGCGCGGGCGATCGCCACGCGCTGTTGCTGACCGCCCGACAGCTCGGCCGGGTACTTGTCGGCCTGGGTGGCGACACCGACGCGGTCGAGCAGCTCCTGTGCCAGCTCGTCGGCTTCCTTCTTGTCCTGTTTGCGCACCTTGATCGGGCCGAGCGTCACGTTCTCCTTGATGGTCTTGTGCGCGAACAGGTTGAACTGCTGGAAGACCATGCCGACGTCGGCACGCAGCCGTGCGAGCTGTTTGCCCTCCTCCGGTAGCCGCTCGCCGTCGATGGTGATCTCGCCCTCCTGGATCGGCTCGAGGCGGTTGATCGCCCGGCACAGCGTGGACTTGCCCGACCCGGACGGGCCGATGACCACCACCACCTCCTGGTGATCGACCTCGAGGTTGATGTCCTGGAGCACGTGCAGATCGCCGAACCACTTGTTGACACCGCGCATGGCGATCAGCGGCTCATCAGACATCGCACATGCCCTTCTCTACGACCGGCCTCGTGGACGTTACCAGAATCTACCCAGTTGCCAAGGTCTCGACATGTCGGGGGAGGGTCAGCGCGCGGTGTCAGCCTCGCACGCGCGGCGGATCCCGTCGAGCCTGTCGGCGTCGATCAGGCCCCGTGACGCCGCGTCGGTCGCCGCACTGAGCGTCGACGGGCCGAACGCCGACGGCACGTCATGGTCCTCGAGGGTGCGCAGCAGGGTCCGGACCGCCTCGTCCCTGGACGGGTCGGCGGTGACGTCGCGGATGTAGACCGCCGCGATGCGGTCCGGGAAGCGCGTGATGACGTCGGTGTAGATCTCGGGGTCCTTCTGTCCGCTGTCGCCGATGAGCACGACGTCGAGCTCCGGATACGTCTCAAGCAGCCGGGTGATCCGGTCGAGCTTGTACGCGTGGGTGTCCTCCTTGATGAACTTGTGCTCGTCGATGCCCCAGTCCTTGAGGAACAGCGGACCGGCCGGGATGTCGTGGCGGTCGATGAACCGCACGATCAGGTCGTACAGGTTCCAGGGACTGCCCGACACGAAGAAGATCGGTCGGCTCACGTCACCGCCCGCGCACAGGGCACGGTAGAAGGCGGCGACCCCCGGATAGGGCACACGGGTCGTCGCGTTGTGCAGGAACGTGGTCCGCAGCATGCCCGCCGTCTCGGTCAGGCCGGTGTGCATGATCGTGTCGTCGACATCGCTGATGATGCCGATCTGCGCGTGCGGGTCCGGCACGAGGATCTCGCCGGTCGCGGTGCAGCGGTCCTGGCCCTCGCCGAGCGGTCCGACCAGCTCCAGCTCGGCGGTGCGCCATCCGGTGCGCTCCGGCTCGGTGTTGGCCACCTCGAAGCGCGCGTACCCCTCGACGCCGGTGGTCACCTCGTGCGTCTGCCCGTCGATGGTCGCGCGCACGATCGCGCCCGGGATCTCGGTGGACACGAAGCGTCGGGTCGCCGTGATCACGTTGCGCCACCACGGATCGTCCACCATGCCCGGGGTGACCCCGCTGCGTTCCAGCACCCGCACCTGCAGGCGCAGCCACTCCCGCGTGCCGTGCCCGCGGTGGGGGACCATCTCGGCTGGCTCCAGGTCGCCGCGCGCGATCTTGCGCCGGACCCGGGCAACCGTGATCGCGTCCTCGGCGGAGCCGATCAGCCGTAGTGCGCTCGACCACAACGACGGGCGTGGATGCATCGGCGGGGATCCTCTCTGCTCGCGGTGATCGTATGATGGCCGGCATCGCGGTCTCCGGCGGAGTCACCCGGGGGCCGATTCATAGTTTCTGTGCCGGGCGAGCTCCCTAGACCGTCGGGAGTCGAGCGCCAGCGAGACGATCGATTTTCGTGGAACCAGGCTCCGCGAAGTGGAGGACCGACGTGGCCAGCGCTGCACATCTACCCCCCGCCTTCACCGCTACCCACACGACCGTCGACCCGCACGCCGACACGACGGCCGGCGAGCACGACGTGACGATGGAGACCATCGTCGAGCTGTGCAAGCGCCGTGGGATCATCTTCCAGTCCTCGGAGATCTACGGCGGGCTGCGCGGCGCGTGGGACTTCGGCCCGCTCGGCGCGGCGCTCAAGGACAACGTCAAGGCGGCGTGGAAGCGCGCGATGCTGCAGCTGCGCGACGATGTGGTGCAGCTCGACGCGTCGATCCTGATGCACCCACGGGTCTGGGAGGCGTCCGGGCACGTCGAGGGCTTCACCGACCCCCTCGTCGAGTGCACCAACTGCAACCAGCGCTGGCGCGCCGATCACCTCGAGCCCAACAAGGCGGGCGAGATCTTCTGCCCCAACTGTGGCAACAAGGAGTTCACCGACCCGAAGGCGTTCAACCTGATGTTCAAGACGTTCGTCGGCCCGACGGAGGACACGAGCGCCCAGGTCTGGATGCGTCCCGAGACGGCGCAGGCGATGTTCGTCGACTTCGCGCACGTGCAGCTGACGAGCCGCCAGAAGATCCCGTTCGGCATCGCCCAGGTGGGCAAGAGCTTCCGCAACGAGATCACCCCGCGCAACTTCATCTTCCGGGTCCGCGAGTTCGAGCAGATGGAGATGGAGTTCTTTGTCCGTCCGGGCACCGATGAGGCCTGGCACGACTACTGGATCACCCAGCGCTGGAACTGGTACGTCGAGCACGGCATGCGGCCGGAGAACCTGCGCATCCGTCCGCACGCGGTCGACGAGCTGAGCCACTACGCCAAGGCGACCGTTGACGTGGAGTACCGCTTCCCGTTCGCGTGGAGCGAGCTGGAGGGCATCGCCAACCGCACCGACTTCGACCTGCGGCGCCACTCGGAGTTCTCGGGCCGCGACCTGTCCTACTTCGATCAGGCCGAGGATGAGCGCTACGTGCCGTACGTGATCGAGCCGGCGGCCGGTGTCGACCGCAGCGCGCTGGCGTTCCTCGTCGACGCGTACCGGGTCGACGAGGCACCGACCGCCAGTGGCAAGGTCGAGCGCCGCACGCTGCTCAAGCTGCACCCGTCGCTGGCGCCGATCAAGGTGGCGGTGCTGCCACTGTCACGCAACGACAAGCTCGTGCCGACGGCGCGCGCGGTCAGCGACCTGCTCAAGACGGACTTCATCACGCAGTACGACGACGCCGGCGCGATCGGCCGGCGCTACCGACGGCAGGACGAGGTCGGCACCCCGTACTGCGTGACGGTCGACTTCGAGACGGTGGAGGACGATCGCAAGGTGACCGTCCGCGACCGCGACACGATGGGCCAGGACCGCGTGGCGATCGATCAGCTGGTCGGCTACCTCACCGAGCGCCTGCCGCGCTGCTGACCACCCCCGGTCGGTGACGCTGCCCCGATCTGGGGATCAACCATGCGTTGGGCGGTGAGGTTCGTCCCCAGATCAGGTGGCTCTCTTGACCTGGGGAACAGGCCCGCGCTGGGGCGGTGAGATTCGTCCCCGGATCGGTCAGTGCCAGCCGCCCCAGCGGCGGTAGGGGTCGGGCGGGGCGTCGGGGTCCGCCGGCGGCAGCTGCGGAGAAGGACCGGCCGGCCGGTCCAGCTCGCTCTTGAGGTCGGCGATGCCGCGGGTGATCGCCGACAGCAGTCGCAGCGCGGCGCCCGCGACGAATGTCAACGTCCAGGCGACCAGCGCGAATCCGATCGAGCCGGCGCGCAGGAGCAACCCCCCGGCGACCACGCCGGCGACACCGACGGTGTAGACCAAGGCATCGGCGATGCGGGTGGCGGTGGCCAGCTCTCGCAGTGTGACGCGCTGCACGGCGGAACTCCTCGGGTGACGACCATTGGCTTCGGGCCACGCGTGCCCTTGGGGCCACGGTAGTCGTCCGGTGGGCGCGTGTGGGCCGTAAGTCATGCGAGCTGCGAGCGACCCGGTGTGACGACACCAGGACGTGCGTCAACGATCGGTTCGCACCAGCAGCGCGGGCTCCACGCCGGCCGCTGGTCTGACACCCAGCACGGCACGCGTCGACTGGGTGACCCACCACGACGCCACTGCGGCCAGGCCGTTGCCGCGCAGCAGCATGTCCTGCTCGTTTGCGCGCAGCGGCTCGCCCTGCCAGTTCGCCGACGTGCGTGCCACCGTCCACAGCAGCACATCGAGCGAGTCACGGTCGTCCCAGCGCAGCACGAACTCGCTGGACAGCAGACAGCCACCAGGCGCGAGCACGTGCGCGATCTGGGTCGACAGGTCGCGGCGTCGGCCAATCGGCAGGCTCTGGAGCACGTGCGACAGCACGACGACATCGACCGATTCGCCGCCCAGTGCGGCGCTGGGGTCGCCGGGGAGCAGATCGCCCTCCACGACCGCGATGCGGGGGTGGCCGGCACACGCCTCCCGCGCGACCTGGGCCATCGTCGGGACCTCCAGCACGGTGCACGTCGCGCCGGGCCACGCGCGGCTGATCTGGCGCGCCACGTAACCGTCGCCACCCCACGCGTCGAGGATCGTCAGCGGCCGCGTCGGACGGACGTGTTCGACGAGCCGCGCAGCCTGGAGCCGACGGCGGTTGCTCATGCGGTGCGCATACCGACGGGCAGCCTGCTCGTTGTCGCCGACACGGTCGTCGTCGTGCGTCGTCGGCTCCGTGCGGCCATCCCGCCAGAGCAGCCGCGCGTGCCGATCGAGCTCGCCCCAGCGGACGTAGTCCTCGGCCATCGCCTCGAACTCGAGTCCCGCCGCATGGTCGGTGGCGAGTCGGATCCCCGCCTCGCTGAGCTGCCACCCTGCGTCGGTGTGGGCGATCAGTCCGGTCGCCCGCAGCGCGCGGCAGATGTCGATCAGCAGTTTCGGATCGGCGAGGAGCTGTCCGGCGAGCTCGTCCGAGGTGTGGACCGCGCCGTCGGCCATCGCGCGGAGCAGCCCCATCCGATGTGCGCTCAGCAACAGACCGGCGAGGCGGTACCCCCGCACCAACCGGTGCCATCCGTCCTCATCACCCGGTTCGAGCGCGAGCAGGGACGCGCGTTCGTCCGACGGCAGTCCTTCGTCGTCGAGCGGCATCATGTCCCGTGCGGTGCGTGCATCATCGTGTCCTCGACGCGATGACTTGAGCATGCGCCGATGGTTCCCCGGCACAGCTGGCATATTCACGACCAGGCATCGAGGAGCGGGCGTGGCTGGCAGGATCAACGACGAGGACGTACAGACGCTGCGTGAGCGGGCCAACCTGGCGGCGGTCGTCAGCGACTACACCGCGCTCAAGCGCAGCGGCAGCCGGCTGCGGGGACTGTGCCCGTTCCACGACGAGCGCACGCCGTCGTTCTACGTCGATCCCGCACGCGGCTTCTTCCACTGCTTCGGTTGCGATGTGGGAGGCGACGTGTACGACTTCCTGCAGCGCATCGAGGCGCTGACGTTCCCCGAAGCCGTCGAGCGGCTGGCGCGGCTCGAGGGTGTGACCCTGCGGTACGAGGAGCTGTCGCCCGGCCAGCGCCGGGCGCTGGGGCGTCGGACCCGCCTCGTCGAGTGCCTCGGCGAGGCCAGCGCCTTCTTCCGGGCGCAGCTCGCGGCGACCGAGGGTGCACCGGCGCGCGGCTACCTGGTCGGCCGTGGGCTGACCGAGCACATCGCCGGCCACTTCGAGCTCGGCTGGGCTCCGGACTCGTGGGACGCGACCGTGCGCGCGCTGACCGGGGCGGGCTTCTCCCAGCAGGAGATCGCCGACGCCGGCCTCGCGACGCGCGGCCAGCGGGGCCTCGTCGACCGCTTCCGGGGCCGGGTCATCTTTCCGATCTACGACTCCAGCGGGCGCGACGTCGTCGCGTTCGGCGGACGGATCGTGCCAGGCGTCGATCTGCGGACAGCTGGCCGCGACCAGCGGCCACCGAAGTACATCAACTCGCCGGAGACCGAGGTCTACCGCAAGTCGCGGGTCCTGTACGGGCTCAACTGGGCACGCGCCGAGATCCAGCGCAACGACACGGCGGTGGTCGTCGAGGGCTACCTCGACGTGATCGGCATGCACCAGGCCGGCGCACGGCACACGGTGGCGACCTGTGGTACGGCGTTGACCGGGGAGCACTTCGGCCAGCTCGAGAAGTTCGCGCGCCGCGTGATCCTCGCGCTCGACGCCGACGCCGCGGGCTACCAGGCGGCTGACCGTGCCCGTGCGCTGGCGGTCGAGCAGGGGGTTCGCGAG
>JAHWKT010000165.1 GCA_019347695.1 Actinomycetota bacterium | reverse complement strand
TGCAGACCTGCCAACATCGGAAAGTGCTTGACGTTGGTCGTGACCAGGGGCGCAGACATCACGACACTCGTCGCCGCAATCAGATAGTCCGCCTTGTCGATGCCCGAGTGACTGCGTCGATGCTGGCGCGCGAACCCCGCGGCAGTGCGGGCGACGTCGGCAGTGACCGCTACGAACTCGATCGAGCGGAAGAAGGCCTCGAGCTCGGCGAGTTCGTGCCCGCGCACCCCGACGAGGAGCTCGAACCGGGTGACCTCGCTCGCCAGCACGGTCGTGTTGCGGCGTGCGTGACCGACGAGCAGCCGCCGGGCCGGTTCGTGACCACGGAGGTGGTCGACGGCCACCGTGGTGTCGAGAACGATCACTCCAGACCGAGACGCGGGAGCCGATCGTTCAGATCGCCGCGGATGGCGTCGACGTACTCGGCGCCACTGTCGTCCCGGTCCCGCCAGGCGCCGAAGCTGCGCTCCAGGCTCTCGATCCGCTCCTCGGCCGACTGCGTCGTGTACTGGCGGCGGATGGCGCGCCGGATGAGCTCCGAACGTGACGCGCCGGTCTGCGCCACAGCGCGATCAAGCGCCTCCACGTCTTCCTCAGACAGGTACACCTGTGTCCGCTGCATGATGTCACTATACATCACATGCCCGCACCAACAGGCATAGGCTGCGCCTGGCCCTCATCGGGTGCACCGTGGGGCACCAGCTCGGCCCAGACGACAAGGCGTTGTCGCGCAGAGTAGCGGGGGTGGCAGGTCGTGAAGGTCAGCGTCGGTGTGCCACGACCCAACGGATCGGGATCCACGACCCACGTGTCGGTGGGGCTCACGATCCGCTGCTCCGCCACCCGATACAGGAACTGCCGCCCGGCGCGGTCCGTGACCAGCACCTCGTCGCCATGACGCACCTCGTCGAGGTCGCCGAAGGGAGCGCCGTGCATGGTGCGGTGTCCGGCGACGGCGAAGTTGCCGTCGTGCCCCGGTAGCGCCGACGCCGGGTAGTGGCTGGGGCCCCGGTCGATCTGCGCCTGCGCGATGCCTTCGCCGACGTAGAAGGGACCGTCCAGCAGCGGGCCCGCGCCGGGACGTCGGACCTCGACCCTTGCGAGTGCGGCTGCGTCGTCGAGCGGCGCGATCGGCTCCCCGGCGGCTGCGGGCGCTGCATCCGTCCGACGTCCGGACCCGTCGGTGACGGTCTGTGAGGTGGCGGCGCCGAGCTGCGCCCACTCGTCGGCCATCGCGACCTGAGTCGCGTCTGCCGACCTGGCCGTGATGAGGTGGGCCGCAGCGACGGCGGCCAGCAGCACGAGACCGGCGATCATCACCGTGCGCGAGATCCTGTGCAACAGCATGCCCATGGCGTTCCGCGCGGGTACGCGGGCAGCGCCAGTGGGTGACGCAGCGGGCGTCACCGTCGCACCGTGCGAGTCTTGCGGAGGATGTCGGTCGAGTCCGGGGAGTGTCGACATGCGTGCGTCCTTGTCGGGTTGCAACCGGATGCCGGCGGTCAGCGACGGCGTCGCGCCGACCGCCGGCCAGGCCGGTTAGCTGTCGGACGTCGTGCGCACACCGAGTTTGCTGCCGATCCAGCCGGACAGCGTCAGGAACAGCCCGAGCAACGACAACGGCGCGGTGAACAGTGACCCCGTGAAGGGCAGGGTTCCGCCACTCATGTGAACACCTCCTCTCGCAGGTGAGATACGTCGGACGATGCGTCCGCGAGCTCGGAGACCGATTGGTAGCGGGTGGGCGAGTCCCACCTGCACGACGTGACCGTCGGGTGCCGGACGGTCTTGACCAGCGCGTGGATGAATATGGCGCGGTACAGGACGTCGATCGCCATGATCGCTGGTGTCAGAGCCACGAGGCGCCACTTGCGCAGTGCGCAGGCAGCGGCGGCGGTCCATAGGCCATAGCCGGCCAGGACGCTGACACCGACCGTGCCGGGCTCGACCCAGTCGTTGACGAGCAGCAGCGCGAGCAGCACCGGCCACAGCAGCACGTACATGGCCCAGTCGACGATCAACGTGACGTACCAGAAGTCGAACCACGAGCGCCTGCGACCCACGCGGTGCCCGGCAACGCCCTGGAAGGTGCCCCACAGCCACCGCAAGTTCTGCTTGTACCAGTCACGCAGATTCGTCGGGTCCTGGATCCAGGCGTGTGCCTCCGGCGCGTAGACCACCCGGCCGAGGCCACGCCGCTGCGTCTCCAGCAACCAGTAGGTGTCGTCGACGATGTAGGGCGTCTGCTCGACGAGGACGTCTCTCAGCAGCGGCGAGAGATATATCGAGTTGGAGCCGGAGATGCAGTTGAGCGCGTTCACCCGGTCCTGGCCCCGTCGGATGGTCGCCTGGTAGCGCCAGTACGCGTAGGCACGCGAACCGACCCACATGTTCCAGCGACGCCGATGGTCCCAGTCGGTGATCGTCCTGCCCACGACGATGCCCACAGGCGTGGCCCGCCGCTCCGTGTCCGGGGTGAACGGGTGGGTCCGTCGCTCAGCGAGGCGGCGCTCGTGACCGGTGTAGGGGGTCTCCGGCACCAGGGCACGTCGATTGACGACCATGCGGCGCAGCGACTGACGAACGAAGTCGGGAGCGACGGTCGTGTCGTCATCGATGATCAGTACCGCCACGTACCGGTCCAGCAGCTCGAACGCGTTGACCGCACGGTAGACGGCGGCAGGCTTGCCGACGTTGACGTCGAGGTCGAGCACCGTCGCGCCAGCGGCCTGCGCGGTCTGCGCGGTGTCGTCGGTCGAACCGTCAGACACCACGTACACGTCAGCCTGGGTCACCGCGGAGGCGACCGTCCGACCGATGGTCGCCGCGCCGTCCTTCGAGGCGACGAGCACCACGACACGATCGACGTGCTGCAGCATCGTTCCTCCCTCACACTCCGCCCGGTTCATCACGGAGAGTAAATAGAACTACAGAGAGTGACATACTCAGAATTGACGAAACCGCTACGGCTGACGGGCGTCGAGGCGGCGCGTCGAGGCACCGAGGTCGGCCAGATCGGCGGCTGCCTGCCCCGCCGACCAGCCGGTCGCGTTGGTGATCTGCGTCGTCCGCCGCTCCACCTCGGGAAAGGTCGCCGTGACGGCAGCGTCGACGCGGTCCTCCCGCTCGGCGAGGACCGGCAGCAGGCGAGCCTGCGCCGAACCAGTTGCGCGCACCTCGTCATCGACGGTCGTCCGCAGTCGCTCACCGATGCGTATCGCGAAGCCGTACAGGAACGCGCGGCGAAACGAGCGGGTCGTCGACCGCCCGTCGCGCCCGCGGCGCGAGCCCTGCCGCGCCATCGCGTTGGTCGCCTGCGCCTGCAGCGATGCGGCCAGCAGCTCGACCGCGTCGAGGTCGCCGTCGTACCCGAACAGCGTCACCCATCCCATGTCAGGCGAGTGCACGGCCTGACACCGGTTCGCGTCGGCGATCACCGACAGCAGCGAGGCCTTCGCGTCCGGGTAGGGGTTGTTGACCGGCACGCGGCGAACCGACGGCTCGCCCGTGTCGGCGGGGGTGTGCAGCAGCGCGTCGGCGATCGCATAGCGGGTGATGAGCTCCTGCGCCTTGGCGGTGAGCGCCTCGGCCTCCTCGTCGAACTCGGTCGACTCGGCCTTGGCGAGCAGGCCGCGGACCCGCGCGAGCATCCGTTGATCCATACCGGCCCACGCGTCGTCGATGGCGGACGTCTGCCCGGGGTGTGGCATCGTGGGTGGCAGCGGCGGGAGCCGGGTGAGCAGACCGAGCGCGGCAACCACGAGGCGGACCGCCGAGCCGGCGGTCTCCGCCCCCCGGGCCGCCGGCCGGGTTGACAGCACGTCCAGCTGCGCCAGCCAGCGCCCGTGCGGCGCGGAGTCAGACTCCGCCCTGCGTCGTCCGTCGGCGATGGCCGCGGCGCTGACGATGTCGGCATGGGCGCCGGTGAGCCTCCGCGCGGTGACGTGGACGACATCGGCCGGCGTCCACCCTCGGCGCCACAGATCGTCGAGGACGTCATGCAGCCGAGCCGTCGCGGTGGCGAAGACCGGCAGCCCGCTGGCCGCGAGTTCGTCGAGTTGGCCCAGCAGCGCCTCGTGGGCGCGGGGATCGGCGTCCCACGACCACACCGCTGCCCCCAGCGTCGCCTCGAGATCGGGTGGCGGGTCACCCCTCGTGCCCCCGGCGGCGGCCGCCGATCCGGCGCGTCGGTTCGCCCGCTGTCGCCGCCTCTTGGTGGCCCGGCGCTGCTTGTTGTTCCTGCCCATGGCCGCGAGTCTCGCAGATCACGGGCGCACAGCCGCACGGCGACCTGTGGACAGCCGGTCTACGTGCCGTCTGGAGGCAGGGGGCCGTAGGCGTAGCGGTCGATCGTCGGCCGCAGATGGCGGCGAAGGCGAGCCGGATCGGCCGATGCGAGCGGCTCGAGGCGGACGTACCGGGCTGTCGACGGCGAGCAACGCGTGCGCCTCGTGGGCGACCTCGGCCGCGGCGGCGACGTCGGTGACCTCCCAGGTCGCGTTGGCGGGCGTCTCGATCCACACCAGCCGCGTGCGACCCGCACGCACCGCGGCGCCGACCGCCGCCATGTCGGTGGCGTCGGCCCACGTGATCGCGACGCCCCACGACAGCGCGAACTCGCTGAGCCACTTGCGCAACCCCCCGTACATGATCCGCGGCGCGACGACGTGATCGCCCGGTAGCAGCACGCAGAACAGCGACGAGGCTGCCGCCATCCCCGACCGCGTGCCCGGCCGCCTGCGCGGCGCTCGTCTCGCGTCGCGTCCCCGCCGAGGCTTCGACCCGGTACCGGTGCCCGCGGTACGTGGCCGGTCGCAGGCGCGCGCAGCGGCCGCGCGGTCACACGTTGGTCGCGGGCTCCCAGCTGCGCTCCACGAGGCCCTCTTCGACCGCCTTGATCTGCACGGCGAGCATCTTGGAGTAGTGGCGCGCCTGGTGCAGGTTGCCACCCATGAACCACAGCCCGGGATGGCCCGACCGGCGCCACATCGTGCGCAGCTCGCCGTCGGCGTCCAGGCCCCACACCGGGGTTACCTGGTCGGCGACCTCGTCGCCGAACAGATGCCGGGCGCTCTCGCGCATGTTCTGGTAGCCGGTGGCCAGCACCACGATGTCGGCGGGCAGGGTCGAGCCGTCCTCGAACTCCAGTCCCTCTGGCGTGAAGCGTGTGATCTCGAAGCCCTGCTTGACCTTGATCTTGCCGTCCGCGATCAGCTCCGACGCGCCGACGTCGATGTAGTAGCCACCGCCCCGGCGCAGGTACAGCATGAACAGACCCGAGCCGTCCTCGCCGCTCGTCCACGAGAACCCGGCCGCCTCGAGCCGCTCGAGCAGGTCGGCGTCGCGTCGCGCGATCTCCTTGGTCGCCTCCTTGTGGAACTCCGCGAGCAGCGGGTATGGGATCGACGCGAAGATCAGGTCGGCGTCCTCCGTCGGCGGACCACCCTCCTCGTAGAGCCCTTCGAACAGCACGTCGATGCCGTTCTTGGACGTCATGACGTACGTCGACGAGCGCTGTACGACGGTCGTGTCGGCGCCGTACTCGTGGAACTCATGGGCGATGTCGTGGCCCGAGTTGCCGGTGCCGACGACGACAGCCTTCTTCCCCGACCACGGCTGGGCGCCCGAGTGCCACGCGGAGTGCGCGATCTCGCCGGTGAAGTCCTCCTCACCGGCGATGTCGGGCACGAAGGGCACCCCGCTCATGCCGGTCGCGAGCACCACGTGACGCGGGTGCAGCGTCTGCTGGGAGCCGTCGGCGCGCCGCACCTGCACCGACCAGCGACCGGTCTTGTCGCTGAAGTCGCCGCCAAGGAAGTCGGTGCCGGTCCACACGTTGAGCTCGAGCGCCGCGGCGTACGACTCGAACCAGCCGGCCAGCTTGTCCTTCGGCGAGAACACCGGCCAGTGGTCCGGGAACGGCAGGTAGGGCATGTGGTCGTACCACACGGGATCGTGCAGGACCAGCGTGTGGTAGCGCTGGCGCCAGTTATCACCGATCCGCTGGTTGCGCTCGACCACGAGCGTGGGCACACCGAACATCCGCAACCGCGCCGCGACGGTGAGGCCCGCCTGGCCCGCGCCGACCACCACGACGTCGGGAGCCTCGGTCGTGAAGTCGTGTTCCTTCCTGCGGCGGTCCAGCCAGCTCTCGCGGTCGCGCCGCGTGCCGTGCTCGACGCCCTGGGGACGGGCAGCGCCGCGGCTCTCCACGTGGCCCGTCAACTGCTCCATCGCGGTCAGCAGCGTCCACGCCTTCCATGGCGCGTCGTCGCCCTCGCCGTCGCGCATCAACCGCAGGAACCCCCGGCACTGCGCGATCGCCGTGTCGAAGGTGAAGAACGCACCGATGAAGCCTGCGTCGGGGTCGAGCGTCACCTCCTTGCCGTCCTCGAGCCGGAACCCGCTGGGCGCAGCGTCCGCCAGTCGCGGGACCAGCTGCTCGACGATCGCCTCGTCGCCCCGGTAGGTGATCAGGTCCCACGTGAACGCCAGCAGGTCGCGCCACCACGAGTCCTCGAGGAACAACGACTGCAACGCCTCCGCGTCACGTGCCGACGCGGCCTGCTCGAAATGCTCGAGCCAGTCGATCGCCGCCTGCTCGACCTCGGTCACCTGCTCGGTCACGGTCGCGGTCATACTCGCCCCCTGGGGACAGGCCCTCGACGACGCGGGCGCCCTCGAGAACACGCGGTTGTGGCCTCGTGCCGCTGTTAGCATCAGCCACGCCCGACCCGAACGCAATGGGCGATGTGCGGTGACGATGATCGCCGTCGACCGGGAGGACGCCCACCGGATCGCCGCCAGATCAGATGGTCCGTTACGGCCAGGCGATCGCCGCCGAGGACGGCGACCTCAGTATGGGGTCTGCAGACCTGCCAACATCGGAAAGTGCTTGACGTTGGTCGTGACCAGGGGCGCAGACATCACGA
>JAHWKT010000034.1 GCA_019347695.1 Actinomycetota bacterium | reverse complement strand
CGAGGAAGTCGGCGATGGTGGCAGGCACCCGCGGATCGACGGACGTGTCGATCTCGGCGGGGTCGACCGTCGCGGGATCGTCGGTGTGCAGACAGTTCAGCGCGTGGCTGACACAGTCGAGTGCCACGACCCGGTCGCTGACGTCGGTCAGGGTCCGCCGCCAGCGTGTCGTCTGCTCGGGTCCGACGTTGGTGTCGACCTTGCCGTTGAGCACCAGGAGTGGCTGGTGGGCCTGCACCGCGAGCTGCGGGACGCCGTCGCTCAGGCGCAGCCACGACCGCCAGAAGCCGGCCGTCGCGCCGGCGAACTGCGTCGTGTCGTCGACCGCGCCGCTGCGCAGGTCGGACACCGAACGCGCGAGCTGCCGCAGTCGGGTGATGCTGCCGACGGCACCAGGCGGTGGGTCGTCGAGCGCACCGACGATCTGGCCGACCGTGTCCGCCTGCTCGGCCAGCAGCGCGTCGACGGGATCGTACGGCGCGGCGAGCAGGACCCCCGCGGCCAGCCGCGGATCATCGAGCAGCATGCCGGGGACGAACGACGCGCCCTGGCTGTGTCCGGCGACCACCACGGCCTCCGGACGGATCTCGGGACGCGACCGCAGATACGCCACCGCCGCCTGGGCGTCCTCGACGAAGGTCTCGATCGTCAGGTCGTCGGCGGGTGCCGGGTAGCCGTTGTCGGCGCAGCCGTTGAAGCTGCCGCACGACCGCTTGTCGTAGATCAGCGCGGCGTAGCCGGCGTCGCGCAGCGCTGCCGCGAGATCAGCCAGCACGCCCACCGGCTGCGGGAATGCCATGGCGAGCTGTCCGGGCACCACGCCGTCACGGCCGTTGGGCCCGCTGCCGTGGACGAGGACGATGCCTGGATGTGGCCCCTCGCTGTCCGGGAGCCGCAGGTCGCCCTCCAGCGTGAGATCTGCGCTGTCGAACGTCACGGCCTCCACGCTGCCGCGCTCGGTCGGCTCGACCGCCGCGCCCGACGGGGACGTCGTGGCGGTTCCGGCATCGTCGGACGGCTGCGTCGCGCTCCCGGTGCAGGCACCCAGCACGAGGAACATGATGGCGGCGACGCCACGCACAACGGGCATGGGCGCACCGTACCGCCCGAGCGGGCATGGAGGTGGCATGGACATCGATCCGACCGTCACGCGAGCGGTGCTCGACGCCGTCGACGAACAGCGGATCGTGGCGTTGCTGTCGGATCTCATCGCGGTGCCGTCGCTGTCGGGCGACGAGACCGCGGGGCAACAGCAGGTGAGCGAGTTGCTCGCAGCGACCGGCGTCGACGTCACGCGGTGGGAGATCGACGTGGACGCGCTGTCGCACCACGACTGGTACAGCGCCGAGGTCGACCGCAGCGCGGCGCTCGGTGTGCTCGCCACCTACGGCGCCGACGACGGGCCCGCGTTGCTGCTCAACGGTCATGTCGACGTGGTGCCGCCCGGCACACCGTCGGACTGGACCACACCGCCGTTCGAGCCGGTAGTCCGCGACGGCCGCGTCCACGGGCGCGGGGCCTGTGACATGAAGGGCGGGCTCGCCGCGGCACTGCATGCGCTGGAGGTGCTCGTCGCACTCGACGTGCCGCTGGCCGGACAGGTCTCGCTGGCGTCGGTCGTCGGCGAGGAGGACGGGGGGTGCGGCACACTCGCGCTGCTCGATCGCGGTGTGCGGGCCGACGGCTGCATCATCATGGAGCCGACCGCGCTCGCGGTCGTGCCCGCGGTGGCCGGCGCGCTGTCGTGGCGCATCCGGGTGCGCGGGCTGTCGGCGCACGGCTGCCTGCGGGAGGAGGGGGTCAGCGCGATCGAGGCGTTCTTCGGCGTGCACCGCGCCGTCATCGAGCTCGAACGGCGGCGCAACGCGGCCGTGGACGACCCGCTGTTCGACTGGCTCGACCGGCCGTTCGCGATCTGCGGTGGGCGCATCGCCGGGGGCGACTGGCCGTCGTCGGAGGCGGACTGGCTGGTGTGGGAGGGCAGGTACGGCGTCGCGCCGGGTGAGGACCTCCACGCCGCGCGTGGCATGTTCGAGTCCGCGGTCGCCGCAGCCGCGGCCGACGATCCATGGCTGTCGACGCACCCGCCCACCGTGGAGTGGTGGGGCGGGCAGTTCTATCCAGGGCGCACCTCCCCGGACGCCGACATCGTGTCGGCGGTGCGGTCGGCGGCGACGCAGGTGACCGGCGCGGCGCCACCCTTGCGCGGCATGCCCTACGGCTGCGATCTCGGTCTCACCACGAACCTCGGCGGCATCCCCACGGTGGTGTTCGGTCCAGGCGATGTGCGCGATGCCCACCGTCCCGACGAGTCGGTGCCCATCGCCGACCTCGCGGTCGTGGCGCGCACGATCGCCCTGACGGGGCTGCGGTTCTGTGGTCTCGCGGGCGGCGCCTGACCGGCAGCTGCGCGTCGGCACCCATCCGCCGGCACATCCGCATCGAACGTCTGTGTGACCGCCAGACGACGATGTGGAGCAACACGTGAAGAACAGACGATCGATGACGCTGCTCGCCGGAGCGTTGCTGCTGGTGCTCGCCGCGACCCCTGCGAGCGCCGACCACGCGACCACGTACCAGGCCGATCTACAGCCGTTGAACGATTCGGGTGTGACCGCGACCGCCGACCTGTCGTTGGCCGACCGGGAGCTCGAGATCACGATCAACGCCGAGGGCCTGGCGCCCGGCCAGCCCCACGCGCAGCACATCCACGGCGTGACCGGCGAGACGAGCGCGTGTCCTGGTCCCGATGCCGATCAGGATGGTGACGGACTCGTGTCGACGGCCGAGGGCGTGCCCTCCTACGGCGGCGTGCTCCAGTCGCTGACGACCGAGGGCGACACGTCCGGCGACAGCGCACTCGCGGTCGACCGGTTCCCGGTCGCCGGTGACGACGGTTCCGTCTCCTACTCGCGCACCTTCGAACTGCCGCAGGACGTCGCCGACGACCTCGGCAACCTGCACCTCGTGCTGCACGGCATCGACCTGGACGACAGCGGTGCCTACGACGGCGACGCCGTCAGCTCGCTCGACGACTCGCTGCCGCTCGAGGCGACCATCCCCGCGGCCTGCGGAACGCTGGCGGCCATGCCGTCCGGCGGTGTGCAGACCGGTGCCGGCGGCACCGCGCCGGCCGACGGTGGCGCCACCCCGATGGTCGCCCTGTTCGGTCTCGGACTGCTGGGCACCGGCGCGCTGGTGGCCCGCCGCCGCCGCGAGGCGCGGATCGAGCGCTGATCGAGCGCTGATCGATCTCGGCTGCACGGGCCGATGATGCAGCGCCCGCGATGGGCCATGCCGGTCGCGGCGATCGCACTGATCGTCGCAACCGGCTGTGGCGGTGTGCAGGATCGGGCGTCGGCACAGGCCGATGCCACCCCACAGGCGCGGGTGTCCGACGCAGCCCCCACGCGGGCACCCGCGCCTTCCCCGTCGGCGACGCCGTCCCCGACCGCATCGGCCACGCCGTTGGAGTTCCCCGACGGTCTCGAGCCGGCGAGGGTCCGGATCCCGGCGATCGGCGTGGACGCCAGCGTCATCGAGCTGGGTCAGCAGGACGATGGCACGCTGGAGACGCCCGAGGACTTCTCCGAGACGGGGTGGTGGCAGGGCGGTCCGCGGCCCGGCCAGCTCGGCGCCGCGGTGATCGCCGGCCACGTCGACTCGACCAGTGGCCCCGCGGTGTTCTACGACCTGCGCAACCTGCGCCAGGGCGACGAGATCGTCGTCGAGGGCGTCGACGGTGGCACGGTGACGTTCACGGTGGACCACCTCGAGCAGCACGCGAAGGACGAGTTCCCCACCAGCGCGGTGTACGGCTACACCCGCGATCCCACGTTGCGGCTGGTGACCTGCGGGGGACAGTTCGACCGCAGCCTGCGCAGCTACACCGACAACATCGTCGTGTTCGCCGATCTCGCGAACAGCTGACCCGCGGCACCCAACGGCGTGTTGGGGAGCCAGACCGCCAGATAGATCGGTTGGGCTCCCCAACGCGAAGGTTCCGCTCCCCGCAACCGCCGGCGGCTGCGTACCGGGGAGCCATGCGGTCGAATGGCTCGGTTGGGCTCCCCAACAGCCCGTACCATCGCCGGCGTGGACACATCACCCGACCTACCGCTGCCGCTACATGAGGTCAGTGAGTTCGACGTAGACACGGCCGTCAGTGCTGCCGGCAACGGCCGGTACAACGCCGTCATCAGCGACCGCTGGGACATCGTCGGCGTGCCCAACGGCGGCTACACGCTGGCCGTCGCCGTCTGCGCGCTGGCTGAGGCGCTGCCACAACCCGATCCGCTGACCGTGACCGGGCACTTCCTGCGACCCGCGTCGCACGGCCCTGCCGGCATCGACGTCGACCTGGTCCGTTCCGGGCGCAGCACGGCCACCGGGCAGGCGTCGCTCACGCAGGACGGCCGCCCTCGGCTGCAGGTGCTCGCGGCGTTCGGTGACCTCGCGGCCCGCAACGGACCGACGCACCTGTCCTCCGGACCGCCACGGTTGCCGCCGCCCGACGAGTGCGTGGACCTGCGCGGCGAGCTGGCACGCGAGATGGGTGCCCTGACCGACCGGCTCGACATGCGGTTCCTCCCGGACACGCCGGGATGGGCCCACGGCACCCCATCGGGGTCGGCACGGCTGTCCGCGTGGCTGCGGCTCGCGGACGGCCGCCAGCCCGACGTGCTCGCACTGCTGCTGCTGGTCGACTGCTTCCCGCCACCGATCTTCGAGCTGGGGGTGCGCGGGTGGATCCCCACGATCGAGCTGACGTGTCACGTGCGGGCGCGGCCGGCGCCGGGCTGGTTGCGCTGTGCGGTGCGCACCCGGTTCGTGCAGGACGGTCTGCTCGACGAGGAGATCGAGGTGTGGGACGCCGACGACCGGCTCGTCGCGCTGGCCCGCCAGCTCGCCCTCGTCCCACCGGCCGCCGACGGGTAGGTGCGCTCAGCCGCCCGACAGCCGCAGCAGCAGGGGCAGGCTCGACAGCACCAGCACGACCCGCACCGTGTGGAAGATCGGCACGGCGACGCCGCTGTCCTGTTCGGCGGCGACCGCGGTCATGGCCGACAGCGCCCCGGGTGACGTGGCGAGCACCACGGCGTCCGGGGCGATCCCCAACGTCCGCAGCACCAGCGCGATCACCAGCCCGGCCGCGATGATCGTGACCGCCGACAGCACGGCGGGCATGGCGACCGGACGCAGGTCGCGCAGCGCGCCGCGGGTGATGCCCGAACCGATCACGGCGCCGATCACGACGTAGGCGCCGGTGACCAGCGGGCGGGGCAGCGTGACCTGCGCACCGCCGGCGAGCAGCGAGTAGCCGGCGGCGCCCACCATCGCGCCGATGATCGTGCCACCGGGCAGGTGCAGCCGGGCGAACAGCAGGCCGCCCGCGGCCGCGGCCAGCAGCGTGAGCAGGATTCGGAGCACCGCAGATCCCCTTTGGCAGACAGTGTGATCGACACTGGCCGATCATCGTGCGGCACTCCATGGTAGGAACCTGGGAGGCGCTGGTGGCTGTGCGCTACCTGTCGATGGACCCCACGATCCGCGGCTGGCTGGAGCGCGACACGTACCTGCCGAGGGTCGAGGAGGGCGCGGTGATTCGCAGCCTGGGCGTGGGCCAGGTGGTGACGTCGCGCAGCGACCGCTACACCGAGGGCGATCTGGTCAGCGGGATGACCGGCTGGCAGGAGTGGACGATCGCCGACGACGACCAGCGGCAGCTGCAGGTGCCGCCCCAGGGCACCGATCCGCTCGACGCCGTGGGGCTGTTCGGACCGACCGGCCTGGCTGCCTACTTCGGCCTGCTCGAGGTCGGTCGCCCCGTCGCCGGGGAGACCGTGCTCGTGAGCGGCGCCGCGGGTGCGACGGGATCGGTCGCCGGGCAGATCGCCAAGCATCGGGGGTGCCGCGTGGTCGGTACCGCCGGCTCCGACGACAAGTGCCGCACGGTGGTCGAGGAGTACGGCTTCGACGACTGCATCAACTACCGCACCGAGGAGGTGCGCTCCCGGTTGCGCGACGTGTGCTCCGACGGCATCGACGTGTTCTTCGACAACGTGGGCGGCGACATCCTGGAGGCCGCCCTGAGCAACCTCGCGCGGCACGGCCGTATCGTCATCTGCGGCGCGATCTCGCAGTACGACGGCGCCGAGCCGCGTGGGCCGCGCAACTACACCCAGCTGATCATCCGCCGCGCGCGCATGGAGGGCTTCCTGGTCTTCGACCACGCCGACCGGTACCCGCAGGCGATCGCCGACCTGGGGCGCTGGGCAGCCGAGGGGATCGTCCGTCACCACGTCGACGTCGTGAACGGGTTCGAGCAGGTGCCGGCCGCGTTCTGCCGCCTGTTCACCGGCGACAAGATCGGCAAGAACGCCGTCAAGCTCGACCGCGATCCCGATCGGCAGGATGATCGGGGCGGTCGAAGGCCTTGCGGATGATGCGGCGGCCAACGTCGACGACACCGACGACGCGCCCCTGCGGTTCGCCGACCTGACCATGGATCGCCGGTTGCTCGAGGTGCGTCGCGGCGTTCGCCGCATCGACCTCACGCGCACCGAGTGGCTGCTGCTGGAGCTGTTCCTGCGCAACCCGGAGCGCGTGCTGTCACGCGACCTCATCCATGATCGGGTGTGGGGCTTCGACGCGGGCACGTCGTCGAACTCGCTCGAGGTGTACGTCAGCTATCTGCGCCGCAAGCTCGAACACGACGGCGAGCCGCGTGTGCTGCACACGGTGCGGGGGTTCGGGTACGTCATGCGCGTACCGGACGACGACTGAGGCACGACCGCGAGCGACGCAAACCGACGAGATCGAACGATGTGACGTTGCGCACCCGTATCGTCGTGACCGCCGCCGCGACGGTGGCGTTGGCGTTCCTGATCACGGCCGGCGGGCTGTACGCGGCGACGCGATCGTGTTGACGCTCGACACGACCGTGCTCGGCTGGCGCCCCCGCGATCTCGATCTCGCGTACCTGCCGTTCCTGCGGGGCAGGGGCATCGCCCAGTACACCAGCGACCCGGTCTTCCGGCGGCAGGTCGCCGACGACTTGGCGACGTTCGAGCGACGACGGGGGAGGGGTCACGCCGTCGGCCATCACGACGCTCGTCCAGCTGGCCCGCGCGTATCCGGGTGGGTTCCGCGACAACCTGCAGTCCGCGGAGCCGATGGCGGCGGTGCAGCGGTTCATCCGCACGTTCTCGAAGACCTCGCTCGACTTGGACGACGTGGCATCCCTCCGCGAGCACACGCGGCTGCCGCTGCTGCTCAAGGGCGTGCTGCACGCCGACGACGCCCGGCGCGCGGCCGATCTGGGCGTCGACGGCATCGTCGTGTCGAACCACGGCGGCCGCCGGGTCGACGGCGCGCTCGGGGCGCTCGACGCGCTGCCCACGATCGTCGAGGCGGTGGGTGAGCGGATGACCGTCCTCATGGACAGCGGGGTGCGCACCGGCGCCGACGTGTTCCGGGCGCTCGCGCTCGGCGCCCAGGCGGTGTGCCTGGGGCGCCCGTACGTCTACGGGCTGGCGCTGGCCGGCCGGCGGGGCGTGCGCGAGGTCATCGACAACCTGGTGGCGGCGTTCGAGCTCACCATGGCGCTGTCGGGCTGCCGCACCGTCGCCGACATCACGGCCGAGCGCCTGGTTCGAGCTGACGGGCGGCCGGTCGCCGGGTAGCACGTGGTGCGTCGGGGGTTCCCGGAACGCGGGTCAGGTGCTGGTGATCGGTTCGCCGCGACGGGGGGGACGGCGGGGGAGCTGCAGGCCCACCTCGCCTCCGGCCTCCAGTGCGGCCGTCATCCCGGCGGGGCTGCCGGTCGCGGCGACCCCCGAGATGTCGAGGCGCACGTCGCCGGCGTCGCGTCGCAGCCGACCACTGGCGAACACCTCGCCGTCGGCGCGCAGCACGCTGCACACCACGTGCGCGTCGACGGGCTGGCTGAGCGCGACGTACTGCACGGTGCGCTCGCCGGTCAGCTCGTCGTACCGCGCGAGCAGCGCGGCGATGGCGCGCTGCTCGAAGAGCCGGTGCACCTGTCCGTCGACGACGACCGCGTCGTTGACGAACACCGTCCACTGCGCATCGCCCGATCGCAGCTCGTAGCCCAACGAGGCGCTCGGCGTCACCGCGTACGTTGTCCCGCGCAGCTGCGCCAGGTGCCGTGCCACCTCGTCGGGCGGCAACGCCCGCAGCGTCACCTCCTGCGTGGGCCCCTGCGCGGGGGTGCCGGCAGGTGTCGTGGGGATCGGCGGGTCCGCTCGGCCGGTGCGGCTGGCGATGAGCGCCCGTGCGAAGGCGAGCTGACGGCGCAGCGGCGGCCAGTCGACATCCACGTCGTCGAGCGCCTCCAGGGCGCCCGCGTCACCGATCCACCCGAGCGCGGTCACGACCCGGAGCAGCACCTGGTCGCTGCCGGGATCGAGGTTGGCGACCAGGCCGCGGACCGCGGTCGGTGTCGCCAGCAGCCCGAGGTTGATGGCGGCCACGGCACGGTCGATCTCGCCCTCCGACCGGTCGGCGACGACCCCGGTCAGCAGCTCGGCGGTGTCGGCCGACGTGTCGGCGGCGGCCAGTGCCGTGAACGCCCGAGCCCGCTCGACATCGTCGGAGGCAGACGGGTCCGCCCGCACGATCCGCTGCAGCTGCGCGACCTGTGACGCCGTGAGCCCGTCGGCGACCGCACGCGACGCCGGGCGCTGGTCGGTCGACACGAGGTCGGTCACGTCGCGGTCGTCGGCCATGCGGCTCCTCTCGTCCGTGTCGCTTTCAACATGGTGGTCGCACCGCGCAGTGGCGTCGCATCGTGGACGCCTGTGCGGGTGTGACCTCGGTGCTCGCGGTGCTCAGCTCGCCGATCCCGTCGCCGTTCGAGTCGACGCCCATGAGGTTGGTGATCGCATCGGCGTGGCGCAGACCGAGGTAGTGCCCGACCTCATGGGCGAGCAGAACCCCGGTGAACCGCGCCGACCCCGACAGCTCGAGGACGGCGCCGGTCATCTGGTCGCGCCGGTCCTTGCGGCACGAACCGCGCACCCTGCTCCAACCGCCCGCGTTGAGCACCTGCTGTACGAAGAACACGTCGATGCTGTCGTCGGGGCTGGTGAAGTCCTCGGTCAGATCGGAGGCCTCCGCCTTGTCGGTGATGATGGTGTAGGCACCCGCGGCCGTCACGCCGATGCGTCGCCAGTGGATGCGGTGGACGCCGAGATCGGCGCCGGCGTAGATGTCGCGCGTGATCTGGATCGCGTACTGGACCTTCTGCACCTGGGCGGGGGTGACTACGCCGGTGAAGTCGTGCTCGTGGCCGACGAGGAAGACCGACAACGCCAGTGCCCGGCCCCGCACGAGTTGGAGCTGACGGCGCAACGACACGGTCGTGCCCTGCCCGCCGAACCGCGCGCCGGCAGCATCCGTGTGGATGTAGCCGAACAGGTCAGCGAGCACCGAGAACGGCGGCGCCAGGCCTCGGCAGGCGGCGGCCGTGGCCTTCAGGCTGATGGTCGCCATGGCAGGCCGCTCACTGCAGCGCGACGAGGATCGGCACGAGATCCGCCTCGCCGTCCAGCGGCTGTAGCGCCTTGCCGATGACCGCCCCGAAGCTGCGGCGCCGGTCGGTCGCCCGCATCGCGTGCCCCGGCGTCGGTGAGGTGGTCAGCAGGTCGCCGGTCCGCACGGCCCCGTTCGCGTGGTCGACCAGGCACTCCACGCGGCCGGTGAGTGCGATGGGCACACGACCCGGCATGCCGGACCGCCGCCCGAGCACGATGCCGGGCCGCACCGCGCCGGCGCCTGACACGACGCCTGCGACCGCGGTGTCATAGGCCCGGGTGCTGCACTGGAGGCGCTCGTCGTCGCCGATCACCATGACGCTGCCGGGGGCGACGTCGTCAGCCGGGTCGATCGCGAACTCCTCGGCGCAGTCGGCGCCGTGCAGCTTGATGTCGCCGTCGCCACCGTCGAGGTGGATGCGCAGGTCGCCGGCATCGTCGTGAACCCGCACGTCGCCATGGTTGCCCGCTGCGCCGACGTCGAGTGCCGCGGTGTTGCCGTCGCATCTGATCACGAACCGACCGGCGGCGTCGCGGATCCGCAGATCGCCGTCGTTGCTGTCGGAGCCGAGGTCGAGGACGGCGAAGCGCGGGTCGATGACCACCGCGTCGTCGCCCCGGCCGTTGCGGAGCAAGAGCAGGCCGGTGTGGCCATCGAGCTCGACCCGAACGGTGCCGGATGCATCACGGATCAGCAGGTCGCCGTCGCGTCCTGACGCACCCGCCGCGATCGTGCCCGAGCCACCGTTGAGCATTATCACCGGCTCGCCGCCCGACGCGGCGGTGACGGCCACGGTCCCTGCGAACTGCTCTGCCACGACGACCCCCGACGTTCGGCTGTAGGATGGAGCATAGAACGTCGCGGCCGGGAGCTGCTCGGTCGTACGTGGCTACCTCGCCGTCGGGAAGCCGAGGTCGACGCCGCGCTCGGCGGGCTGGGGCCATCGCCGGGTGATCTTCTTGCTGCGGGTGTAGAACCGGACGCGTCGGGGCCGTGCACGCCGAGGTCCCCGAACAGCGAGTCCTTCCAGCCGCCGAACGAGTGGTAGGCCATCGGCACGGGAATCGGCACGTTGACCCCCACCATGCCGACCTCGATCCGGTGCTCGAACTCCCGGGCAGCACCGCCGTCCATCGTGAAGATCGCGGTGCCGTTGCCGTAGGCGTTGTCGTTGACCAGCGCGATTGCGTCGTCGAAGGTCTTGGCGCGCAGGACGACCAGCACCGGACCGAAGATCTCGTCGGTGTAGATCGCCATGTCGGTCGTGACGTGATCAAACAGGCACGGTCCGAGGAAGTAGCCGTGCTCGTGGTCGTCGACGCGCAGACCACGGCCGTCCACGACGAGCGTCGCGCCCTCGTCCGCGCCGCGATCGATGTACCCCGCCACGCGGTCGCGGTGGGCGCCGGTGACCAGCGGGCCCATCTCGGAGTCGCCGCCCAGGCTCGGTCCGACCGTCACCGACTCGGCGCGGTCGCGCAAGCGGTCGACGAGCACGTCGCCGGCCGCGCCGACCGCGACGGCCGCCGAGATCGCCATGCAACGCTCGCCGGCCGACCCGTACGCCGCGGACGTCAGCTCGTCGGCGGCCACGTCGAGGTCGGCGTCGGGCAGCACCACGGCATGGTTCTTCGCGCCACCGAGCGCCTGCACGCGCTTGCCGGCGGCGGTGCCGCGCTCGTACACCGACCGGGCGATCGGCGTCGACCCGACGAACGAGATCGCAGCGACGTCGGGGTGGCCGAGCAGCGCGTCGACGGCCTCCCTGTCGCCGTGCACGACGTTGAACACGCCGTCGGGCAGCCCGGCTTCGGCGAACAGCTCCGCCATGAGGTTGGCGGCGGATGGGTCCTTCTCGCTCGGCTTGAGCACGAAGGCGTTGCCGCAAGCGATGGCGACCGGGTACATCCACATGGGCACCATCGCCGGGAAGTTGAACGGGGTGATGCCGACGCACACCCCGAGCGGCTGACGGATCGAGTAGCTGTCGACCCTGGTCGACACGTTCTGGTTGAACTCGCCCTTGGTCAGCTCGGCGATGCCGCAGACGAACTCCAGCACCTCCTGCCCGCGCTGCACCTCTCCGCGGGCGTCGGCGACCACCTTGCCGTGCTCGGACGCCACGAGCCGCGCCAGGTCGTCGGCCCGCGCGGCGAACAGCTCGCGGAAGCGGAACAGCACCCGGACGCGGCGGCTCACCGACACGTCGCGCCACTGCCCGAACGCGTCGTGTGCGGCGCGGACCGCGGCATCGACGACCTCGCCGTTCGCGAATGCCACGCGCGCCTGGGCCTGGCCCGTCGACGGGTCCATGACGTCGCCGAACCGTGTGGCGTCCTCGCCGATCGGCTTGCCGCCGATCCAGTGCGTGATGGTCCGCATGCCGTGAGCTCCTCGCTTCGTCTACAGCTGGTGGCGCTGCGTTGCGGCGTACTCCCCATAGTCTCGCCGCGCGCGCGGCACCGCGTCCATGCCGGTGTCCCGGAACGTGTGTCACGTTGCCGTCGAGTCTCATTATCCCTTTGGCTGGCGCTGTGCCGTGGCGGTCGCACGGTCGAACGGGCGGAGCTTGTGCGGGTTGCGCACCACGTCGATCCCGGCGATGCGCCCGTCGGCGGCGTGCAGGACCCACACGCTGTCGACGGTGTCGTCCGCGCGGTGGACAGAGATGCCGGTCTCGCATTGATTTCCCGCAGCGCGAACGTCCAGTCGGGCGGCCGCCGTGGTGGTACCCGAACACGTCGTGCAGCAGAAACACGGCACGCTCGACCGGCGACAGCTGCTCGAGGACAACCAGGAAGGCCAGGTTGAGGCTGTCGGCCGTCCCGGCGACGTCCGCCGGGTCCATGTCGTCGGTGGCCAGCGGCTCGGGCAACCACGGTCCGATGTAGGTCTCCCGCTGCCGTTGCGCGGACTTGCACCGATCGAGGCAGATGCGCGACACGACCGTCGTCAGCCAGCCGGCCGGGTTGTCGATGTCGGCCCGATCGGCCTGCGACCAGTGCAGGAACGTCTCCTGCACGGCGTCTTCGGCCTCGCCCACCTCGCCGAGCGTGCGGTAGGCGATGGCGAACAGCCGTCCGTGGTGCTCGGCGATGAGTTGCTCAGTGTCGGTCACCGGCGGTCACCTCCACGGTCTGCGCCGGCTGTGGGGCGGTCGGGGGCGCGGGCCTGGCCACCAACCAGAGTGGCACGAGCACGGCCAGCGCCAGGGTCGACACGTTCGCCGCCGCGTCGGCGACCCCGTACGGTTCCAGGTGCAACGCGTGGTAGATGAAGTGGGGACGCTGTAGACGAGCGCGGCCAGCCCCGCCAGGCGGACGAGGTCGGGTCGCGGACGCAGCGCAGCGACCGCGAGCAGCAGCGCGAGGGCGAGGCTGAGCCCGCCCACGTCGCGGATCAGGTGCTCGTTGTAGGGCCCGGCGCGTCGGCGGCCACCCAGCACGACCGACCGGAAATGACGTGTAGAACGACGCTGGCGCGAACTGTGCCCAGCCGCCCACGACACCCTCCACGGCGGCCAGCAGCCCAGCGCCACGCGGCGGCTACGCGCCGGTGATCACGTGCCGAGCGGCGTTCGCGACCTGGGTCCATCCGTCGCGTCGCGAGCCGAACGCCGGGCGCCAGGACGTGGCGCCGCAGAGCCGGCGGTTCGAGACACGCTGTGAGCGGGCCTGGAACGCGAGCGGGCCCACCCCGGCGACCCTCGGGAGCCGACGGACGCGTCGGCCGACGAGCTCACTGAGCACCCGTGTGTGCTCGGCGTTGGTCAGCGGGTCGTCCTCGACGACGTTGTAGGTGCCGGAGCCGACATCCAGCGCCGCGACGACCGCCGCGGCGGCGTCGTCGACGTGCACCCAGCTCTGGTACGCCTCGTTCGCGCCCGCCTGCGGCAGCAGCCCCCGACGGATGAGCGTGAGCATGTCGCGCGTCTGGGCGGAGTCCGCGCTGTAGAAGAGCCCGAACCGCAGGACGACGCCGCTGCCTCCCCCGGCGGCGAACCGGTGGACCTGGGCTTCGGCAGACAGCACCGCGTCGACGGAGGACGGTGCGTCGGGTGGGACGTCCTCGTCGATCCACGCCGCACCGCTCTCGGGATAGATGAAGGCGAGCGCCTCCTGGACGTGGCGCTCGGCGCCGGTCTGTGGTGCCGCATTGACGAGGTGCCGGGACGCCTCCGTGCGCAGGCGGTCGTTGGTCCGCCAGGCCGACGGTCGCAGCATCCGGCTCGTCGGCGGGATCGACGTCGCCAGGTTGATCACGACGTCGTTGCCATCAACCGCCGCAGTGACCGCAGCTGGATCGAACAGATCGACCGACGCAGGCGTCGCCCGTTGGGCGCGCAACTGGTCGGCCTTGTCGGCACTCCGTGCGACGCCGGTGACCGCGTGGCCGCGGTCCACCAACGCGGGCACGACCCGTCTGCCCAGCACACCGGTCGCTCCGGCGACGAAGATCCTCATGGCCGCACCTCCGGTTGCTCGCTGTCACCCATCTGACGAGCGAGCCCCCGGCCGTGTGACATCACCGACAGCACGACGTGTCACGCGGTGGGCCCAGCACGGTGAAGATCTCGGCGTAGGTCCTCGGCTGCGGCAATCCCTGCGCAACGTCGTCTCGATCGTCAACTGCAAGCCGCTCCGCGCTGCCGTAGTTGCGGGGATCGCGGACGAACGCCTCGAGAAGCTCCTTCTCGACCCGGGCGCGGAACGTCACGCGGGCGACCTCGTCGCGGCTGAAGACCACCTGCCCCTCGCCGAGGATCCGGAACTGCAGCCACAGCGGCGCACGGTTCAGCACCACGAGGTCAACGTTGCGGTCGAGCGTGGCCGCTAGCCGCTGCTCCAAGGCGGCCTCGTCATGCAGCGATGCGTGCTCCGACAGATATAGACCGCCATGTCGACGTCGCTGTCGACCGTCGCGTCGCCTCGCGCGGTGGAGCCGAACGCGTATGCGTACACGATGCGTGGATCGTGTTCGAATGTTGATCGGATGCTTCTGGTCAGCGCAGCGACGGTCGGTGCGGTCCTCATGTCGCAAGTATGGCGGGCTGGCGTCCGTTCGCGGCCAACACCGCCCGGAGCGGTCGACGGGGCCGTACGGCCCGCCGGTGGACGGAGGTTACGGGCGGGCCTTCACCCGGTACTGCGGGCCCAGGTCCGGATCGTCGCCGGTGCCGGTCGCGACCTCCTGCACGAGATCGTGCGTGCCGGTCAGCCGTGACAACGCCGCGGTCGCCATGTCGAGGTCGAGGTCGGCGCTGCGTGCGATGTCACGAGCGAACCCCGGCCCGCCGCTGGCCTCCACATCGGCGACGGCCGTGAACACGGCCCGCTCGCTGTCGGTCAGCTCGCTGGTGATGGGTGGGTCGCTGGCCGCGGTGCCGGCGTCGTCGGTCGCCGGTGTCACCGACAGGTCGGTGGTCGCGTCGGCGTCGACGTCGACGACGACGGCGAAGTTGGTACGAGCCACCTCGCGGTCGTCGACCTCCAGCACGAGCTGATAGGCGTCGCCGGCGTACTCGAACCGGACGCCCTGGACCTCGTCGAACACGTCGTCGTGTTCCGCGAGCACCGTGCGGGGTGCGCCACGGTAGAGCACGTGACCGTGCTCGTCCTCCAGCCGCCAGTGCTCCTCGAAGCCTGTGTCGACGTCCCATGCCCGCAGCACCAGGAAGTCGCGCGCCGGGGCGGGTGGCTCGGCCGCGAGCTTGACCAGGTTGTCGGTGGCCGGCGTCAGTCCTCCGGTCGCCTGCACGTGATCGCGGTCGACGACCTTCGCGTAGCGCAGGGTCGCGCCCATGCGGTTGGCTCCTTGCTGATCGAGTGTCCGTGTGGCGTCGGTGATCCCCTCGCGTCGCCGGTGACACACATCCCGTGCCGACGCCCCGTCGTACGCTTGGTGGTGTCGCATGGATCGGCTCGGACGGATGCGGCATCCGACCCGACGGGTTCGCGTGGTCGGGGGCCGGGCAGGACCGGCCGGCGTGACACGACGAAGGGAGCACCATGACGACCGACGCCCCGGAGGGCACCGTCGCGACCGAGCAGATCACCCGTGAGGAGTTGCAGCTCGCCACACGCAACCACGGCATGCCGCTCGAGGCGATGCGCTACGACGTCACGCCGGTCGGGTTGCACTACCTGCTGGTGCACTACGACATACCGGTCGTCGACGGCGAGGCCTGGCGACTGGAGATCGACGGTGCGGTCGCTCGGCCCACGACGTGGTCCCTCGACGACCTGCGCGCGCGGGAGGTCGTCACACGACCCGTGACCATGGAGTGCGCCGGCAATGGACGCGCGCGCCTCACGCCGCGGGCACTCAGCCAACCGTGGCTGCTGGAGGCCGTCGGCACCGGAGCGTGGACCGGCACCCCGCTGTGGCCGCTGCTCGATGACGCCGGCCTGTCGTCGGACGTGGTCGACATCGTGTTCACCGGCATGGATGCGGGGGTCGAGGGCGGCGCCGAGCAGCACTACCAGCGCAGCCTGACCCCCGACCAGGCTCGCGACGAGGGCGCACTGCTCGTGTACGAGCTCAACGGCGCGCCCCTGCCACCGCAGCACGGGTTTCCGCTGCGCCTGCTCGTGCCCGGCTGGTACGGCATGACCAGCGTCAAGTGGCTGTCGCGGATCACCGCCGCGACTCGACCCTTCGCCGGCTATCAGCAGGCACAGGCGTACCGCTTCAGGAACCAACCGGGTGACGACGGCGAGCCGGTGACGCGGATGCGGGTGCGGTCGCTGATGGTGCCGCCCGGCATCCCCGACTTCTTCAGCCGCGCCCGCTACCTGCGCCCCGGACCGGTCACGCTCGTCGGTCGGACATGGTCGGGCCACGGGACCGTCACCGAGGTGCAGGTCAGCGTCGACGGCGGCAGCACGTGGGTCGACGCCGACGTCGACGAGGCACCGGCGCCGTACGCATGGCAGGCATGGCGTCTCGACTGGGACGCGCCCGCCGGCACCCACGAGCTGTTGACGCGGGCGACCGACAGCACCGGCGCCACCCAACCGCTCGATCACGAGTGGAACCTCGGCGGCTACGCGGTCAACTCGGTGCATCGGGTCGGGGTCACGGTCACCGACCACCCGCCGGACCCGTGATGCCCGCGCCACGATCTCGAACGCGCCTCCGCCAGCGACACACCGGCCGACGACCCATGAGAGACACCGATCGCGGTCGCGGCGGTCGGCTCAAAGGGACATACTGCACGACGGCTGGCCTGCTCGGGAAGTAGGGGACATGTGGAGGTGCCCGCGCTGCGGTGGGCGCAACGATCGCACGGCCGCGCACTGCGGCCAGTGCGGCATGCCGAACCCGTTCGAGGACGGCGGCACCACCAGGCCGATGGACATCCCCGGCGACGCGCCGGACCGGCCATCACGCGTCCGCACGACGCTGCCGTGGGCGGCGATCGCCGGTGCCACGGCCGTGCTGCTGGCCATTCTCGTGCTGGCCGTGGTCGCGCTGACCGCCTGAGCGGCCGCTTGGCGCTGCCCGGGGGGTCGGTCGACCGGCGGCGGCGCAGGGCAGCTTCGGTACCGTGTGGCGGGTCACGGTCTCGCCGGACGCAAGGACAACAGCAGTGGCTTCGATCACGTGGGACGAGATGGTCGACGCCGCGCAACGCGGCGGATGGACCACCTACCTCGGCACCGCGGACGGTGACGGACGGCCGCACGTCGCGGTGGTGGCGCCTGGGTTCGAGCACGGAACGATCTGGTTCGCCACGCGCGCGTCGTCGAAGAAGTGCAGGAACCTTCGCGAGAACACCCGCGTAGCGTTCCACTGGCCGGTCGGCAACAGCGACGCACCTGGTGAGCTCGCGGCGTGGGGTACCGCCACGATGGGCTGACCGGCAGCCCTGGTTCGAGCAGGAACTAGCGGTCGTCCTCGTCGGTCATCCGCTCCGCGGCGATCGCAGTGAGCAGGCCGCCCAACAGGCTGACGTTCTTGAGGAAATGGACCATCTGGCCCATCTTGCCCTCCTCCGAGTCCTCCTCCCAGAAGCGGTGGCCGCCCAGCGTCGTGGGGATGAGGTTGCCGACCAGCGCCCACGCCGCCAGCTTGGGCTTGATGCCGAGTGCGAGCATCAGTCCGCCGAGCAGGTTGACAGCCCCGTGCAGCCGCACGAACTGCTCGGGCTCGGGCAGTCCCAGCGCCTCGGCTGGTGCGGTCATCTGTTCGGCGTTCTGGATCACGTTGACGCTGCTGGACAGGAAGATGGCGGACAGCAGGGCACGGCGGGCGAAGCGGATCATTGTTCTCGAACCTTTCCGACAGGCGGTGCCGACGATCAGGTCCTCGGCATGGCCGGTTCACGCTACCCGATCAGCCCGGGCTGACCTGCAACGTACGAGGCGTCGGCGTCAGGTGCTGCGGTCGTGGGCGGCCAAGGCGCTGATGGCCTCGCGCTCACCGATGACATCCGCGTACTTGGCGTCCAGATCGAACAGGTTCGCCTCGTGTGGTCGGCCGTCGCGGTCGCCGACCGCGTCGCGCACCACGATGGGTGCGAAGCCGTGCTGCACAGCGTCGACCGCCGTCGCCCGGACACAACCGCTCGTGGACAGCCCGACGATGACCACAGTGTCGGCACCCATCGCGGTCAACGTCGACGCCAGCGACGTCCCGAAGAACGCGCTCGCGTACTGCTTGGTCACCACCACCTCGCCGTCGCGCGGCCGCGGGTCGTCGGGGAACTCGGCCAGCGGCGAGCCGGCGTCGAGCACGCGCAACGCCGGTACCTTGCGGTAGAACATCCCGCCGTCAGCGCCGCCCGGCACGAACTCGACGCGGGTGAACACCACCGGCACGTCGGCGGACCGCGCCGTGGCCACGATCCGCGCCGCTGACGCGACCGCGTCCTCGACGCCGGCGAACAGCGGCGACGACGGCTCCAGATAGGCGCGCACGATGTCGACGACCAGCACGACCGGCCGGTTCCCGAATCCCAGCCGTCCCGAGAACCCGGCCGCCCGGTAGTCGGCGTCGAGATCGTCGGTCGGCATCGACTCACGCATCCTCTTCGAGCAGGGCGAGGGCATCGACAGGTTCGATCCGCTGCAGTTGGGCCACATCGTCGAACGCCCGATCCGCGGTGACGATGCGATCGTGACCATGGTTGAGCGCCGTCGCTGCATGCAGTGCGTCGAGCATGTCCAGACGCCGGTGCGCCGCGAACAGGCCCAGCGCCCGCTCCATGTCCGGCCGCTCCACCGGGTGGCACTCCAGCAGTGTCAGCAACCGCTGCGCCTGTCGGGCGGCATCGTCGCGATCGCCGGTGCGGTGGCTGCGAACGTGTGCAACCTCCTGCACGATGCCGATCGAGGCCTCGAGTCGCACGCGCTCGGCGGCCACAGCGTCGATCAGCCCGCGGCAGGCAGCACGCTGCGGTGACGGTACGCCGAGCGCGTAGATCGGCACCGTCGTGTCGACGGCCAGCCGTACCTGGGCCACGTCAGGTCCGGTCGAGCAGCGAGGATCGGTCGACCTGCTTCATCACGGCCCAGTCGTCGACCGGCATGGGCTCGGCGGCGAGGAACTCCTCGGCCGCTCGTCTCCGATCGTCCTGCCTGCGCGGATAGGCGAGATCGATCGCGTCGCGGATCAACGCGGCGACGGACGTGCCACGTTGATCCGCATGACGCTGCAGCCGTTCGACCCGTTCATCGTCGAGCAGGACCTGAAGTCGGCGCGTCAGCGTTGGCATGCACATACAGTAACATGCACATGCTACTGCTCGGCCGAGCGGGCGAAGACCGGTGGCTCGGGGGCGGACAGGCCGGTCTCGTCCTCGCAGCGATCGCGCAGACCGTCGATCGAGCCGCCGAAGTTGAAGATCTCGGTGTCGCCACGGTCGTCGGCCATCTGCGCCCGCAGCTCGGCGGTCGCCATCTCGTCGACCGTCGGGGCCTGCTGACCAGCTGGATCGTCGGTTAGCACCACGCCATACCGGCGTGCGCCCTCGACGGTGACCAGGCCCCGGTCGACCTCGGCGGCCACCAGTGCCGGGTCGCGCTCCAGCGGGTCCCCCCAGCCGCCACCGCCCCAGGTGATGTAGTGCAGCGCGTCGCCCTCCGCGACCTGCACGTGGTCGCACTTGCTCGGCAGCACCTGTCGCGTCCCGTCGACACGTTCGAGGATCTTGGTCGAGCGGCCACCGGGGAGCCCGCCGTTGACACCCCACGGATAGGTCAGCCAGCGGTCGTCGTGGATCGACACCTCCCCCGGCTCGAGGAACCGGTAGACCATCTCGATGCCGTTGCCCCCGCGGTGCAGCCCCGGACCGCCCGAGTCCGGCACCGTCTCGTAGTGCTCGATGCGCAGCGGGAAGTAGGCTTCGAGGAACTCGTTGGGCACGTTGGTGAACGATGGCCACAGCGAGTGCCCGTCGGGGCCGTCGCCGAACGGGCGCCCGGGGATCCCACCGATCCCGATCTGGTACAGCTGGAACCACTCGCCGCGCTTGTCGTACCCGGAGTACATCAGGTGCGGCGACGACGAGAACCCGGCGGCGTTGAGGAACTCCGGCTGACGCTGACCCAGGAGTCCACCGAGGATGTCGAAGATCCGACCCAGGCCGTGCGTGCGGCACGACAGCGCGGCGGGGTAGCGGGGCTTGAGCAGCGTGCCCTGCGGGATCCGCACGTCGATCAGCGGATAGAAGCCGTCGTTCCACAGGATCTGCGGATCGAACACCATGATCATGTAGATGCCGAAGAACATGCGGAACATGTTCTCGTTGAGGTAGAAATTGATCGAGCCCTCGGCCTGCGGGTCGGTGCCGTCGAAGTCGAGGATCACCCGCTCACCCTCGCGCCACATGGTGCAGTGGATCTTGTACGGCCCGAACCCCCGTCCGTCGTCGCAGATGTAGTCGGTGAACGTCAGCTTCTCGGTGCTGATCGTCTCCGAGATCAGCTGAGCCATGGCCTTGCGGTTGCGCTCGAGCAGCGCATCGAGCGTCGACAGGTAGGTCTCGGGACCGAAGCGCTCGCACAGCTCGACGATTCGCCGCCCGGCCATCCGGCACGCGGCGACGATGGCGTTGAGGTCCGACCGGTTCCACTCCTTCATGCGCACCTGGCGCAGGATCAGCTCGAGCGCCTCCTCGGCGAGCTCGCCCTGCCGGTACAGCTTGAGCGGCGGGATGACCACGCCCTCCTCGAAGATCGACGTGGCATCGGTCGGCAGGCTGCCAGGAACCTTGCCGCCCACGTCGGTCATGTGGCCGAACATCGCGCCCCAGCCGACCAACGACCCCTCCAGGTAGACGGGGATCAGCACCAGCCAGTCGTTGGCGTGGCTGATCGCCGCGTCGCACGAGTAGGGGTCGGACATCAGGAACACGTCGCCGTCCTCCACGGTGCCCTCGTAGGTATCGAGGAAGCCACCGATGAACGACCCGAACTGGCCGACGACCATGCGGCCCTCGCGGTCGGCGATGATCGGAAACTCGTCGTGCTGCTCGCGGATGCCCGGCGACATCGCCGTGCGGAACAGCACCGCGTCCATCTCGTAGCGCGCGTTGCGCAGCGCGTTCTCGATGATGTCGATCGTCACCACGTCGACGTCGACGCGGTCGAACCCGCCGGGGTTGGTCTCGATGATCTGTGCCATGGTCCTAGGCCTCCATCGTCGGGGCGCCCACGTGGTCCGCGCCGGCGCCGTCGTCAGGACGGATCAGGATGTTGCCGAACTGGTCGACCTCGCCGGTGTGGCCGGGCAGGATCAACGTCGTCGAGTCCATCTCGGTGACGATCGCCGGGCCGGCGATGCGGTTTCCCGCCTGCAGCGCCGCCCGGTCGTACAGCGTCGCGTCGACGTCGCGATCGTCGACGTAGACCGAGGTGGTGCCGGTCGCCGCGGCCGACGGATCGTCGCCGCCGCCGTCGATGCGCTCCGCCTGGACGGTCGATTCGCTGCTGAGCACGACGGCCCGCAGGTTGACGATCTCGTGCTCGGCGTCCAGCGCGAACGTGAACAGCTGCTCGTGCTCGGTGTCGAACTCGGCGCCGACCTGTTCGAGCGCGAGGCCGTCGAGGTCCACCTCCACCGGCAGCTCGAACCCCTGCCCGTGGTAGCGGACGTCGACCTGGAACCTGGTGGTCGTGCCATCGTCGTCGGCGCGGTCGCCGTCCGCCGCCACCGCGTGTGACGCCTCGGCCTCGAGCTCGCGTAGGATGCCTGCGACCTGGTCGTCGGAGGTCTCGGAGAACCGGCGGATGAACGTCCGCGCCGCCTCGTTGCGCAGGCGGGTGGTCGCGTCGCCGTAGGCGCACAGCACACCGGGCGACGGCGGGATGATCACCGGCCACGAGCCCATCAGGCGGCCGAGGGCGTTGGCGTGCAGCGGTCCGGCGCCACCGAACGCGACCAGCGCGAAGTCCCGCGGGTCGTAGCCCTGCTGCACCGACACCAGGCGCAGCGCGCCGAACATGTTCTCATTGACGATGTCGACGATGCCGGCCGCCGCCCGCTTGACATCCACTACCATCGCGTCGGCGATCGTCGTTACGGCTGTGGTGGCCGCGTCGACGTCGAGTGCCATCTCGCCGCCGAGCAGGCTGGGTGGCAGGTAGCCGAGCACCACGTTGGCGTCGGTGACCGTGGGCTGCTCGCCGCCGCGTCCGTATGCCGCCGGCCCCGGGTCTGCGCCCGCCGACTCCGGTCCCACCCGCAGCGCGCCGGTCAGCTCGGGCACGTGCGCGACCGACCCGCCACCCGCGCCAACGGTGCGGACGTCGATCGACGATGCGCGCACCCGCAGGACGCCGACCTCGGTCTCCCGTCCGATCCTGGGTCGACCGTCCTCCACCAGCGCGACGTCGGTCGAGGTGCCGCCCATGTCGAGCGTCAGCAGGTTGTCATAGCCCGCCTGCCGCGCGATCCACAGGGCGCCGGCGACACCCCCGGCGGGGCCGCTCAGCAGCATGTTGACCGGCGCGCTGGTCGCGGCGTCGGTCGACATCAGGCCGCCGTCGGACCGCAGGATGTGCAGCTCGGCGGTCACCCCCCGGTTGGTCAGCTCCTTGGAGAGGTTGCCGATGTAGTGCGAGACGCGTGGCTGGACATACGCGTTGGCCACCGTCGTCAGGGTGCGCTCGTACTCGCGGATCTCCGGCAGGATCTCGCTGGACAGCGAGATGGGGATGTCGCCGAGCAGCTCACGTGAGATGTCGGCGGCGCGCCGCTCGTGGCCGGGATCGGCGAAGCTGTTGACGAACGAGATCGTCAGTGCCTCGACCCTGCGCTGCTCGAGCCGGCCCAGGGCGTCGCGCACCGACGCCTCGTCGAGCGGCGTGATCTCGGTGCCGCGGGCGTCGATGCGGCCATCGACCTCGACGGTGTGCTCCAGCGCCGCCAGCGGCGCGGGCTTGTTCCAGATGATCCAGCCGGCGAGCCCGCCCGGCACGAACGACCGGGCGATGTGGAGCACCTGGCGGTAGCCGCGCGTCACCAGCAGCCCGACGGTCGCCCCTTTGCCCTCGAGCACTGCGTTCGTCGCGACCGTCGTGCCGTGCATCACGTGTCCGAGGTCATCCGGGCCGATGTCGAGGTCGGCCGTGACCTTCTCGAGGCCGGCCAGCACCCCCTGCGAGGGATCGTCGGGCGTCGACGGCGTCTTGGCGCGGAACGTGGTGCCCGTGTCGTCGTCGATCAGCAGCAGATCCGTGAACGTCCCACCCACGTCCACGCCGAGTCGGTAGGTCATGTGCTCCTGCTCCTTCGTTGCTAGATGATGCCGTCCGATCGCAGGCGCTCGAGCGTCGCGTCGTCGACGCCGAGCAGGCTGCCGTAGACCTCGGTGTTGTGCTCACCGAGCTCGGGTCCGGCCCACCGGATCGCGCCTGGCGTGTCCGACAGCCGTGGTGCGACGTTCTGCATGCGCAGGTCGTCGAACCGCGGGTCGGGGACCGCCACGATCGCGTCGCGTGCTGCGAAGTGGGGGTCGTCGAGCATGTCGGCGGCGCGGTAGATGCGTCCGGCAGGCACGCCGTGCTGGTCCAGCTCGGCGAGCAGCTCGTCGGCGTCGCGGATCGCCGTCCACGCGGCGATCAGCCCGTCGAGCTCGGCCTGGTGCTCACCGCGTGCGGTGTGCGTGGCGTACCGGTCGTCTCTGGCGAGCTCCGGCCGTCCCATCACCTCGGCGAGCCGTGCGAACACCGTGTCCTGGTTCGCCGCGACGAGGATCTGCTCATCGCCGGCGGTCGGGTAGACGTTGCTGGGCGCGACGTTGGGCAGGATCGAGCCCGTGCGCTCCCGCGTGTAGCCCGCGACCGAGTACTCCGAGATCAGCGACTCCATCATCGCGAGCACCGCCTCGTAGATCGCCGAGTCGACCACCTGGCCCCGGCCGGTGCGGTCGCGGGCGTGGAGCGCGGCCAGGGTGCCGTAGGCGGCGTAGGTGCCGGCCAGCGAGTCGCCGATCGAGATCCCGACGCGGCTCGGAGGGCGGTCGGGTGGCCCCACCACATGGCGCAGCCCACCCATCGCCTCGCCGATCGACCCGTAACCCGCGCGCGGGGCGTAGGGACCTGACTGCCCGAAGCCGGTGACCCGCGCCATGACCAGCCGTGGGTTGATCCGTGCCAGCTCGTCGTACCCCAGCCCCCACCGTTCCAGCGTGCCCGGCCGGAAGTTCTCGACCAGGACGTCGGACTCGGCGACCAGTCGACGCACCAGGTCCTGCCCGCGCTCCTCGCGCAGGTTCGCGGTCACCGACTTCTTGTTGCGCGCCAGGACCGGCCACCACAGCGACAGCCCGTGGGGCTTCTCACGTCCCCACTCGCGCATCGGGTCGCCGACACCCGGCTGCTCCACCTTGATGACCTCGGCGCCGAGGTCGCCGAGCAGCTGCCCGCAGAACGGGCCGGCCAGCAGCACACCCATCTCGATGACCCGAAGATCCTGCAGTGCGGCGCCAGCGGGCGCAGCGGTACCGTCAGATCCCGGGTCGCCGCTCATGTCGGGCGCTCTCCCAGCAGCACAGCGCGGGCGGCGAGCACGTGGGTCCGCATGACGCTTGCTGCCCACGTCGCGTCGCCGGCCTCGAACGCCGCGAGCAGCTCGCGGTGGTGGTGCATGCTGCGGCGCAGCGCCGCGGGCGTGTAGCGGTGGAACGTGCGGTGCACCAGCGGGACCACGATCACCGTCTCGAGCAGCGAGCGGAGCCGACGACTGCCGGTGGCGACCAGGATGGTGCGGTGGAACGCGGTGTTGCGCTCGGCGATCCGGTCGAGCGCTCGCGTCGTCGCCCGATCGGCGGCGCGCTCCATGTCGTCGGCGAGGCAGTGAAGCTCCACCAGCTGTGTCGGTGTGATCCTGGTCGCGGCCTGGCCGGCGGCGTGGCTCTCGAGCAGCGCGCGGAGCTGGAAGATCTCCTCGAGGTCCGCGGCGGTCCACGACGCGACCTGCGCGCCGCGGTTGGGGGCGAACGTCACGAACCCCTCGGCGGCGAGACGACGCAGCGCCTCGCGCACCGGTGTGCGGCTCACCCCGGCTCGCGTGGCGACCTCCTCCTCGGGCAGCCGGGCACCGAGCTGGAAGGTCCCGTCGAGGATGCCGTCGCGCACGACCGTGTAGGCGTGCTCAGCCGCACTGGCCGCCGTGGTCGCCGTCATGTGTATGCAACGTAGGGGTTGTCCGCCGCCTGTCAAGGTTCTTCCGGTCATGTTGTATACAACCGGTCGCCGCCACTCCCGTGTCGGGGAGGCAAATCGTCGAGTATCTTCATCTCGCTCCCCGAAGAGCGCCGGGTCTCCTCGACCTTGGCTACCGCACGAGAGCCGGGGCCATGCGACGCTCAGGCGGGCGGGTCGGCGTCGTTCTTCGATCTCTTGCGCGCCGTGAAGAAGGCGTCCTCTAGCAGTCGTTCCGCTCGGTGGACCTCTTTGAAAGGAATCGACGACCGCTGGGAGACCAAACCGCGCGCGGTCCACAACGCCCGAGTGTCCGACCCCGCCCGACGCACCAAGTCTTCGACACGCTGAGACCGGGTGACCAGGAAGCTCGTGAGCATCGGACAGCCCCGGATGCTCCATGCAGGCACGCGAGCTCGAGCGATACCCACGAGT
>JAHWKT010000033.1 GCA_019347695.1 Actinomycetota bacterium | reverse complement strand
ACCGGGCACATGAGTAGGTCATCGAGGGGCCGAGCACCAGACGGTAGAACTCGTTACCCACGTCGTAGTGGTGGCCGATGACGCGGGCGTCCCGCCTGAGCGAGTGGCGCCAACCGCGGGGGCGCGCCTCCTCGGCGGGCGGCGCCGGCGGCATCCCGAACAGGCCGAGGCGGCGTGCGACCGAGGCCACGGCGCGCAGCAGGTCCGGCCCGAACTTGAGATCCGCGGGCGTGGCGTCGCGCAGCGCGACGACCATGTCGAAGATGTCGCCGTCGAGGTCGAGGTCGCCCGCGACGTACGCGCGGGCGATGCCGAGCTGACTCGGCGCCCACAGGATCCGGCGGATGGCGTCCGGCGAGCTGACCCGAACGACGCCGGCGCCGTCGACCGGTCCGACCGCGCTGCCGTCCCAGAACTCGAAGCGGACGGGGACATCGGAGCCGAGCGTGGCGTGGAGCAACGGCGCGATCACGGCGCCTGCGGTGCCATGCTCCGGAGGCTCGGGTGGCGGTGGTGATCCGGCGCGCCTCGGCTCGGATCGGGCGACGGATGTCATCATCCTACCTCCTGTGTCTTCAGCTCCTTCCGGCGATCACACACCACAGGTGTACTGCATGCACGCCTGCGGCGAAAGTGACGACGGGTCGTCGGCCCGGTCGCGCCCGGTCAGTGTGTCGGAGCGACGGGCCGCACGTCGTCGGTGTCCCAGCGCAGGTTGGTCTCAACGGATACAACACCGTCGAGCCCGCTGACGATCCGTGGAAGTGCGGCGGCTACGCTGCGCAGCCCCACGGCTCCGGTCAGTGTGACGACGCCGTCGGACACGGCCGCTGTGACCGCGGTTTCGTCGCGGTCGCGCAACACCTTGTCGATGGCGGCGGCAATGAGGTCGTCGGCACGTAGCAGCGCGGCCAGCACGTCATGACGGCTGACGATCCCGACGATCGCACCGCGGTCGATCACGACCAGCCGGGCCACATCGTGGTCGAGCATGTGTCGTGCCGCGTCGCGCACCGTGGCGTCCGGTGTGACCACGATCGCTGGGCTGCTGCACGCGTCAGCGGCTGTCACGGCATCGTGGCGACGGCGCCGGTCGGCGACCTGAGCTCCAATGCCCATCGCCGGAGGTGCCTGCCGGGCGAGAAGATCCGCCGTGGTGATCACCCCGATGAGCGCGCCGTCGTCGCCGACCACGGGCATACCGGAGATGCCTGCAGCGAACAGGGTCGCCGCAGCAGCCCGAAGGCTCGCTGTCGCCGTGACCATCCGCACCTCGCTGGTCATGACCTCATGCACCCGCATCCCGGGCGTGCTGCCCTGATCGGTGGCTGGTGGCGGCGCGGGGGACGGCTGATCGCCGTCCGTGGCGGACAGCACACGGGACAGCTGGGTCACGAGGTGCTGGGCCGTCTGCTCCGCGCCGTCGCGCAGCACCGTGCTGTCGATGGCGACGCCGACAGCACCCAGCGGTGGTTCGTACGCGCCGGTGAGCGCCAGCAGGCTCGCTGACGAGCTGACCGGCTCGAGCTCGAGCGCGCCGTCGAAGCGTAGGAACGCGTGTCGCACGGGAGTTGCCGCCCACGCGAGCGGTAGGATGACGCGCTCGCCGCTGCGGGCGTGCGTCGCCGTCGCGCGCTAGTGACGTAGAGGTTGCCGTACACCTGATGGCGCACGCGGATCGGCACGCCGACGAACGATCGCATGGGCTCGGGATCGACGTCATCGACCTCGAACACCACCCGCTCACCACGTCCGATGGCCGCCAGCTTCTTGCCCTGTGCCGTCCGGAACACCACGCTGGTGCCATCAACCACGTAGTTCACTTGCAGGATGTCAGGACTGGGTCCGCCGGTTCCGACACGGCCGATCATCGCTGGATGTGTTCGTAGCCGCTCCCAGCACTCCGCGGCGTTCAGATGGCGGATCTCGGTGCCCGACTCCAGCGGCATGACGGCTCCTGTTCCCTCGGTGGCCCGGCTGTTCGCGATCGCGGACCTGCGGCACAGGGTGGCGTGGGCCGGACGACCCGAGGCAGGCCGGAGGACCTTCCGTGACAGGGACGTTCGACCGGCGCTTGACGAGCAGGCGGTCTCCCCGGCACGCTCAGCGTCGGCGAGGAGCGCAGCTGGTGGACCACCATGTCGAGGCCGCGCGGCAGGTCTACGGCTGCCGTCCGTGGATCCTCGCGACGGGTGTGCTCGCCAGCGCCCCCGCACAGCTGGCCGAACTGCGTGCCGTCGGCGTCGACGACGTGCTCGTGCTGGCCGGCAGCCACGGCACCGGCGCGCTTCCCGACGATGACGACGCCATCGTCCTCGGGGTACGGGGCACGACGATGATGGACGCGGTGCACGGCCTGGACCGGGCGTTGGCAGATGTGCCGGCGGCGGTGCGCACGGCGGTGGATCGCTTCGACCCGGAGCATCGCGCGGGCGTGATCCCGCCGATGTTCTCGCACCTGTCGACGATCGCCGAGCGTCGTGTGTGGGGCGCGCGCCCGGCGCCATGGCGGGCACTCGAGAACAAGACGGTCGTCGATCAGCTGTGGGACGCCGCAGGTGTGCCGCGCGCCGCATCGGTGGTCGTCCCCGCCGACACGGAGGCGTTGCGCAGCGCCGCGCGCGGCCTCGATCATGGTCGCGGCACGGTGTGGGTCGCCGACAACTGGGCGGGATGGCACGGCGGCGCGAGCGGACTGCGGTGGGTCCGCACAGCCGAAGAGGCGGACACGGCCGCCGCGTTCATGGCGGACCGAGCGGATCAGGTCCGCGTCATGCAGTTCCTCGACGGCGTGCCGTGCTCGATCCACGGGATGGTGCTGCAAGATGCGACGGTCGCCTTCCGACCGTGCGAGATGGTGGTGCTGCGGCGACCGGGCCGCACCGACCTGTGCTATGCGGGCATGGCCACCATGTGGGATCCTCCCGAGGAGGACCGCCGGCAGATGCGCGGGTACGCCAGGCGCGTGGGTGCACACCTTCGCGAGACGGTGGGCTATCGCGGCGCATTCACGATCGATGGCGTCATGACGGCCGACGGGTTCCGGCCGACCGAGTTGAATCCGCGGTTCGGCGCGGCGTTGGCGATGCTGGCACCGACGGCGGACCTGCCGCTGTACCTGCTCCACCTCGCCGCTGTCGAGGGTGTCGACCTGCAGTGGCGCCCGGACGAGCTGGAGCGGGCCGTCATCGAACGTGCCGACGAATCCAGAACGGCCCGGTGCCACGTGGTGGTCGACCGGGTGCTGGACTCCGACACGATGGCGCTGCGTCGCGGACCGTCAGGACTCGAACCGACGGACGATGCGTCCGGCGACGTGATCCTGCGGAGCGGACCGGCGCCCGCCGGCGGCATCGTGCTCGTCGAGCTGGCCGATGCGGCCGTCGCTGCGGGCGCCTCTGTCAACCCGCTCGTCGCGGAAGCGCTCGGATGGGCGGATCGTCGGTGGGCGCTCGGTCTCGGCGTCCTCGAACCGGCGATGGACGTCCGGCGGTGACAGACAGCGGGCCCGGACCATCTGGTCCGGGCCCAGGGTCCAACGCCTGCTCAGGCGTCGCTGCTGGCGCTGATCGTCTGTTGCGAACCGCTGCTGATGGAGACCTTGTGGGGCTGGGCCTCGGGTTTGATGGGGATGCTCAAGGTCAGCACCCCGTGGTCGTAGTGGGCTTCGACGTTGCCGGCGTCGAGGCGGTCACCGAGTCGCACCTGACGGCTGTGCCGGCCGGTCGGGCGCTCCCGGACGAGCCAGTTGACACCCTCGGTGTCCTCGACCGGTCGGTCTGCGGTCACCGTCAACAGACCACTTTCCACGGTCACGTCCAGCGCGTCGGGATCCGCGCCGGCGAGGTCGAACCGGAGCGTCCAGACGCCGTCTTTCTCGAACGCGTCCATCGGCATCAGCCCGCCGCTGCGCCACCGTCCACCGAGCGCTCCGAACATGCGGTCCATGTCTTCGAACGGATCTGCGATCCTTGCCACGACTGCTCCTCCTTGACCGGTTGATCTTCGATGGCATCGGGATGTTTCCGATAGCACTGCCACTATAAAATCTGATAGCTGCACTGTCAACTACGATTTTCCCCGAGTTGGGGATGGCGGCTCATCCGTCGCACGGCTTCGGTGATCAGCGCCGCAGATGTGCCGAGGTTGATCCGGACGAAGCCGCGGCCCCCGGCGCCGAACGGCGTTCCGGACGTGAGTGCCACATCGCTGTGCGCAAGAAGGCTCGCCGCCGGATCATCGCCCAGTCCGAGGTGTCGGCAGTCGACCCAGGCGAGGTAGGTCGCCTCCGGCGTGTCGTGGTGCAGCGATGGAAGGTGCGCGGCCAGGAGCTCCGCCAGCAGCCGGTGGTTGGCATCGAGGTGGGTCCGCAGCGCCGACAGCCACGACACGCCCTCGGAGAAGGCAGCGACCGCGGCGATCACGCCGAACAGGCCCGTTTGGATCTGCACCTGCTGAGGAAACTCGCACAGCGATCGTCGCGCGTCGGGACCGGCGAGCGCCAGCGCTGTCTTCAGGCCCGGCAGGTTCCAGGCCTTCGACGCGGCGACGAATGCGACAGCCCGTTGCGCGGCCGGCCGGTCGAGCGACAGGAAGGGCAGGTGCCCGACACCGTGACGGGTCAGCGGCGCGTGCACCTCGTCGGCGAGCACGAGCACCTCGTACCGCGCCGCCAGATCCGCCACCGCGGTCAGCTGCTCGCGGGTCCACACCGAGCCGGTCGGATTGTGCGGGCTGCACAGCAGATAGGCGGCCGCGCCATCGGCGAACGCGTGGTCGAGGCCATCGAGGTCGATCGTGTAGCGCTCGCCGTCTCGCAGCAGCGGCACCTCCACGGGCTCGCGTCCCGCGTAGCCGATGAACTCACGGAACGGCGGGTAGACCGGTGGGTTGATGACGACGCCGTCGCCTGGCGCCGTCGCCAGCCGCAGGGCGGCGGCGATCCCCGCCATCACGTCCGGTACGAGCGAGGTGCGGCTTGGCGCGGGCGCCCATCCGTAGTGGTCGGCGGAGAACGCCGCGTAGCGCTCCGGCAGCGCACCCCGATGGACGTAGCCGGTATCGCCGCGGCGTACGGCGGTACGCAGCGCGTCGGCGATCGCGGGTGCCGGAGCGACGTCCATCTCGGCCACCCACAGCGGCAGCACCTCGTCGTCGTAGGTCCGCCACTTCACGCTTCGCCGGTGTCGCAGTTCGTCGAGCGGCAGGAAGGTCACGTCGGATGACCTATCGCCGTCGCTGCTTGAGGTCACGTCATCGTCCATGGGCGACGATGGTCTCCGTGTGCCCACGACCGGAAACGGGCCCGGGGTTCGACGTCAGGTGAGGCCGAGAAGCCGGATCGCGTTGTCCTTGAGGATCGCCGGACGCACCTCGTCGCGGATGTCGATCGCCTCGAAGTCGCTGAGCCAGCGGTCCGGGGTGATGAACGGGAAGTCCGAACCGAACAGCACCCGGTCGCGCAGCATCGTGTTGGCGAAGCGCACGAGCTGGGACGGAAAGTACTTCGGCGACCATCCCGACAGGTCGAGCCACACGTTGGGCTTGTGCACGGCCACCGCGAGTGCCTCGTCCTGCCAGGGAAACGACGGATGCGCGACGATGATCTGCAGCTCGGGAAAATCGGCTGCGACGTCGTCGAGGTGCAGCGGGTTGGAGTACTTGAGGTGGATGCCACCGCCGCCGGGGAGCCCGGCGCCGATGCCGCTCTGCCCACTGTGGAACAGCGCCGGGACCTCCAGCTCGCTGATCGCCTCGTACAGCGGGTAGGCACTGCGGTCGTTCGGGAAGAACGCCTGAAGGTTGGGGTGGAACTTGAACCCCCGGACGCCGAGATCGGTGACCAGCCGCTGCGCTTCGCTGATCCCCTCCCGACCCCGCGCGGGGTCGATGCTGGCGAAGGGGATGAGCACGTCGGGATGGCGCGCGGCGCCTGTGGCGATCTCGTCGTTGGAGACCCCGGCATGTCCGAGCGTGCGCTCGATGTCGATCGTGAAGATCACCGCGGCGAGACCACGCTCGCGGTAGTGGTCCGCCGTGTCGTCGAGGCCGGGCAGCGGGCCGCCGGTGTCGCCGAAGAACCGCCGCGCTCCGTCCTGCAACGTCGGCGGCAGCGCCGGCTCGCCAGCGTGTGACACCTCGCAGTGCACGTGCATGTCGATGGCGGTGACGGCGTTCACGTCGATGGCGGTCGGCATGAGCTCCTCGAAGATCGCGGTGCCGGTGACGCCACTGCACCGGGTGTGGCGGCTGGCTATCGCATATGAGTGCTGTCCGCCACGGCTCAGCGCCGGCGCAGGCGCAGCTTCGACTGGGCGTTGCCCGACCAGTCGTGACGCTGCTCCGCCGCGAAGCCGTAGCGCCCGGCAAGGTCGATCAGCTGGTCCGGCCGGTAGTAGTAGTCCTCACGCAGCACCTGGTGCGGCTGCCCGTCGGTGGCGTTGTAGGTGAAGTCGAAGAACGCCTCGGGCGCCATGACCCGGCCGACGTGGGCGAGGCACTCCTCGATCACGTCGAGCGGGCAGTGGGAGAACACGCTGTGGGCGTGGACGACGTCGAAGTGGTCCTCCGGTAGCCATGACAGTGTGAGGTCACGCACCGGCGTCAGGCGCGGCAGCTTGTCCTGGAGGTCGAACTCGACCAGCGTCCGCTGCGCGGCGATCAGGATGTCTGGGGAGATGTCGACGCCGGTGTAGTTGCCAGCCTCGAGGTGCTCGATGAACCGCCAGCCCCCGCGGAGGTTGCCGCACCCGATCTCGAGCATGCGGTGGTCCTGGCGCAGACCGTTCGCGACGAGGAACTCGAACTGCGCCTCGCCGAGCGCCAACCACCGTCGGCGGGACGCACTGCCGATCGCCAGATCGGGGTCGTCGGCGACGTTGTGGCGCATGACCTCGCGGTAGAACCCCACGTGGTCGCGGTGCCGGAGGCCGACGGCCAGGTTGCGTACGAGCCTGCGCAGGTGCGGGAGCACGCGGTCGGGGTGCGCCGCCGCGTAGCGCAGCTGATGGGTCAAGGTGTCGCGTTGTGGTGCCACGTGCTGTCGTCATCCCGTGCGGTGGTGGAATTGGTGTCAGGCGCCGTTTCTCGCGGCTCGCTGGCGCCGCCTGCGCTGCCTGCGCCGCTGGCGCATCACCCGCTGATAGGCACTCACGACCGCTTCCGGCTCGCCGTCGGCGACCAGGCGCCCGTGGTCGAGCCACAATACCCGGTTGCACATCTTGAGGATCGCGCCGGCCTTGTGACTGACGATGAACACCGTGCCGGAGTTTGCGACGAGCGACTGGATCTGTTCCTCGCTCTGCTCCCGGAACTCCTCGTCGCCGACACCGAGTGACTCGTCGATCAGCAGGATGTCGGGAGCGGTCGACGTGGCGATCGCGAAGTTCAGCCGCGCCTTCATACCCGACGAGTAGGTCCGCAGCGGCATGTCGGCGAACTCGGTCAGCCCGGCGGTCTCGAGGATGTCACCGACCCGCTCGCTCATCTCGGCGCGGCTGAACCCGAGCGCCGTCCCACCGAGGTACACGTTGCCGTGGCCGGAGACGTCGCCCGACAGCGCCGCGTTGACGCCCAGCAGCACCGGCAGCGACGCGGCGTACACGCGACCGCTGGTCGGTGGCTGCAGCCCGGCGATCGTGCGCAGCAGGGTGCTCTTGCCGGAGCCGTTGTGGCCTATGACGCCCACGGACTGCCCTGGGTACACGATGACACTGACGTCCTGCACCGCCTCCACCAACCGGAGGCGGCGCCGCCGACTCTGATTGCCGACGAGCACCCGCCGCAGTTCCCGGCGCTTGTCGACCTGCACCTTGTACGTGACCGAGAGGTGATCGAGCACGACGGAGGGGGTGCCGCCGGCCTCATCGGCGGCCGAAGGAGCCGCACCGTTGTCGGTCCGCGCGCCGCGCATGGTCGTGTCAGACAAGGCCGTACTCGTGCTCGGCGCGGCGGAAGTAGAGGAAGCCGCCGACGAACAGCCCGACGGCCCACGCGGCGGCGACGAACAACTGCTGAGTGTCGACCACGCCGTACATGAACGCGTCGCGCGACACGTCGATGATGACGTAGATGGGATTGGCCTGGAGCACCGCACGCGCGGACGGCATGGTCACGAAGCGAGCCTCGATGGGGATCAGGACCCCGGACACGTAGAACCAGATCCGCAGCACGTATGGCAGGAACTGCTGGGTGTCGCGGAAGTGGAACGCGAACCGTGCGACGAACATCGCGAGGCCGAGGTTGAACAGCGACTGGATGATCAGGATCGGCACGACGAGCAGCCACGCGGGCGACGGACTGATCCCGGTCGCGATCAGCACCAGCCACATGATGCCGATCGCGATGACGTGCGAGACGATGTTCTCCAGCAGCGCCGAGATCGGCAGCGCCGCACGGGGGAAGTTGACGGACTGCACCAGCTTGCGGTTGCGCACGATGATCCGTGCCCCCGACCGCAGCGACGTCCGCGTGTAGTTGAAGGTGATCACCCCGACGATCAGGAAGGCGGGGTAGTTCTCCACGCCGCCCCGGGAGATGCCGAGGATCACTCCGAAGATCACGTAGTAGATCAGCGCGAGCATCAGCGGGTTGAGCAGATGCCACAGCTGACCGAAGAACGTGTCCTGGTTCTGTGCGCGCATGTCGTTGAGCGGCACGGTGATCATGAAGTTGCGCCAGCGCCACAGATCCTTCAGGTACTGGCTGAGCGCGCCGCGAACACCGATGCGACGCAGGCTGGGCCACGTGGCACTCGGGTCGGCCGGGATGTCGGGACGCCGAGGCACGAGCTCCGCATCGAGCTCGGGCGTGGCTGCTTCGACTGTCGACACCGGTGGGGGGTCTCCTGTGCGCGCGTGCGGGGCGGCACGGTGGTCGCTGCTGCTCGGTCGCCGCTGCTGTCTCGGCTGTGGGCATGGCGCAGATGACCAACGCCGACCGCAGCAGCCTGGATGCTAGCATCCGCTGGTCGTCATCGACCCGGCCTTCGGACCGGCACCCACCATCATGCCTGACACCGCCGCCTCAGCGCCAACGCGCCGCGCGCCGACCGGGCGCCCGATCTTCATCGTCGGGTGTCCCCGGTCCGGAACGACGATGCTGCAGCTGATGCTGCACGCGCATCCCGACATCGCCATCCCTCCGGAGACGCGGTTCCTGCTGGAGACCTACGACCGGCGCGAGCAGTTCGGTGACCTGCGCGAGCGCCGGAACCGGCGACGTCTGGCGAAGTTCGTCACCCGCCGACGCGGCAAGCTGGACGACCTGGGACTCGATCGCGCCGTCGTGCGCCGGCACATCGTGCGCGGACCCGCGACGACGGTGGGCGACGCCACGCGCGCCGTCTTCCAGGCCTACTCCGAGCGGTTCGACGCGCGCAGGTGGGGCGACAAGCGTCCCGCCTACATCCAGCGGCTCGACGTGGTGCTGCGACTGTTCCCCGACGCGCAGATCATCCACATCATCCGGGACGGCCGGGACTGCGTCAGCTCACTCACCCGCATGCCGTGGTGGACCGGTGGTGCGATCGCCGCCATCTGGACGTGGCGCAACGCGGTGAACTGCGGCCTGCGCGCCCGGCGTCGCCTGCCCGCCGACGCCTACACCGAGGTGCGCTACGAGGACCTGATCGCCGCACCTGAGGCCGAACTGCGGCGCCTGTGCGCCTTCCTCGGTGAGGCCTTCCACGACGGGATGCTCGAGCCGCACCAGGTCGCCGACGTCGCGGTCCCGGCACGCAAGGTGTGGCACACCCGCACGCGCGCGGCGGTCGACGACAGTGCGTTGCACCGGTGGCGCGACGATCTGCAGCCGTGGGAGCGGGACCTGTTCCATCTGGTGGCACGCCGGCAGCTTCGTGCCACCGGGTACACGCCGCAACCGCCCAACCGCCTGCCGCCGATCCCGGTGCTTGTACGGTATGTCCGGTACCACGGGTACCGGGAGGCGTACCTGCGGCATCGCAAGGTGCGCGACCGTGTCCGGCAGTGGCGGTACCGTCGGCCCGTGGCAGCCGAACGTGCCGTGGGCGCCGGCGACGGCATGCATTCCCACGATCGACCCAGCGGGGCCCTGCGATGACGAACATCCTCATCTGTGGTCTGCACAAGACCGGGACGACCGGGCTGTACGACGCCGTCAAGCGGGCGGTCCGCGACAACGACCCGCCGTACGTCTTCCTGTTCGAGCCGAAGAGTCCGGTGCCGTTCGTTGCGCTCGACCGGTACGCGCCGCAGCGCCCGATCCTCACCAAGATCCTCATGCTCCAGCTCGACAGCTGCGAGCTGGACTACGACCGCTTCCCGCGGCGCATCATGACCGTGCGCGACCCACGTGACATCGCGGTGAGCCGACTGCTGTTCCGTCCGCTCCAGGGCCGGACGTCCTATCACATCGATCCACGACGGCTCGAGCCGTTCGTCGCGGCGCTGAAGGAGAAGGAGGCCGATCCGACGAGCCACTCGGTGATCTCGCTGCACCGGCTGGCCACGCGGCTCGGGTTCGACGGTGGCACATGGGACAGGGTGCAGCGGCAGATGGCGCAGCTCGTGCGTACCGTCGATGCGCACGACTTCCACCTGGTGCGCTACGAGGACTTCGTCGAGGGCCGTCTCGACACGGTCAGCGATTACCTCGACACGGAGCTCGTCAACGCGCGCGCGACGGACATCGGGTGGCTGAGCCATATCCCCCGGTCGATGGGCTACGGCGAGTGGCGCCACTGGTTCCTGGAGGAGGACGACCGCTTCTTCGGCGAGCTGTTCGGCGACTTCATGCAGCGGTTCGGGTACGACGACTGGTCGCGCCCGCAGACGCAGGTCATCGACCCCACGACGTCGAGCGACTACGTCAGCGGCAAGGTCGCCCGTCTGATCGGCGAGCGCCAGGAACGGCAGCGCAAGTGGTCGGTGGACTGGGTCACCGAGCCCGCTCAGGTGACCGAGCTCCGCTCGATGGCCGAGGACGGCCGGGCGACGTGGGCGTACCGGCTGGCGCTGGTACTCAGCCGCGGTGTGGTCGACCGTGACGTGCCCGGTGCCATCCACTGGGCGCGTGAGGCGGCGGTGCTCGGGCACCGGGCGGCCGTCGGTGTGCTCATCGACCTGCTCGCCGGGCACCGCGCCGACGACCCTGTCGCGCAGGGGGAACGCCGGTTCTGGGAACTCGAGCAGCGGCGCCGCGCGGCCGAGGCCAAGGTCGAGACCGAGACCGCCGACGAGCTCGAGCAGCTGCGCCGCGAACTTCGGGCCCGCGAGCGTGAGCTGGTCCGGATCCGCCGCTCCACCGCCTTCCGGGCGGCGTCGCTGGTGGGCGCACTCGTCAGGTCCCGGCGCGCGGCTATCCCCAGGATCGTGCGGGTCGTGCGGCGGTGGGTCCGCCGCTGATGTGCCCCGCCAACATGCCCTGCGGTGTGCTGGCGCAGATGCTCACAGTGTGATGCCGCGGCGCCGGGCGATGTCGACGAACAGCTGCTCCCACTGCTCGGCGAGCCCGGAGGTCGTGTACTGCTGCGCCTTGTCGTAGCTGCGCGCGCCGAACGTCTTGCGGCGCTGCTCGTCCTCGATGAGCTCGATGATCCCGGCCGCCATGGCGTCGACGTCTTTGAACGGCACGATGAGCCCGTCCTCGCCATGGTCGATGAGATCCCGCGGACCGGTCGGGCAGTCGAACGCCACCGCTGGCAGCCCGCACATCATCGCCTCGAGCAACACCATCGGGAAGCCCTCGAACCGCGAGCTCAACGCGTAGATCGAAGCCTCCGCGAGCTTGCGCGGCAGCTCCTTGGTGAAGCCCAGGAGCTTGACATGGTCGCCCACCTCGAGCTCGGCGATCTTGTGCTCCAGCTCCTCCTGGCGCTCACCGACGCCGTAGATGTGCAGCTGCCAGTCGGGATGCTTCGCCGCGACCTGCGCGAAGGCGGGGATCAGCATGTCGAACCCCTTCTGACGCGTCAGCCGGCCGGCGGCGATCACGATCCTGTTGTCGAGTGTGGCGCGCACGCCGCCCATGTCCGGTGCCGCGTTGGGCATCGCCACGACGCGCGCGTTGTGGCCGAGCATCTCCTGGTACGCCACCGCATCGCCCGGCGTCAGCGTCGCGAACGCATCCAGCCGGGGGTAGTACTTCATGAACGACGCCTTCAACGGCGGGCGGTGCTTGTCGCGGTGCAGGTGCTCCTGCCCGATGCGGATGACCGACGGGCGGACGAACCGGGCGATGGCCAGGTTCAATGTCGGACGGGTGCCGATGAGCACCCCGTCGGTCACCGATCTCAGGAAGCGCAGCAGCTGGATGTCGCTGTAGAGGTTGAACGTGGAGTAGCGCACGTCTGAGGTGTGCATGAGCCTGCTCGGCTGCTCCAGCAGCCACGTGCGCAGCCGATGGCGCTTGGTCGCGAACGGTTCGAGCCAGCGGGAGTAGTCCCTGGCCGCCGGCGACGTGTCGACCAGTGGTCGCATCCGGACGTCGGGTGCGATGGGAAAGGTGGGCAGTGTGCGACGCCGCAGCACGCTGATGATCTCGACGTCATGACCACGGGCGCTCAGCGCGTTCGCGTTGCTGATCGTCGTCCTGATCGTGCCGCCGGCCGGGTAGCCGTTGGCAATGAGAAACCTGATCTTCATCGGGATGCTCCGGGACATGTCGGCGCCACGGTCGAGGTATGATACGCGCCTCTTGCCCACTGCCCGCCAGGAACACTCGTGGTCGTGGGACCGGACAGCCGCACAGGAGCACGCGTGACAGCCGAGCGCTCGGAGGCCGGCGGGCCGATCTTCATCGTCGGTGCGATGGGGTCGGGTACGACGCTCATGCGCCTCATCCTCGACAGCCACGAGCACATCGCCATCGCCCAGGAGACCGGGTTCATGCGCGCGGTCCTGGCGCACAAGTGGATCCCGTTCTGGAAGTTCGGTGGCGAGTGGTACGGCCGGCTCGGCTGGCGCGAGGACGAGCTGAACGGCGAGCTGCGCGGGTTCTACGACGGGTTGTTCTCACGGTTCGCGCGTGACCACGGCAAGCAGCGGTGGGGCGACAAGACCCCGTATCACACATGGCACATGCCCGAGGCGCGCAAAGTGTTCCCGGACGCGTCGTTCGTGGCCCTCGTCCGCCATCCGGGCGCCGTGTCGCTGTCGCTGCACCAGCGGTTCTCCTACGACTGGCCGAAGGCGGTCGGGCACTGGGTGCGGTCGAACCTCGAGCTGCTGCACCGTGCCGAGGAGCTGGGCGACCGGCTGATCGTGTGCCGGTACGAGGATCTGGTCCTCGACCCCGAACTGGTCATGCGGGAGCTGCTCGAGTGGCTCGACGAGCCGTGGTCACCGCAGGTGTTGGAGCATCACGTCGTCCACAAGGAGCGCGGCACGCCCGAGAAGGTCGAGGGACGCACGCGGTCCAGCGACCCGATCGACGTCGGCCGCATCACGAAGTGGACCGCCGACATGGACGACGAGGGCTACGCGGTGATGCGTGCCAAGGCCGCCACACTCACGCGGTTCTTCGGGTACGAGCTGGACGACGCACGTGCGCTGGACCCACTCGATGCGGCATCCGGCCGTAACTACCTGCTCACCGGCGACGATCTGATCAAGCGGCAGTCGGCACTGGGCATGACCGACTGGGGTCCGTGGCCCCGCGCGTCGATGGTGAACCGGCGCCTGCAGCCGCAGAAGCTCGACGTGACGGCCAAGGGCCGCAAGCACAGGAAGCGCGGGTCCAGGTCCACACCCGCGACGACCACGTCGGCCGCGATGCCCACGCCGGCGCGGCGCCGCAGCACCAAGCACGCAGCGGCCAAGGCCATCTTCACGCGACTGCCAGCACCCGCGCAGGCGCGTGTGCGGACGATCGTGCGACGCGCGGCGGACGCGGTGCGCTCATGGTGAGCTGACACACCGCAGGCCAGCGCCGACACGACACTCACACGATCGGCGGCCGTCCCAGTCGGGTCATCCTCGCGATCGTGCGCCAGGAGATCGGATCCCGGACGACGTCGCGCTCACGCGCGCCGAAGGCGAATCCGCGGATCGTCGGCGTGACACCGGCACGGGTGACGCGGAGCAACGTCGCGGCCCCCCAAACGCCCAGGTACACCACCGCGACCGGCCACGGGAGGTGCCGTCGGGCCAGCAGCATCCGGTTGCGGGCGTTGAGGAAGTGGTAGTCCGCGTGCCGGGATGGCGAGGTCGCCGGATGCACGACCTCGAGGTCTCCGGCGTACCGGATGCGCCAGCCGGCGTCCAACGCACGCCACGCCAGGCTCGTCTCCTCGTGGGCGTAGAAGAAGTCGTCGGGTAGCCAGCCGACCTCGTCGAACACCGCGCGGCGCACGATCGACGCGCCGCCGAGGAAGGTGGTGACCTCGGAGCACGCCGACGGGTCGCCGACGCGCAGCCGCGGCACGTGCCGTCGTGCGGTCCGGTGGCCGTCGGGATCGACGATCCGCAGGGACAGGACGCCCAGCCGCGGCTCGGCGGCGAAGCGGTCGACGGCCTGCGCGAGGACGCCGGCGGCCAGCCGTGCGTCATCGTCGAGGAACAGGATCAGGTCGCCGGCGACCCGTCGCGCGCCCTCGTTGCGCCCGCCGGGGATCCCCAGGTTCCTCCCGGTGACGTGGGTGCGGGCACCGTCGGGCAGCCCGTCGCTGGCGCTCGGGCCGTTGACCACGACCAGGCAGTCGACGTCGACCGCCCGCTGCGCCAACACCGACGCGACGGCGTCGTGCACTTCCGACGGGCGGTCGCCCATCGTCAGGATCACACACCCGACCTTCACCTTCAGCAACCCCGCGAGCGGGGTTGCTCGGTTCGCGCGTGACCCTGGGGAGGTGTATCCCCTCGCGGCGTTGCCGTCGTCGCAGGTACAACCCCGGTACCTTCTCCTCCGGCGCCTTGCGACGCATCCACCTAGATCACGCTCACTGATCGAGCCCCCCACTCGCGGGCCCGCTGAGGCGACGGGAGTTGAGCACGCTCACCGGATGCCCGAGCGCGACGATCGCGCCGACGGCGACGGCCGCGATCAGCAGCGCCGACGAACCGACGTTCGTGTCGGTGGCGGTGTCGACGACCGCGGCGACGACCGCGAGCAGGGACAGTTCGATGCCGCCGATGAGGCGGTGGATCGGCACCACCGCGAACACCCGCCGGACGTCGCGCAGAGCGGCGTGGCGCGGCGCGGCGCGCTCGGCCTCGTCGGCTGCCTCGACCGTCGCCGGGAGGCCCGCGGACGTGCGTGCCACCACCACGAGGTCGGATTCGACCTTCGACAGCAGCGCGAGGACGGCGGCGAGCAGCCCCAGCATGGTCGCCCCGCGCAACGAACCGTATCCGCCGTCGACCCGGACGCCCAGCGCGATCAGCAGCGCGGCCTCGACCGTGTAGTGGCCCAGACGGTCGAGGTACACCCCGGCGGCGCTCGTGGCGCGACGCCAGCGCGCGACCTCACCGTCGACGCAGTCGAGCAGAAGGTACAACTGCACGGCGACCGCGGCGAGCACCGCGGTGCCCAGGCCCGGCACCGCGAGGATCGCCGCGCCGGCGACCCCGACCGCGATCATCAGCACCGTCCAGCCGTTGGGCGTCACCGGCAGCCGCAGTGCCAGACGGGTGGCGTACGGCGACAGCCGGCGCATGTACAGCCGGCCCGCCCAGTGCTCGGCGCTGCGCCGGCCCACCAGTTCGGGCGGCTGGCAGACCGCGCGCAGCTCAGCGACCGAAGGCTGCGATGAAGGCATCGACACGCTCCCGGACCTCCTGCTTGTCCATCGCCAGGTGCTCGAGGATGGTGAACCGATCGGGACGCGTGTCGGGCGCCTCCAGCACCGCCGCGCAGAAGTCGTCGGTCGACACCCCCAGATCGGCGGGTACCCGCGGGAGACCATACCGCTGCAGGCAGGCGTCGATCGGCGCGACCAGCGCCATGTCGTCGCGGAGCCACGAGGCGAACAGCGCACCCATGCCCACCTGTTCACCATGCAGACCAGGGCTGCCGTGGGAGGCGTCCAGCGCGTGGCTGATCTCGTGACAGCCGCCACTGCACGGCCGGCTGGTCCCGGCCACCGTCATCGCGAGCCCCGACAGGATCAGGGACTCGGCCAGCGTCGACAGGAACGCGTCGTCGTCGATCGGGTCGGTCCGGCTGACCAGCGCCTCGGCGGCGCTGCGCGCCATCGCTACCGCCAGCCCGTCCACCGGTTCGTCGTTCACCGCGCCCGCCAGCTGCCAGTCGGCCACCGCCGACAGGTTGCTGACGACGTCGCCGATGCCCGACCGGGTGTGGCGCAGCGGGGCCTTGCGGACGTAGTCGATGTCCACGAAGACCGCGATCGGGATGTGCACACCGAACGACGCCTTGCGGCCGTGACTCTCGAGCGAGGCAACCGGTGATGCCAGCCCGTCGTTGGACAGGTTGGTCGCCACCGCGACGAACGGCAGACCGACCATGCTCGCCGCGTACTTGGCGGCGTCCAGCGTCTTGCCACCGCCGATGCCGACGACGGCGTCGTACCAGCTGGTGCGCAGCGAGCTGATCAGCTCGAGCGCCCCGTCGAGGCTGCCGCTGTTGATCGTCATCACGGTCGCCGACGGGACCGCGTGTGCGACCTGTGCGGCGATGTCGGCGCCCTGGCCGGGGCCGACGGCCACCGCGACCCGGCCGCCAGACGAGATCCGCCCATCCGCGAGCAACGGGGTCAGCCCGGCGACCGCACCCGCCCGCACCTCGATGGCGACCGGGGCCGGAACGTTGCGGGTCAGTAGTGGCATGCGATCTCCCGCGCGCGGGCCAGATCCTCGTGGTTGTCGACCTCGACCCACCGTGTCCGCCCGATCCCGGCGGTGCGGATCTGCCCCCCGTCGTCGGCGAGCTGCTGGTACCCGTCCTCGTAGTACAGGCCGGGGTCCCGCTCGAAGGTCGTACGCAGCGCGTCGGCCAGCGGTGTTGCGGCCTCGGGCTCGATCAGGGAGACACCGATGTACTCGCCGTCGACCGATGCCGGGTCGAGCGCCTTGTTGATCCGCTCGACCGTGCCGTCGTCGGTGAGACGGACCTTCATCTCCTCGTCGCCGAGCTGCTTGACGTCATCGAGGGCGAGCAGCAGCGGCGCGGTGCCGCGGGCCTTCAGCAGGCGCTCCTCGACCCCGCGGGGGTGCACGGTGTCGCCGTTGACGAGCAGGGCCGCGTCGGCGAAGGCGTCGCGCGCGAGCCACAGTGAGTAGGCGTTGTTCCAGTCCGCGTAGCGGTCGTTGAAGACGTGGTGCAGCGTGACCGAGTAGCGCTCCTCCAGCGCAGCGGTGACCTCCTCGATCAACGTGGCCGCGTGGCCGGTGACCACGACGACGTCGGTGATCCCGACCGCGCGCAGGTTGGCGATCGCGAGCTCGAGGATGGTGCGGTCGCCGTCGATGCGCAGCAGCGTCTTGGGCAGCGTGTCGGTCAGCGGCCGCAGCCGGGTGCCGCCGCCGGCCGCGAGCACGATGCCCAGCATCTACACCTCCTCCTCTTCGATCTCGGTGCCGACGTGGGACCGCCGGGTCTCGTCGAGGGCGAGCGTGATCCAGCTGCGCATGCTCTCCGAGACGAACAGGGCGCCGCACCAGACGGCCAGGACCGCCAGCGTCGTGGCGAGGACGCCGGCGACGGCGGCGACGGTGACGATGATGGTCCGGCCCTCCCAGCCACCCCCGAGCCGGGCGATGAGCGCTGGCGGCGCCTTGCGCTGGTGGCGCAGCCGGTAGACGATGTCGTACTGGTGGAACGCGACCGCGGCGAGCAGCGCGTACGCCAGCCACAACCCGGAGGGGTCGGCGCGCAGCGTCAGCACCGCGACGATGCCGTACTCGCCGCCCCGCAGCAGCGGCGGTACCAGCCACTGCACCTGCGGGTGCTGGCGACCGGCACCGCCGAGCAGTCCGAGGACGACGAAGACCGCGATGCCCGTGAGCGACCACGCGCCGACGGTGCCGCGGTCCGCCAGCAGACCGACCGCGGCGGCAGCGGCCGCGAGCGCCGTCAGCAGCAGCGCGGGCGCGGGAACCGGACGGGCGGCGACGATGCCGGCCAGGGGCCCGTCGTCGCGGTAGGCCTGCAGCAGTGCGGTCACGCGAACGACCTCAGGACCCGTCCGGTGGTGGTGTATGCCGCGGCCACCGCGCCCCAGATGAGCAGCGCGAGGAACGTCGTCCGCGGACCGCTCAGCGCGGCGGTCAACGAGATCAACGCGAACCGTTCGCCGATCGGCAGCACGATGATCCGCTTCGCCCACTTCATCCACGGCTGTCGTTCGAACGCCACCGAGGTCTTGATGCCCGACCTGCCGAGGCGCTGCAGCACGCTGGCGCCCGCCATGGTGGTGGTGACAGGTCCCTCCCAGCTGGTGACCTCGGTCTCGTCGGGGGCCTTGAGCGAGCCGCGCACCGCCGCGGCGAGCGCCTGATGCTGCTGGGCGGCGTAGCTGAAGTCGATGTAGTGGCGGAACGTCTGCAGTGCGAGCGCGGCAGCGGCCAGGAACCAGATCTCGGCGCCCGCGCCGGTCGCCGTCGCACCGATCGCCAGCCCCGCGTACACCACGTACTCCTTGCCCCGGTCGAACACCGAGTCCAGCCATGCGCCGAGCTTGGAGAACTGCCGCGAGTAGCGCGCGAGCTGTCCGTCGACGCAGTCGGCGGTGAACGCGATCTGCAACAGGACCGCGCCGGCCACCATGCCGGCCGGTCGGCCGGTCGCGAACGCCGCGGCCGCCAGCAGCCCGAGCAGCATCGACACGGTGGTCACCTGGTTCGGCGTCAACCCCCGGTGCGCGGCCCACCGGGCGATGTACCGCGAGTAGGTGGAGACGAAGAACGTCGTGAAGAAGCCGTCCGTGGCCTTGACCGCCGAGTCGAGCAGCACCTCGTCCTCGTCGACCATCGCCATCTCGTCGTGGGCGTTGGCCGCCCTGGCCGCCGACAGCGGTCGTTCCCAGTACAGGTCGCGCAGATAGGTCGTGGTCATCATGACGTCGCGTCGGATGAGCCCGACCACGAGCATCGGCAACGGATCGTCACGCAGCGCCTCCGCGGGCGCCGACACCTCGACCCGGTACGCGGCGGCCAGTTCCTCGCGCAGCCTGGCGGCGTCGGGGAACCCCGGCGGGGGGTCGGCGATCTCCGCGAGCTGTGTCGCCAGCGCATAGCGGCCGGCACGTGCGGTCAGGACCGCGGCGCCGCGTTCGGTGATCTTGTCGGCGAGCTCGTCGGCCCACCCGTCGGGCAGACCGGACGCCGTCAGCCCCGACAGCTCGCGGGCGGCCGCCGCGGCCTCACCGAGGTCGGGGCGGCCGATCTTGCAGACGCTCAGCAGGTAGCTGTTGTGCGCCTCGACACGGTGGTAGCCGGACTCGGACGCGACCACGCGCCCCCGCGAGATCCGCAGCCGTGGGCACAGCAGCCCCGGCGTCGGCTTGGTGGTCGACAGCACGCCGCTGCGCACCCGTGGATCGGCGACCAGGCCGTCGATCGCGCCGTCGTGGGTCAGCACGTCGGCGTGGGTCACCAGCAGGTCGCCGGTCGTGTCGTCGGCCACCGTGGCGATGCGAGCGAGCAGATCTGACACCGCGGCATGGCCCTCCACCTCGACCCAGGCGTCGAGCGCGTCGACGCAGGACTGCTGCCACTCGGGCCGCGTCAGCACGATCACCCTGCCGGCGCCGGCGCGTCGAAGCTGCTCGACCAGGCGGGCCAGCAGCGTCCGGTCGCCCGCGGTGAGCAGGCACGCCGGGCCGGACTGATCGCCGGCGGCGAGCGCAAGGCAGATCGCGGTGGTGGTGGGTGGGTGGGTGGTCATCAAACCTCGACGGGTGCCTGCTCCGCGGTGCGCATCGTAGAACGCCTGAGCGGCGTGGGAGCGTCGGCAGCACGATCCGTGCCACGCAACGGACCAACGTACGCTAGCACGTGGTCATCTGACCGCGATGTGGCGGCGACCGGACCGGTCGTCACGATCCGTCGGGCACCCGTGCCGACCCCCGCTGTTGGGGAGCGCCGCGATCGGATGGTCGGTCTGGCTCCCGACGCGTGCGATCGGCTCCCCGCTCGTCAGCCGCCGCCGTCGACGATCCGTGTCGACGAGTGGAACGCGTACCAGGCGAACCAGAACGTGTCGTCGTGGGCGACCTGCTCGAGCTGCGCGCCGGCCAGCGGGCCGGCCACCGCCCGTCCGAACAGGTCCCAGGTGCTGCCCGTCTGGGTGTCGACGAACCCGCCGTCGCCAGCGGCGGCGAACGTGAGGCGGGTTCCGTCGGGTGTGACCGGGCGCACCGCCGCCGTCTGCCCGACGTCGCGGCCGTCGTCGACCCGCGCACCGTCGACCGCACTCGTCTGACCCGGCGCCCACCACACCACGACCGGCCCGGCGGGTGTGTCGACGTCGACCACCCGCTCGTCGCGCAGGTGCCCGAGCGTGACGGCAACGGGCTTGGCATCGGGGGCGCCGATGCCGACCACGCGTTCCATCTGATCGAGACGGTCGTCGCGCGGCCCGCTGGGGAAGAACGGCCCGAGCCGTTCGTAGTCCTCGTACGGATTGCCGCCGTAGTCGTTGTCCGTGCCGGTCGGCCGACTGAGCACCTGCGCATCCGGGTGCGCCGCAGCGAGGGTCGCGAACCCCACCTGCAGCGCGGGGACCCGCTGGAGCTCGCGCCCGCTGAAGGGCGCGCCCGCGATGCCACGGCCGTAGACCTGCGACCAGAAGTTCTCGTGCTGGCGGTCGTACATCACCAGGTTCGAGCGCCACAGGTGACCGGACGTGCCGAAATCGAGCACCTCACCGTCGACCGTCCGCTCGAACACGATGCCGGTGTTGCACAGCGGGCAGTAGGTCACGACCACCGGCACACCGCCGACGACGTCGTTGACGATCTCGTGCCAGACGAGAATCGCCAGCGGGTAGGCCTTCGTCTCGCCGTCGATCGTGATCACGAGCAGGGGGCTGTCGTCGGACAGCCACTGCGCGCCCTCGGCGATCGACGTGAACCGCGGCTCGTCGACCGGCGCGATCTCGTCGACGCCGACGCCGGCCGGTTCGATGTCGTCGGTCGCGACCAGCACCGGCAGTGGGCAGTCCGGGTGCTCCCAGTAGAAGGCGCTGCTGCACTCGTCGGCGTCTCGCGCGGCAGTTGCGCCGGTCGCGGCATCGGTAGCCGTGGAGCGCACCGGGCGGGTGCGCTCGGCCGTCGCCGGATCCGCGGTCGCCGGATCGGCGGTCGCCGGCAGCTGCGACGTCGGTGCCGTCGGCGCGACGGTGCACGCCGTGAGCAGGGCGACCACCAGCAGCCATGCGCGACGCGGCCTCATACCTGTCGACCACGGCGTCACGGACGGTGCTATTCCGGGCGGCGCTGCCCCGACGCCACGGCCAGGGCCCGGGATTTGTCCCATTCTGTCTGGTACTGCGTCCGATCGTCTCGTACGTGGGCGCCAGCCCGTGCACCCCTACGTCCGCGAGTGACCGCGCTACGCGACTTCGCCGGCTGACGTGCCATGCTCGAGATCGCCGAGACGGCGATCGCGTCGGATCCCCGCGTATGACGCTTGGCCAAGGTCTTGTCCAATTGTCGCAGGTGAGATCGGACTGTCGATCACGTTGGCGGCGCGGCGCGGCGTACGCGGCGCCGCCGCAGCTACCATGAGTGGTTACGTCCCGCACCCTCGTGCACCCGACGCCCTTGCGACCCCGAGGTGACCACCTGTGCCCACCGCGTCTCCTGCGGATCCTGACGTCCGCGCCGCGGCCGCGCAGCGGCGCACGTTCGCGATCATCAGTCACCCGGATGCGGGCAAGACCACGCTGACCGAGAAGTTCCTGCTGTTCGCCGGTGCGGTCCAGGAAGCGGGTGCGGTCAAGTCGCGCAAGCAGGCGCGCACCACGACGAGTGACTGGATGGAGCTCGAGAAGCAGCGCGGCATCTCGATCTCCTCGACGGCGCTGCACTTCACCTACGGCGGCTGGTACTTCAACCTGCTCGACACGCCGGGCCACGCCGACTTCAGCGAGGACACCTACCGCACGCTGTGCGCGGCGGACGCCGCCGTCATGGTCCTCGACGCCGCCCGGGGGCTCGAGCCGCAGACGCTCAAGCTGTTCAGAGTGTGCCGTGACCGCGGCCTGCCGATCGTGACCTTCGTCAACAAGTGCGACCGTCCCGGGCTGCCGCCGCTCGCGCTGCTCGACGAGATCGCCAGCGAGATCGGCTTGCGTCCCGTGCCGCTGTCGTGGCCGGTCGCCGACGGTGCCGACTTCGCCGGGATCGTCGACCGCGCGACCAGCGAGCTCGTGCGGTTCGAACGCACGAGTCATGGCGCCACCATCGGGGGCGAGCAGCGGGTGCCGCTGGCCGACGCCGATCCCGGCACGTGCCCACCGGACCGCTGGCAGGCAGCCGTCGAGGAGCTCGCGCTGCTGGAGCTCGAGGAGATCGACCTCGACCACGACGCGTTCCTCGCCGGTCGCGAGACGCCGGTGTTCTTCGGCAGCGCGCTCGCCAACTTCGGTGTCCGCATGCTGCTCGAGCAGTTCGCGCGGTTGGCGCCGTCACCGGCCGCACAGCCGATCGTCGGAGGGGCGGTATCTGGTGGCGGTCCGGCGGTCCGTCCGATCGACGCGCCCTTCAGTGGCCTGGTGTTCAAGGTGCAGGCCAACATGGACCCGCGGCACCGCGATCGGGTGGCGTTCATCCGGGTCAACTCGGGACGGTTCGACCGCGGGATGACCGCCACGCTGGCACGCACCGGGCGCCCGTTCCAGCTCAAATACGCCCATCAGCTGTTCGCACAGGATCGCAACACGGTCGACTCGGCGATGCCCGGCGACATCGTCGGTGTCGTCAACGCCGCGGGTCTGCAGGTCGGCGACACCCTCTACGCGGGCCCGCCCGCGGTGTTCCCGCCGATCCCGACCTTCGCGCCCGAGCGGTTCGCGCTGGTGCGCAACCGCGACACCGGCCGGTACAAGCAGTTCCGCGCCGGGTTGCGCCAGCTCGACGAGGAGGGCGTGGTGCACGTGCTCCACCGTCCTGAGTACGGGCAGCAGGAGCCGGTGCTCGCGGGTGTCGGTCAGCTGCAGTTCGAGGTCGCCGAGCACCGGATGGCCAACGAGTTCGGCTGCGCGATCACGCTGTCGTCGGCGCCGTGGTCGCTGGCGCGACGGATCTCGGCGGACGATGCGCCGGCCCTGCAGGGGCAGCGCCGGGTGCAGCTGGCCGAGACCCGCCACGGCGAGCTGCTGGTGCTGTTCGAGTCGGAGCACGTGCTGCGGTGGGTGCGCGAGGACCACCCCGACCTCCGACTCGAGGAGCTCGGCCACCTGTCCGCGCAGCGGGATCTGGTGCCCGGATGAGCGTCGACGACGAGGTCGTGCTGCTCGACCCGCAGGGCCGGGCGGTCGGTCAGATGCACAAGCTCGCCGCGCACCAACGGTCGACGCACCACCTGGCGTTCTCTGTCGTGCTGTTCGACGACGACGGCGCCGTGCTCCTGCAGCAACGTGCGGCCGCCAAGTACCACTTCGCCGGGCTGTGGTCGAACTCGTGCTGCAGCCACCCCCGGCCGGATGAGGGGCTGGTCGACGCAGGTCGTCGCCGCGTCGGGGAGGAGCTGGGGATGCCGTGCGGCCCGCTCGAGGTGCACGCGGGGTTCTGGTACGAGGCGCACGATCCGGTGTCGGGGCTGACCGAGCACGAGTACGACGTCGTGCTCGTCGGCAGCTTCCGCGCGACGCCGGATCCCGACCCGAACGAGGCGAGCGCCGTGGCGGTGCGCGATCCCGGGGCGGTGCTCGCGGCGTGCGCGGCCGAACCCCACCGCTACACCCCGTGGCTTCCCCGGGTGCTGCAGCTGGCGACCGGTCCCGCACAACCCATCGTGCTCGACGTGGGGACGCATCTCACCGCTGAGCGCTGATCTGTTCCCCAGCTCGGCCGAGGCCGCCGATGTGGGGACGATTCTCGTGGCCGCGTGCGGGATCGTTCCCCAGATGTGGTCAGCGACCGGTGACGTCGCCGGTCAGGTACAGCTTCATGCCGAGATGGGTGGCCGTGAAGCCCAGTGATTCGTAGAAGCGGCGGGCGTCACGACGTTGGGTGTTCGTGGTGAGCTGCACCAAGAAGCATCCGTGGTCGCGGGCGGTGTCGATCGCCCACTGCAGCATTCGTCTCCCGGCGCCGGACCCTCGCCGGTCGGCGGCGACCCGTACCGCCTCGATCTGTGCACGCCACCCGCCCCGGAACGTCAGCGACGGGATGAACGTGAGCTGCAGGGCGCCGATGACCTCGTCGCCGTCGACGAGGACGACCAGCCGGTTGTTGGCATCCTCATCGATCGCGGCGAAGCCGTCGAGGTACGCGGGGTCCAGGGGACCGTCAGCGTCTTCGCGCTGTGCGCCGAGCTGGTCCGCCGCCAGCAGGCGCACGACCGCGGCCACGTCGTCGCGGGTCGCGTTGCGGATCTCCACGGGCGTCAGTAGTGGTAGCCGAAGCCCGACCAGTCAGGCGGGCGCTTCTCGAGGAACGCGTCGCGACCTTCCCGGGCCTCGTCGGTCATGTAGGCCAGACGGGTCGCTTCGCCGGCGAACAGCTGCTGGCCGACGAGTCCGTCGTCGGTGAGGTTCATCGCCAGCTTGAGCATGCGCGTCGCCGTGGGGCTCTTGCCGTTGACCTTCGCCGCCCACGCGAGTGCGGTCGGCTCGAGCGCGTCGTGATCGACGACCGCGTTGACCATGCCCATCCGATGCGCATCGTCGGCCGAGTACTCGTCGCCGAGGAAGAAGATCTCGCGCGCGAACTTCTGGCCGACCTGCTTGGCCAGATACGCCGACCCGAACCCGCCGTCGAACGACGCGACGTCCAGATCGGTCTGCTTGAACCGGGCATGCTGCCGGCTGGCGATCGTGAGATCGCTGATGACGTGCAGCGAGTGGCCGCCGCCTGCCGCCCACCCGGGCACGACGCAGATCACGACCTTGGGCATGAAGCGGATCAGCCGCTGGACCTCGAGGATGTGCAGCCGGCCCATCCGCGCGGGATCGATGGTCTCGGCGGTCTCACCAGCGGCGTAGCGGTAGCCGTCACGCCCACGGATCCGCTGGTCGCCGCCGGAGCAGAACGCCCACCCACCGTCGCGCGCCGACGGGCCGTTGCCGGTCAACAGCACACAGCCGACGTCGGACGTCTGGCGCGCGTGGTCGAGCACACGGTGCAGCTCGTCGACGGTCTGTGGCCGGAACGCGTTGCGGACGTCGGGCCGGTTGAACGCCACCCGCACCGTGCCCTGGCCGACCGCGCGGTGGTAGGTGATGTCGTCGAGGTCGTCGAAGCGGTCGACGGGGCGCCACCGGTCGGGGTCGAACAGCTCGGACACCATCTGCCACGCCTCCTGATCTGGGACCCGGCGGCGTCTGATCCGTTGCGGCAACCCCGTCGGTCGGACCGGTGCGCCGGTGCGGCTGCGGCTGGTCCGCCGGCGTAGCCTACGCGCTCGTCACCGGTGGATGGAGGTGTGCTTGAACTCGTTGAGGTCGACGAACCCGTCGATCAGATCGAGCACCCGCTCGACCGTGCGTATCGCCACGTCCGTGTCGTCGTCCGGTCCCCGCCCGCCGGCTCGCTGGCGCTCGCCCTCACCCTCCGGTCCCCGCCCGCCGGCTCGCTGGCGCTCGCCCTCACCCTCCGGTCCCCGCC
>JAHWKT010000164.1 GCA_019347695.1 Actinomycetota bacterium | reverse complement strand
CAGATGGCGAAGCGGTAGGCCGTCGGCTGGCCTCAGATGGCGAAGCGGTAGGCCGTCGGCTGGCCTCAGATGGCGAAGCGGTAGGCCGGCAGGCGGGCGGACACGATGAGCTGACGGCGTACGACGCGACACGCCTGGGCGCCATGCTGGTGGCGGGTGACGTGTCGGCGGAGCAGGTCACCCGCGCGCACCTCGACCGGATCGCCGCGCACGACAGTGACATCCACGCGTTCCTAACGGTGCTCGGCGACGAGGCGATCGCGCAGGCGCGCGAGGTCGATCGCCGTCGCGCCGCCGGTGAGGTGGTGGGCAGGCTGGCGGGGATCCCGGTCGCCGTCAAGGACGTGCTGTGCACCCGTGGCCTGCCCACGACGTGCGGGTCGCGGATCCTGGAGGAGCACCGGCCGCCGTACGACGCGACGGTGGTGGCGCGACTGCGCGCGGCCGACGCGATCGTGCTCGGCAAGACCAATCTCGACGAGTTCGCGATGGGGTCGTCGACCGAGAACTCCGCGTACGGGGTGACCCGCAATCCGTGGGATCTCGGGCGGGTGCCGGGTGGATCGTCGGGCGGGTCGTCGGCTGCGGTGGCGGCACACTTCGCGCCGCTGGCCATCGGCACCGACACGGGCGGGTCGATCCGGCAACCCGCGGCGCTGTGCGGCGTGGTCGGCATGAAGCCGACGTATGGACGCGTCAGCCGCTACGGTCTGATCGCCTTCGCATCGTCGCTGGACCAGGCCGGACCGTTCGGGCGGACGGTGGCGGACACGGCCCACGCGTACGCGGCGATCGCCGGGCATGACCCGATGGACTCGACGTCGATCCCCGAGCCGGTCGGCGATGTGCTGACGGGTCTCGACGGCGGGGTCGAGGGTCTTCACGTCGGCGTGGTGACCGAGACGCTCGACGACGTCGAGCCCGGCGTGGCCGGCCGGGTGCGGGAGGGCGCCGAGCTGCTGGGCAAGCTCGGCGCCGAGATCGTCGAGGTGAGCCTGCCCCACGCCCGGTACGGCATCGCGGCCTACTACCTGATCGCTCCCAGCGAGGCGTCGAGCAACCTGGCGCGGTACGACGGGGTGCGCTACGGCCTGCGCGCCGACGGCGACACGACCGAACAGATGATGGCGGCGACGCGGTCGGCGGGCTTCGGTGACGAGGTGATCCGCCGGATCATGATCGGCACCTACGCGCTGTCCGCGGGGTACTACGACGCCTACTACGTGAGCGCCCAGCGCGTGCGCACGCTGATCATCGCCGACTACCGGCAGGCGTTCGCGCGCTGCGACGTGGTGCTCAGCCCCACATCGCCGTCCACCGCCTTCGAGATCGGCGCGAAGACCGACGATCCGCTGGCGATGTACCTCAACGACGTGTTCACGGTCCCGGCGAGCCTCGCGGGACTGCCGGCGCTGTCGATGCCGGCGGGCGTCGACGAGGCCGGGCTGCCGGTCGGCGTCCAGTTGGTGGCTCCACTGCTCGACGAACCCGTCCTGTTCACCGTGGCGCAAGCGCTCGAGACCGAGATCGGCTTCGAGCCTGTCCCATCGGGCGCCAACTCGGTGCATCCGCCGGGCCGGCCCCGCGCGAATGCACAGACAGGAGAACAGGGCCACCGATGAGTGCGATCGAGCAGGCGACCGGCTACGAACCGGTCATCGGGTTGGAGGTGCACGTCGAGCTGTCGACGGCCACCAAGATGTTCTGCGGCTGCGCGATCGACTTCGGCGGCGAGCCCAACAGCCGGACGTGCGCGGTGTGCCTCGGCCAGCCGGGGTCGCTGCCCGTGCCCAATGCCCGCGCGATCGAGTATGCGATCAGGCTGGGCCTCGCACTCGACTGCGAGGTCATCGACCACAGCCAGTTCCACCGCAAGAACTACTTCTACCCGGACATGCCGAAGAACTACCAGATCTCCCAGTACGACGTGGCGATCTGCGAACGCGGCCACCTGGAGCTCGAGGTCGACGGTCGCACCACCCGGGTGGGCATCCACCGCGTCCACATGGAGGAAGACACGGGCAAGACGGTGCATGTGGGCACGTCGGGCCGCATCCACGGCGCCGACTACAGCCTCGTCGACTACAACCGCGCGGGGATCCCGCTGCTCGAGGTGGTCTCCGAGCCGGACCTGCGATCGGCCGCCGAGGCGCAGGCGTACCTCACCGAGCTGCGCGCCATCGTGCTCGCGTTGGGCATCAGCGACGCGAAGCTCGAGGAGGGCTCGATGCGCTGCGACGCGAACGTGTCGCTGCGACCGCGTGGCACCACTGCGTTCGGCACCCGCGTCGAGATCAAGAACCTGAACTCCGTGCGCTCGCTGGGTCGGGCGGTGGCGCACGAGATCGAGCGCCAGACCGACCTGCTCGACGAGAGCGGAGTGATCACCCAGGAGACCCGGCACTGGGACGAGGACGCCGGTGTCACGTCGACCCTGCGTGCCAAGGAGGAGGTCTTCGACTACCGCTACTTCCCCGATCCCGACCTCGTGGCGGTCGAACCGGCGCCGGCGTGGGTCGCCGACCTCACCGCGGACCTGCCCGAGCTGCCCGCCGCGGCCCGTGCCCGGCTCCGTGCTGGGGGCCTCGACGCCGACCGCGCGGCGACCGTGGTGGCGACCGGGATGACGCGGATCCTCGACGACGCCGTGGCTGCCGGTGCGCCGGTAGGTGACGCCGCCAAGTGGCTGACCAACGAGGTGCTCGGCTGGAGCAACGAGCGCGGCATCGAGCCCGCGGCCGTCGGGTTGTCCGGCAGTGATCTGGCCGCGCTGGTGGCGATGATCGCCGACGGCACGCTGTCGACCAGGCTCGGGCGCCAGGTGCTCGACGGCGTGCTCGCGGGGGAGGGCACACCCGCGCAGGTGGCGTCGACCCGCGGACTCGAGCAGGTGTCGGACGCGGCTGCGCTCGCGCGCATGGTCGACGCCGCCATCGCCGCCCAGCCCGATGCGGCCGGACGGGTGCGCGCCGGCAACCACAAGGCGATCGGTGCGCTCGTCGGTGCGGTGATGAAGGCGAGCCGCGGCCAGGCCAACCCGGCGCTGGTCAACGAGCTGTTGCGGGCTCGGCTGATCAACGACGCGCTCGATGGTTGACACGAGGTCGGCGTTGCCCGTCGACGCGACGACCGACCCGGTGCAGCTGGTCCGGGGCCCGGTCGATGCCCTGCTGGTCGACTTTCTGCACGCGCGCGAACGCGATCTCGTCGCGCTCGATCCGCGGCTGGCGCCGGTCGTGCGGGCGGTCGCGAGCCTGGTGGTGACCGGTGGCAAGCGCATGCGGCCCGCGTTCGTGTACTGGGGCTACCGGGCGAGTGGCGCACCCCACACCGACCGGTTGTGGCACACGGCGGCAGCGTTCGAGCTGCTGCAGACGTTCGCGCTGATCCACGACGACGTCATGGACCGCAGTGATCGGCGTCGGGGCCAACCGGCGGTGCACCGGATGCTGCAGGCGCACCACGAGTCGGCCGGGCTCGACGGTGACGGCGCCTGGTTCGGCGTCGGCTCGGCGATTTTGGCGGGGGACCTGGCCTTCGTGTGGGCCGACGAGCTGTTCGACGCCGGACCGATCGACGGCGGCGACCGTGAGCGGGCTCGGGTGGTCTTCACCGATCTGCGGACCGAGTTGATGGCCGGCCAGTATCTCGATCTGGTGCTCGCCGCCACGCCGGATGCCCGGCTCGAGCAGGCGCGCGGCGTGGCGCTGCTGAAAGCCGGCCGGTACACGGTCACCCGCCCGCTGCAGCTCGGCGCGGCGATCGCCGGGGTGGATCCGCGGCTCGACGCGGCACTCGTCGCCTACGGCGACGCGGTCGGCATCGCGTTCCAGCTGCGCGACGACATCCTCGGGCTGTTCGGCAACCCGGGCGACACGGGTAAGGGCGTGCTCGACGACCTGCGGCAGGGCAAACGCACGCTGCTGATGCTGACAGCGCTCGACGCGGCAGATCGCACCCAGCGCATGGTGCTGTCGGCCGCATTGGGCAACCCCGACGTCGGCGAGGACGCGGCACGACGGGTCCGCGCGGTCGTGCGTGAGTGCGGCGCGCTCGCCGCGATCGAACGGCAGATCGACGCCAGGTTCGACGACGCGGTGTCGGCGATCACCGGTGTCGGCGAGCCGGCGCGGTCCGCGCTGATCGAGCTCGCCAACCGCGCGCTGTTCCGACGTGAGTGACGCTCGCCGATCACCACCGGCGCGCGATGGGCGGGTGGTCGTGGTCGGGGCGGGCCTCGGTGGGCTGGCGGCCGCCATCCGCCTGGCCTGCGCCGGCAGGCAGGTGACGCTGCTGGAGCGCGACGAGGTCCCCGGCGGGCGCGCCGGTCGGCTGCACCGCGACGGCTTCGCGTTCGACACCGGACCGAGCGTGCTCACCATGCCGCACCTCGTCGGCGAGCTGTTCGAGCTGGCGGGCGAGCGCATGGCCGACCATCTGCAGCTCGAGCGGCTCGATCCCGCGTACCGGGCCCAGTTCCATGACGGGTCGCAGTTGCTGGTCCGCGGCAGCGTCGAGGCGATGCGCGACGAGGTCGCTGCCGTCTGCGGGCCGGCGGAGGCCGACCGGTTCGTGCGGTTCGCGGATCACTTGCGGCGGCTGTACGAGGCGGAGTACGACCACTTCATCGACACGAACTTCGACTCGGTGCTCGGCCTGGCCCGGCCGGTGGTGATGGCCCGGCTGCTGCGCCTCGGGGGCTTCCGCCGGCTGCATCGGCTCGTCGCCAGCCACCTGCGGGACTGGCGGTTGATCCGCCTGTTCACGTTCCAGGCGATGTACGCCGGCATGAGCCCGTACGAGGCGCTCGGTGTCTACGCGGTCATCGCCTACATGGACGCGGTGGCCGGGGTGTACTTCCCGGCGGGCGGCATCTTCTCCGTCAGCCGCGTGCTGGCGGATCTCGCGGTGCGTTGCGGGGTGGAGCTGCGGCTGGGCGCGGACGTGGAGCGTGTCGAGATCGCCGGCGGGCGCGCCACCGGCGTCCGGACCCTCGCCGGCGATGTGGTCCCCGCCGACCACGTGGTGCTGAACCCCGATCTACCGGTCGCCTACGAGCAGCTGCTCGGTGCGCGCTACACCCCGCGGCGGATCGCGCGGCTGCGCTACTCGCCGTCATGCGTTGTGGTGCATCTGGGGCTGTCCGGGCCGCTCAAGGACGCGGCGCACCACAACATCCACTTCGCCGCCGGGTACCGCGAGTCGTTCGACGACCTGCTCGCCGGCCGCACGCAGCGCGATCCCTCGTGGTTCCTGACGGTCCCCACCGTCGGTGATCCCGCGATGGCCCCACACGGAGGTTCGGTCGGCTTCTACCTGCTGCCCGCCCCCAACCTGCACGGCGATGCCATCGACTGGGACGTCCAGGGCCCCGCGGAGCTGGTGTCCGCGCTGCGACGCATCGAGCAGGCCGGGTACGGCACGCCGGACGTGGTGACCGCCGAGGTGGTCACGCCGGCGGACTGGCGGCGTGCCGGCATGGCAGCAGGTACTCCGTTCGCGGCGAGCCACCACTTCGCCCAGACCGGTCCGTTCCGTCCCCGCAACGTCGCATCGACCGTCGACGGGGTGGTGTTCACCGGGTCCGGCACCGTGCCCGGCGTCGGCGTGCCGATGGTGCTGGTGTCGGGCAAGCTGGCCGCCGAACGGGTGTTGCAGGCCCGGACGCCCGGGAGTCGCGCGCGGTGAACGGCCGCGCACCCGGTCGCACCGCTGCCAGCGCCTACCGGCACCCGGCGCCGTCGACGACCATCGTGGCGGCGGGTCTGCCTGCCGACGGTCGGGTCGACCTGACGACGTCCTATGAGCTGTGCCGGCAGCTCAACGCCGCGCACGGTCGGACCTACTACTTCGCGACGCGGTTCCTGCCCCGCGACCGCCGTCATCATGTACATGCGCTCTACGGGTTCGCGCGGTACGCAGACGATCTGGTCGATCATTTCGATCTGGGCTGGTCCGACGTCCGTCGCCGGCAGGCGCTGGAGGAGTGGAGCGCCGGGTTCCTGGCGAGCCTGCGCAGCGGCGACAGCGACGACCCGATCCTCAAGGCGGTGATCGCGACCGTCACCGAGCTCGATATCCGACACGACGACCTTCGCGCGTTCCTGCGGTCGATGGCCATGGATCTGACGGTCAGCCGGTACGAGACCTACGAGGAGCTCTACGAGTACGTCTACGGGTCGGCGGCCGTGATCGGTGCCATGATGCTGCCGGTGCTCGGCGGGCGTCATCCCGATGCGCGGGCACGCGCGATGGATCTGGGGATCGCCTTCCAGCTCACCAACTTCCTGCGCGACGTTGCCGAGGACCACCTCCGGGGCCGCATCTACCTGCCGTTGGAGGATCTCGCACGCTTCGGCGTTGGCGAGGAGGAATTCCAGCGGCGCCGGATGACGCCCCAGCTGCGACGTCTCCTGGCGTTCGAAGCCGCGCGGACCCGTGCGCTCTACCTGCGGGCCGAGCAGGGATGGGGGATGCTGGAGCCGCGCAGCCAGGCGTGCATCCGGATCGCCCATCGGCTCTACGGTGAGATCCTCGACCGCCTCGAGTCCGCGGACTGGCAGGTCTTCGACCATCGGGCGTCGGTGCCGCCGGGGCGCAAGCTGCGCGTGGCCGCCCGCGAACTGGTGCGCCGCCCGCACCCGGTCCCGCGCACAGTGGGTTGACCCTCACTACCACCATCAACCATGCCACGTGTGCGGATCTCGACCACGGTCGATGGTGACCGGTTGCAACGCTGTCGTGCGCTGCTGGGCGTGTCGGACAGCCAACTGCTGGACCGGGCGATCGCTGCGCTCCTCGATCGTCTCGTCGCCGAGCACGAGGTTGCCGCCCTCGACGCGCAGCCGTACGAGACCGATCCTGATCTCGCATGGGCTCCGGAGCCAGGTCCCGATCTTCCGTACGACGGTCACATTCCCGAGGACGTGCAGGCGCTCGCGGCCGCACGGCGACGTCGCCGGTGAAGGGGCTCGGTCACGGCCAGATCTGGTGGGCTGACCTCGACAAGGTGCGTCCGGTGCTCGTGCTCACCAGGGCCCGTGTCGCGCCACGGCTCACTCGCGTCGTCGTCGCACCCATCACCACGGTCGTCCGGGGCATCGGCACGGAGATCCGACTCGGCGCCGCCGAGGGCGTCGCGACGGGTCGGTCGCCAACGCCGACAACCTGCAGCTCATCCCGGTCGACCGGTTGCTTC
>JAHWKT010000032.1:20506-25942 GCA_019347695.1 Actinomycetota bacterium | reverse complement strand
CGACGAGATCCTGGCCAAGCTCAAGCCTCAAACAATTTCAGCGACGGCCCACTAGGTGCGCAGATGCCGCTGGCCCCACCGCCGCGGACACACGCATCGTTGCCGGACAGCTCGTCGGTGGTCCAGTCTCATCCGATTCGCCGTTGTCGCCGCAGCGCCGGCTGCTTACCGGTCGGTCCGGCGTGCACCCGGTGACAACGATCATGCGCGCTGGGACATGCCCGGTGACGCCCGAGGGACCACCGTGGCACCGGAGCGAATGAAGGAGTTGCGAGCCCAGTTCGACGAGTCGCCCAGCGACGCCCGCCGCCACGCACGTGGGAGCGGACACAGCTCGACGGTGTAACGCTCGTGGCCCCGCAACGCCACACCCTGTCCGGCCGACACCCGAGGCGCCGACCGGGTGCTTCGGCTCCGGTCAGCGTCGCTCGAGCCGATACCAGTGTGGATCGGCGTTGCGCAGTGGACCGGGTAGCGTGACGTCGAGGGCCTGATGCGCGTCGACGATCTGCCAGTGGGGGCCGAAGCGGGCCTCGAGCTCGGTCCGGTCGATGCCACGCGGGGCGGGACCGCGACGTCCAGGCGCGAAGACGAACATGAGCAGGTTGGCGCCCGGTGCGCTGACGCGCGTGACGCCTTCGGCGTAGCCGACACGGTCGGCATCGCTCAGCCCGTGGAAGCACCCCAGGTCGCAGACCAGGTCGTACGGGCCGGGCAGGTCCAGCGTGTCGAGGGCAGCGACGTCACCGCGCACCCAGGTCACGTCGACGCCGATGGCCGCTGCGCATTGCCGGGCGGAGCGCAGTGCTCTTGGCACGATGTCGACACCGGCTACATGCCACCCGCGCTGTGCGAGGTACACGGCGTCCGCGCCGGTGCCGCATCCCAGATCGAGTGCACGGCCGGCCTGCAGTGCGTGCTCGCCCTCCACGAGGTCGACCAGCTCTCTGTCCACCTCGTCCTCATCCCAGGGCGTGACGCCCACGGCGTACATGATCTTGTAGCCCACACTCATGGCCATACCCTCCGGAGAGCCGATACGCTGGATCGTATATCGGATACAGGTAACATGGATCAAATATCTGAAGAAGTCAAGAGGCGTCGTTACGACGCGAGCGGCCGACGTGCACGGGCTCGCCGGACGAGGCGCGAGATCGTCGAGCACGCACGCCAGTTGTTCGTCGAACGGGGGTATGCGGCCACGAAGATGACTGACGTCGCCGCTGCGGCCGAGGTCTCGGTCGAGTTGGTCTACGGTGCGTTCCGTACGAAGGCGAATCTGCTGAAGACGGTGTTCGACATCACGATCGCCGGCGACGACGAGCCGGTGCCAATGATGGAACGGCCGGCCCTGCTGGCCATCCGGGCTGAACCCGATCCCGGGCTCGCTCTGCGCATGTATGCCGCCTTCGTCGCCGAGACAGCCCCCCGTGTCTACCCCGTGCATCTCGTGGTGCTCACGGCGGCCAGCGGCGAGCCCGCGGCCGCGGCGCTCGCCGACGAACTGGCGACCCAGCGCCTGACCGGCATGACGATGTTCGCGGCACAGCTCCGCGACAGCGGTCGGTTGGCGGTACCCGAGGACCAGGCACGCGACCTGTTGTGGACCCTCAACTCCGCTCAGGTCTACGACCTGCTCGTGGTGCAACGCGGCTGGTCTCTCCCACGTTACGAGCAGTACCTCGCCGAGACGTGGACGCACCACCTACTGGTGGACGCGCCGACCGGTGGCGAGTGAGGGAATGCCCTGTCCGTGCTCCGGCACCCAGCCGATACACCACGAGTGCGCCGCACCTGGGCCACGGACCCCATATCGATCTTCCTCAACCGAATAGTTGACAAGGGCGTCCTGTACCGATAGCTTGCTCAACTGCTCAGTTGAACAAGGAGGTATGCGAGTGGTGGCTGATCGGCTGTCGCAGGTGTTCTCGGCGCTGGCCGATCCCACCCGTCGTGACATGGTCGTGAGGTTGGCCACCGCGGATGCCACCGTCACCGAGCTAGCCGAGCCGTACGACGTGTCGATACAAGCCGTGTCCAAGCACCTGAAGGTGCTGGAGGACGCCGGACTCGTGAGCCGGAGCCGGGAGGCACAGCGTCGCCCGGTGCACCTCGAGGCGGAGGTGTTCGACCTGATGACCAAGTGGATCGAGCGCTACCGCCGCGAAGCCGAACAGCGCTACCGCCGCCTCGACGACGTCCTGACGTCGATGCCGGACGACGCCGACCCGACCCCATCACCGCAGCAATCATCACAGGAGCGTTGACATGACCGCCACCAGCACCCGCGAGACCCAGATCACCGTCGACCCCGACGTTCCACTCGTGCGGATCGTCCGCGAGTTCGATGCGCCACCCGAGAAGGTGTTCCGGGCCCACACCGACCCCGACCTGCTCGTCCAGTGGCTCGGACCGCGTGGCTACGAGATGCGGATCGATCGCTACGACTGCCGCACCGGTGGGTCCTACCGCTACGTTCATGCGCGCGATGGCGAGGAGTTCGGCTTCTTCGGCTGCTTCCACGAGGTGCGCCCGTCGGAGGTGATCGTCCAGACGTTCACCTTCGAGGGCCAGCCCGACGGCGTCGCGTTGGAACGACTGGTCCTGGACAGTCTCGGCGCTGGCCAAACCCGGCTGACCGTGACGTCGCTGGTCGACTCGTTCGAGGCACGCGACGCCTTCGTCTCCAGCGGCATGGAGGTCGGGGTCCGCGAGGGCTACGAGCGCCTCGATGAACTGCTCGCCGCCTGACGCACCGCCCCCATCCCGTCTCAGCCCCAGCACCACCGACGACCGCCTGCAGACCACCGGAGCACGCCATGCACAAGATCATCCCGAACCTGTGGTTCGACACCCACGCCGAGGAAGCCGCCACCTTCTACACCTCGGTGTTCGACAACTCGCGGATCGTGAACATCACCCGCTATCCCGAGGGCGCACCCGGACAGGTGGGCACGGTCATGACCGTGGAGTTCGAGTTGAATGGCCAGCGCTTCGTCGGCATCAACGGCGGTCCGCAGTTCACCTTCGATGAGGCGGTGTCGTTCCAGATCACCTGCGAGACGCAGGAGGAGGTCGACTACTACTGGGAGCGGCTGACCGAGGGTGGCCAGGAGAGCCAGTGCGGGTGGCTCAAGGACCGCTATGGTCTGTCGTGGCAGGTGGTACCCGCCGGCATGGAGGACGCACTGAGCGACGCGGATCCTCAGCGGGCGCAGCGCGCGATGCAGGCGATGCTGGGCATGACCAAGCTCGACCTCGCTGCGCTTCGGCGCGCGGCCGACGGCGTCCCTGCGTCGTAGTACACCGTGACCGTGGACCCCGCCGACGTCCTGCGCGGCTACCTGCACGACGGCGACCGCAACGACAACGAGGCGCTCGCGCGCTGGTTGGACCCGGACGTCGAGACGCACTCGCCCGGTGGAGTCACGACCGTCGGCATCGCCGCACAGGCCGAGTCGTGGACCGCTGCGCACACCGGACTCGGCGAGCTGCGCCACGAGGTCACCGACGTCGTCGCGGAAGGCGAGCTTGTCGCGGCCCGCGTGGATGTCACCGGCATACACCACGGTCATTTCCTGGGGATCGCACCCACCGGCCGGCGCATCCGCGTTGATCAGGCGCTGTTCGCCCGTGTCCGAGACGGACGGATCGTTGAGATGTGGGAAGTGGTCGACACGGGCGCAGGCCTGCGACAGCTCGGCGTGCTCTCCGGGCAGCAGCGACTCAGCCCGGGGTCGTGACCCGCCCGGCGCCCGCGGTCGGATGCGTCGTCAGCGTCGCGGCGACGGCGGATCTCCTGTGAGGTGCAAGAGCTCGGAGACGTCCCGGGGCCTCGTCAACTCCACCGCGTCTGCCGCCTTGTGGCTCGGTCTTCGCACGGATCGACCGCCGTCGTGCCCACACCTTCGGCACCGCGCGCTCGTAGGGAATCGGCGTACGATGTGTTCCGCCCACGAGGGTGCACGCAGGATCGGATCCACTGATGTCGACCGTCGCGACCGACCGGACCAGTGGTCTGCAGCGCGAGCTCGAAGCGCACCACCGCGAGCTGACCGCCCACTGCTACCGCATGCTCGGCTCCGCGCACGAGGCCGAGGACGCCGTCCAGGAAACCATGGTGCGCGCGTGGCGGCATCACGACCGGTTCGAGGGCCGGTCGTCGCTGCGGTCCTGGCTGTACCGGATCGCGACGAATGTGTGCCTCGACCTGCTGCGCGGTCGACAGCGTCGAGCGCTGCCGATGGATCTCGGTCCTGGGACGTCGGCTGCGGTGGACCACCCGGGCGCGGTACGGGGGGAGGCCACCTGGATCGGTCCGCTGCCCGATGAACGGGTGGTGCCCACCGACGCGGACCCGGCCGACGTTGCGATTGCCCGCGACACGATCAGGTTGGGGTTCATCGCGGCGCTGCAGCGGCTGCCGGCGCGCCAGCGGGCGGTCCTGCTGCTGCGAGAGGTGCTGCGCTGGCGTGCGACGGAGGTCGCCGAACTCCTCGACACCAGTGTCGCGTCGGTCAACAGCGCGTTGCAGCGTGCCCGGATGACGCTCGCCGACGCCCACCTTTCCGAGGGCGACGCGGTCGAGCCGATGGACCACGCTCAGCAGGCGTTGTTGGCCCGATACCTCGACGCGTTCGAGCGCTACGACCTCGACGAGTTGGCCGCGCTGATGCGTGACGACGCCGTCCAGTCGATGCCGCCCTACGAGTTGTGGCTGCAGGGCGCACACACGATCCGCGGGTTCTGGGCGGGACCAGGCGCGGCGTGCCGCGGATCCCGGCTGCTGCCGACGGTCGCCAACGGCCGGCCGGCGTTCGGACAGTATCGCCCGAGCGGCCCAGGCGGCCGTCACGAGCCCTGGGCGTTGCAGGTGCTGGAGGTGTCAGCCGGTCGGATCCTGGGGTTCACGTTCTTCCTGGACACCGATCGGGTCTTTCCACTGTTCGGGCTGCCGGCGCGGCTCGATCCGCAGTCCGGCGCCGGGACCCGGGAGGCCGGTGAGGTCCAACAACCCTCGTAGCCGGTCACGCGTCTCGCGGCCCTGACAACCGCGGTCAGCCGCCGGCGATGGCACCGACGAGTCGCAGTGGCTCGCGTCCGTCGGTCACCGCATCGGGCAGCTCCGCATCGGTCCAGGTGTCCGAGTAGTCCTCGCCGTCGGCGTAGACGCGGATCATCGCGCGGCGCCGGCCGGTGTCGCGATCGCGGATGGTGCCGGCCAGTGCCGGATGGGCGACCTCGAGCGCGTCGATGACCGCCGCAACGGTGACCGGCGCCGCGACCGCGACGACCACCTCACCGGACACGTCCGCGAGCGTCCGAAGCTGTTGGGGCACGACGATCCGGATGGGCACCGGCGCGCTCATGTGGCGTTACCCATCGCTTCGCTACTTGAGGTCTGGTTGTGACCTATCGCTTCGCTACTTGAGGTCA
>JAHWKT010000032.1:0-20406 GCA_019347695.1 Actinomycetota bacterium | reverse complement strand
ATCGCTTCGCTACTTGAGGTCTGGTTGTGACCTATCGCTTCGCTACTTGAGGTCATGGCAGCGTTTGCACCTCGACGGACAGCACCCTGGGCAGATCGCGCACGATCGGTGCCCAGTGGTCGCCGCCATCGGGTGAGATGTACACCTGTCCGCCGGTGGTGCCGATGTACACCCCGCACGGATCCATCGCGTCGACGGCCATTGCGTCCCGCAACACGTTGACGTAGCAGTTCGACTGGGGCAGCCCGTCGGTGAGCGGTTCCCACTCGTCGCCCCCTGTCCGGGAGCGGTACACCCGCAGTCGGCCGTCCGGCGGGTAGTGGTGCTCGTCGCTGGTGATCGGCACCACGTACACGGTGTCGGGTTCATGCGCGTGGACGTCGATCGTGAATCCGAAGTCGGTGGGCAGGTTCCCGCTGATCTCACGCCACGACACCCCACCGTCGTCGGAGCGCATCACGTCCCAATGCTTCTGCATGAACACCACGTCGGGGCGCGCCGGGTGGCGCGCGAGCTTGTGCACACAGTGGCCTACCTCGGCGTCGGGTTCGGGCATGAACTCCGAACGCAGTCCGGTGTTCGCCGGCTGCCACGTCGTTCCACCGTCCTCCGTAGCGAGCACCCCCGCCGCGGAGATCGCCACGAGCATGCTCGCTGGATCGTCAGGGTGCGGCAGGATCGTGTGCAGGCACAGCCCGCCCGCACCGGGCGCCCACGACGACGCCGACGCGTGGGTCCGTAGACCTGGCAGCTCTGACCACGACTGACCGCCGTCGGTGGTACGAAACAGGGCAGCGTCCTCGACGCCCGCGAGCACCATGTCGGGATCGTCCACCGACGACAGCAGATGCCACACCCGGGTGAAGTTCCATGGCACAGACGATCCGTCATAGAACTGGTGGCTGCCAGGATCTCCCTCGTAGGTGAAGTCGTTGCCGACCGGCTCCCAGGTCGTGCCACCGTCGTCCGAGCGCTGGATGATCTGCCCGAACCATCCATTGGACTGTGACGCGTACAGCCGGTCGGGGTCGGCCGGCGACCCGGCGACGTGGTAGACCTCCCAGCCGCCGAACAACGGCCCCGACACGTCCCAGCTGTCCCGGTGACCATCCGACGTCAACACGAAGGCACCCTTGCTGGTGCCGACCAGCACTCGCACACCGCTCATGACGTGTGCCTACCGCTGACACTACCTGAGGCTCTCATGTCTTCACTCCTCCTGCGATCTCCGCGGTCTCCCAGCGCCACGACGTCCATGGCACCGTGCAGCGTCCGCCATCGTGTCATACAGGTAGACGGGTGCGCACGGCGCAACTCATCGCAATCTCGGCGAACTGCCGCACGCATGGTGGCGTCAGGGCAGCACTGCGATCACGTCGACCTGCACATCCGGATGATGCAGCGGGCGCAGGATCCCGTGGTCGGGGGACGTGACGGACCTGAACCGTGAACCGGACGGGTCGCGGTGCACGACGACGCGGTCGCGGGTGAGGTCGACGACCCAGTAGTCGGGGATCCCGGCGGCGGCGTACAGCGTGGCCTTGACGCCCAGGTCGCGACGCCGGCTCGTCTGCGAGACCTCGATCACCAGCGTCGCGGTGGTCGGGTGGGCGGCCCGGTAGCTGTGCCGGGGTGTCGTGACGAAGAGGTCGGGTTCGGGCTCGGACAGGTCGCTGAGGGCGATGGGGTTGCCGATGCGCACCTCGCCATGCTCTGCGGGAATCGACTCGATGACCAGTCGTGCAAGGCGGGCCGCCACGGCGGCGTGCGGTGGCCCCTCCTCCGCGGCGTACACGATCTGTCCGTCGAGCAACTCCACGGACTCGTCGTCGAAGGCGTGCTGTCGCCCGAGTGCCTCGTACTCGGTGCGGTACACGGGACGGCGTGGAAGCCGATCGATCTCGGCGATCGCGTTCATGGATGCAGCATCGCGGCGTGCTGATCGACGCGCAAGCAGCGCGCGTCGCCCCTGGGCATGGTGCACGGCAGACGACGCGGCGTCGACTCGTCAGGTGGGACGACGAGGCTGAACGACAGCCGTTCAGCAGCCGACCGCGGCGTCGAGTGCGTCGCAGACGTCGCGCATGCGTGCCTCGGAGAGTGTGGTGACGTGGTCGACGAGCATGGCCTTCCAGGCTTCGCCGAGGTTGTCGAGGCTGACCGTGCAGCGCGTTGGCATGCCGTCGCGCTCGTCGAGGATCACCTCGGTGGGGATGCCGCGGATCACGCGGGAGATCGACGGCGATCGTCACGCGCTTGAGGACCCCGATGACCGCGTCGCGGGTAAGCACGAGGACCGGTCGGCGGCCGCACTCGGGATGTTCGATGAAGTAGACGCCGCCGCGCGTCACCACGGCTCGAAGCCTGCGTCGCGTTCCTCTTCGTTGAGGCGATGCTGCTGCGCGACGGTGAGGGCGGTGACGAGCGGGCCTGTGTCGCCCACGTGTAGAAGAATGCCAGCGGCACGGTCCACAGCGATCAACCGGCGCAGGTCTGACTGCGTGGGACGTCGTCGTGCGTGTCAGAGATCGCGGTCCCCTCGTCGCTGATCGGCAGGCTGCTGCTGGCGCTGGCTGTGTCGACGAGCGCGGGCATCCTGCAGCTGCCCGCGTGTGGCCATACGCTCACGCTGGAGGAACGAACGCGACGGGCGGAGACATGCCGGAGCTTCCCGACGTCGAGGGGTTCCGACGCGTGCTCGCACGTCATGCGACCGGGCAACGCATCGACCGGCTGACGGCGCCGTCGCCTGACGTGCTGCGCAACACGACCGCGCAGGCGTTGGGACGGGCGGTGCACGACCGGCGATTCGGCGACCCGGGACGGCACGGCAAGTGGCTGTTCGCGCACACCGACGATGGCGACGGGCCGATCGTGGTCCTGCACTTCGCGATGAGCGGCTTCCTGGCGTGGGAACCCGTGGGCGCGCCGCGTCATCGACACGATCGTGTGATCTTCGTCTGCTCCGACGGCGAGCTGCGCTTCAACCAGTCGCGCAAGCTCGGTGGTGTGTGGCTGGCCAGGGACACGGCGGAACGAGACGCGATCACCGGTCGGCTCGGTCCGGACGCGCTCGACGTCGACCGCGGCACGTTCCGGGCCGCGCTCGACGGACGCAAGGCCATGATCAAGTCCGCGCTGATGGATCAGGCGGTGCTCGCCGGCCTGGGCAACCTCACGGTCGACGAGCTGTTGTGGCAGGCACGGGTGCATCCGCGGTCACGCCTGGACGCCCTCGACGCCGGGACGCGAGACCGCGTGCACGAGACCATGCGCGACGTCGTAGCCGAATCGGTGCGCCACGGCAGAGTGCCAGCGCTCGATGAATGGCTCTCAGGCTCCCGCGACGACCGACAACCAACCTGCCCCCGGTGTGCCACGCCGCTGGAGCAGGGCACTGTCAGCAGTCGCACCACGTACTGGTGCCCGTGCTGTCAGCAGCTGTGAGACGGGCGCGCCATCCAGCGGTTCGGCGGTCCCCGTCGGGGCAGTGTGGGACGGCACACCGACGAGAGGACGAGCCATGCCGGTCGACAGCGACGACGACCTCCGCGGGATCCTGGAGACCGTGAGCAGGATCGCGGTCGTTGGCGCCTCGGGGTCGCCGCAGAAGGACGCCCACGAGATCCCCGCATACCTGCAGGAGCAGGGCTACACGGTGATCCCGGTCAACCCGTCACGCGACGAAGTGCTGGGTCGCGAGGCCGCCGACGATCTGCGCGAGCTCGACGGCGACGTCGAGGTCGTCGACGTGTTCCGTCCAGCCGAAGAGGCGCCCGAGATCGCCCGCGCGGCGGTTGACATCGACGCGGACGTGTTGTGGCTGCAGCTGGGGGTCGTCTCCGACGAGGCGGCCTCGATCGCCGAGGACGCCGGCATGACCGTCGTCATGGACGAGTGCATTGGTGCCACCCACCGCCGACTCGGCATCGAGGGCGCACCAGCGTCACGTTGACACACCGAGCGCAGAGCCGCCCGGTCGTCCAGCGCCGCGTCACCGCGGGTGGCGTCTCAGCGGTGGAGTGCAGTCGCGTGCATCGGCGACCACGGTTCGGCCAACGCGCCCGCGAGCCGACGGCGGTAGCCGTCGCCACGAACGGGCGCCATTGCCCACCAAGCAGACCGAGTTGGCGGGTCCACGGCAGCAGCGGGATGAGGATGAGTTGCAGTGGCACGATCATGGTGGAGACCAGCAGGAAGTACAGCAGAACCCGACCTCGGAACCGCATGCGCACGATCGCGTACGAGGCGAGCACCCCGGCCGACACGGTGACGAGCACCGCGCCGAGCGTGATGATGAACGTGCTGCGCACGGTGCCCGACGGCATGTCACCCAGCGCCTCGATGTACGGCTGCAGCGTGAGCGTGAACGGCTCGAGGTTCCACCATCCCTGCCTGGTCTCCTGCGGGGGTCAACGAGATCATCGGCGCCGTCACGACGGGGATGAGCCATACGACGGCGGCGACCGTGACGGCCGCGTACAGCGCTGCGGTCCAGCGTTTCGAGCGCATCAGTGTCGTTCCTCCTGGATCACCCCACGCAGGTATGGGTAGGCGGCAGCGAGCAGGACGACGGACATGAGCACGGCGACCGTGGTGCCGAGTCTGGCGTCGCCGATGAACTGGAACGCCTGCTGGTACAGCAGGACGGCCAGCACCTCGCTGTCGGTGGCCGGCCCGCCTTGCGTGACGACCCAGACGATGTCGAAGGTCCGCAGAGCGAAGGTCACGCTGATCGTGCCGACGATGACCAGGCTGCCCCGCAGGCTCGGCACGAGGACGTGGCGCACGATCTGCAGCGGCCGCGCCCCGTCGACCCGTGCAGCCTCGACGAGCTCGGGGGAGATCGCCGTCAACCCGGCGGTGATCGTGATGACCCCGAAGCCGGTGAAGGGCCCACGCCCCGGCGATGACCAGCGACAGGTTCACCAGTCGGATCTGGAAGAGCCCGAGGTCGATCGTTCCGGGGTTGCTGAGCCATTGTCCGGTGCGGAGGTGGATCGGACCCAGGTCGAGTGCGGCGCCGTCGAGTCCGAACAACCCGACGAAGGAGGGGATCACCCCGAAGTCCGGGTTGTACATGAACGTCCAGATCACGCCGGCCGCGGCCAGCGAGATGGTCATCGGCAGGATGAACGCGGTCCGGTAGAGCGTGCCGCCGCGCGGCAGGAACCAGATGGCGACGGACATGAACAGCGAGATGACGAGCACGAGGATCGGGAACGCGACGAGCCAGATGGTCGTGTTGACCACGGCGTTCCAGAAGCGCGCCGACGTGAGGTTCTCGGTGTAGTTGCTCAGGCCGACGAACTGCCGGGTGGAGGGGTCGTGGATGCGCCAGGGATGGCCAGTCCCCACTCGAAGAAACTGGAGACGACCGTGTTGAAGGCCGGCCACAGGTAGAAGAGCGCGAAGATGACGACCAGCGGTCCGAGGAAACCGAACGGGATCCACCAGCGGTCCCGCCGCTGACGGGAACGTGTGGGGCCGGCCTGTTCGCCCGACCGGCGTTCGACGTCGGTGGCCATGGTGACGGGCCCTCCTGTCCGGCCGCGGCGCTGTGAGCGCTGCGGCCGGGGTCGCCGTGGGTGTCAGCCGGCACTGGGATGTCGTCGGCGTCCGTTGCATCGCCGGCCTCGATCCGACCGCGCACCTCAGGCAGGGCCGTGTGCGTGCCGTCGTGACCACGACGGCGCCCGACGCCGCCCACGGCATCGTGCAGCGGTGGCGGCTGCGGGTCACCGGCGGGCCAGCCGCTCCGGTTCTCCTGTCGGCTGGCAGGTGCGTTGTGGGTCGGGCGGTCGGCGATGACGGAGCTCACGGAGGGCGGTGTGGCCGATCAGCCACCCGCGACTGTCATCGTCCAGGCCCATCGAGGAACGCTGACCGTGACGAACCCGGCCGTGCCAGTCACGGTCGCGATGACCGGCGTGCCGGATACGGCATGGCAGGCACGGGCCGACGGGCCCGTGGAAGCGGCCTTCGACGCCGTGGTGGATCTCGAGCCCGATACCGACGTCATCCTGGTGCTCACGTGGGCGCTCGGGCGGGACCCGGACTCGGCGATGCGACGGGCGCTGACGCTGCGTCGACCGCCACCGGGGCGCCCGACCGGCGCGGCGGTGTCGCGGCGTGACCGCTGGCCGGCGCTGCCCCGCAGCGTTCCCGCATCCGTGCGGCCGCTGGTGCGTCGAGGCCTCGCCTACGCCCGCGCATGCTGCACGCTGCCCACGGCGACCGGAACGGCAGTGGTCACCGATCACCGCATCCTGCCGCTGTCGTGGACGCGGGACGCCTACTACGCCGTCGCCGCGTTGGTTGCTGCCGACGCCACCGAAGCAAACGAGCTGCTGCTCGCGCATCTGCACTGGTTGTTCGCGGCAGAGCGCCTCGACGGCGCCTGGGGCGGGCGTACCTACCGAACGGGCGCGTGAAGGATCCGGCCTTCCAACTCGATCAGCAGTGCTACCCGTTGCTGGAGCTTGCCGAGGCGGTGCGGCGATGGCCGCACGAGCGCCGGTTGGCCCCGTACATCGACGCTGTCCCCGCGGTGCTGCGAGCCATCCGTGCACGGCAGGCACCGACCGCCGCACTGTTCGCAACGGAGGAGACGCCCGCCGACGACCCGCTGCGCCTGCCCTACCACTTCTCGAGCCACGTCCTGCTGTGGCACACCCTGCGTCACCTCGCCGACGCACTTGCCGACCGCGCGTTGACCCGGATGGCCGACGCGGTGGCCGCCGCCACACGCGAGCACTTCACGGTGCGCCATCGGCAGCAGACCCTGTTCGCCTACGCGATCGACCTTGCGGGCGACCGCCGCATCTATCACGACGCCAACGATCTGCCGACGGCGCTGGCCGTCGACTGGGGGTTCTGCGGCGCCGACGATCCTGTATGGCAGGCGACGATGGCGTTCGCCTTCAGCGAGGACAACACCGGATGGACCCCTGGGCGGTACGGGGGACTGGGCTCGGACCACAGCGCCGGCGCGTGGCCGCTCGGTGACGTGCAGGAGCTCGCCTACCGTCATGCGGTGGGCGACACCGTACGCGAGCGGCAGGTGCTCCAGCGGCTGGTCGCGACTGCGGCGTGGGACGGGGCGCTGCCCGAGGCGCGGGATCCCAACAGTCGCGCCATCGTCTCGCGGCACTGGTTCGCCTGGCCGGGGGTGGCGCTCGCCTACCTCTACCTCACACTGCCGGAAGATCCGTCATCGGTGACCAGCGTCGCGTCGGCAGCCCGCTCCTGACTCCCGGTGTGTCGGCGGGCACCCGCATCTGGGCCTCAAGCGACACAGCGCTGCGGGTGCCGTGGAGCGTGTCGGCGGGCACCCGCATCTGGGCCTCAAGCGACACGCCCCGCTTCCCCTCGTTGGTTCAGGCGTGCGGAGGCCTCGCGGAGCAGTTCGACGACCTCGTCGTCGGACGTCTGGCCGAAGTCGCGGTAGTAGGCGCCGACCGCGAAGAACATCCTGGGTGCGGACAGGCACACGACCTCGTCGGCCTCCTCGCCCACCTGCTCGATGCTTCGAGGCGCCCCGACGGGGGCCGCGACGATCACGCGTTCGGCCGTGCGCCTGCGTGCCGCGCGGACCGCCGCGATCGCGCTGCGACCCGTCGCAATGCCGTCGTCGACGATCACCGCGGTGCGGCCCTCGACCGATGTCGGCGGCCGACCGCCGCGGTACTGCGCGATGCGTCGTTGCAACTCCTCGCGCGCACGCGCGACGATGTCGCCGATGTCGTGGCTGGCGCCGAAGCGCTCGACGGACGCATCATCGAGGATGGTGACGTCGTCCTCGGCGACCGCTCCCAGAGCATACTCGGGATTGCTCGGCGCCCCGATCTTGCGGACGACGAGGATGTCGAGCGGCGCGCCGAGTTGCGACGCCACCTCGTAGGCGACTGGCACCCCACCACGTGCCAGACCGAACACCACCGGGTCGTTCATGTCGTGCCGAGCCAGCTCCTTCCCGAGCTGCCGGCCCGCATCCCGTCGATCCTCGAAGTCCATCGCCGTCCTTCATCAGATGATCCGTGTGTGGTGAGTGGCGCCCGACCGTTGTGCTGCTGGTGGCGTCGACGGAGCTCGCGGGTCCCTTCGGGCATCCGTGCCCTGCTGGTGGACGGAGAAACGGCAGCGACGTGTCGTGCGCGTCTGATCTTCCGCCAGACGGGAATCGTGATGCGAGATCACCGCAGTCAGCGACGAGGGTTCGACAATGGCCGGTGAGGGGCTGATCGCCGCAGCACGGGAGGAGCCCGCCGACGGCAGCGTGTCCGACGAACTGATCGAGCGGGTGGCGAGCACACCGTTGGTGCTGATCGGTGAGGCGACGCACGGAACCACCGAGTTCTACGCGTTGCGCGCCGAGCTGACACGGCGTCTGATCAAGGATGACGGCTTCGATGGCGTCGCGATCGAGGGCGACTGGCCCGACGCCGCAAAGGTCCACCGCTACGTGACCGGCACCGGCGTCGACGCGCAACGGTACGGCTACGCGACCGCCGCCGGCCTGCTGGAGCCATGTGAGGACGAGGTCGTCGACCAGCTCGTTGAGCTGTAGCGCAAGGCCGTCGACTATGCGGGACGCGACGGCCGCCTGCCCCACGACGCGTTCTTCGAGGCGCAGCAGAACGCACGACTCGTCGCTGCCGCCGAGCGCTACTACCGGGCGATATTCCGCGGCCGCGTCGAGTCATGGAACCTGCGCGACCGCCACATGGCCGACACGCTCGACGCGCTCACGGCACACCTTTGTCGCGACGGCGGCACCGCGCGCATCGTCGTGTGGGCCCACAACTCTCACGTCGGCGACGCACGCGCCACCGAACTGGACACCGCCGGCGAGCTCAACGTCGGGCAACTGGCTCGCGAACGCCATCCCGGGCAGGTCACGCTGGTCGGCGCGACGACCTACACCGGGCAGGTCACGGCGGCCTCCGACTGGGACGGTCCAGTGGAACGCAAACAGGTGCGTCCGGCCCTGCCCGGCAGCTACGAGGACCTGCTGCACGAGCTGCCTCACGAGCGATGCTGGATCGACCTGGCCGACGACGCCGCCCGTCGCGCGCTGTCGGGTGCGCGCCTCGAGCGGGCGATCGGCGTCATCTACCGCCCGCAGACCGAACGCATCAGCCGCTACTTTCGCTGCCACCTCCCCGAGCAGTTCGACGTGCTGGTGCACGTCGATCAGGCCAGCGCGCTGGAGCCACTCGACCGGACATCAGGGTGGGAGACGGGCGAAGCGCCCGACACCTACCCTCGGCGATCTGACCAAGTCGCAGGCCTAGGAGGGGCCAAGGGCGGCGATCAGCTCGTCCTTGGTCATCTGCGAACGACCGTCGATCTGCTGCTCCTGCCCGCGGGCGTACAGCTCGTCGCGGGTCATGCGCTGCAGCTCGATGGCCGTCGGCTGGTCGGCGTCTCCCGACCGCACGGCGTCGTAGTCGTCGTCGAGATCACAGCGCACCAGTGCCGCGGCCAGCAGCGACAGATCGTCGTCGCCTCGGAGGTCAGCCAGCTCCGACGGGCTCGTCCCCAGCCCCAGCCGGCGGGCGGCACCGAGCGCCTTGTCGTCGGCGAATGGCCGTAGCTCGTCCCAGACGGTCTGCGCCTCCCTGCAGAAGATGTCGGCGCCGACGCCGACGCCGCCGACGCCCTTGCACTCCTGCAAGAGCCTCCGCTCGTGGCCGGGGTCCCGCTCCGCGGCCTCGCGTAGCGCACGGAGGTCGCCGTCGTAGCGGTCGAGCAGCAACTCGGCAGTGTCGCCAAGGTATGACGCGGTGCTCTCGTCGTAGCGCCGGTAGCTGCCCTCCACGAGCGCGTCGACGCGGTCATGCCATGATGCATCGGCTATCGCCTGCGCCGTCGTCAGGCCGTGTTCGAACAGCGCCCGGGCGGCCGACATCGCGATGTTCGCGCTGATCCGGGCGCTCATCAGCGTCGATCCGACCAACAGCTGGAACAGCGCGGACGGAGCGCCCGATGACAGATCGATGCCCATCTCCTCGGCGAACGTGCGGCCGTGACGGGCGATCAGCGTGTGATGCACGGCTTCCGCTGCGCGCGTCATGCGGTCTCCTTGGTCAGCTGGGGGCCGGTGGACATCGGCTGGGACCGCCGCCGCGGACGAACTCGGCCGCGCCGGTACCCGAACCGCGGCGTGAGAAACGACGGAGTCCGCCCCGATGGACAGCAAGGACACTGTGGCGGGCTCGACGTCTACAGGTCGATCATGACGTGGCCGGTCCAGCGGTCGCCGGCCGGTGTGAGACGGGCGCCATGCCAGGTCGCCGCCTTCGGCGTACGCCGGCGGACGGACACGTCGGCGAGCGCCACCAGCTCGAGGACGCCGTGCAGGCCCTCGTCGTCGAGCTGCGCGCCGGTCAGCCCGACCGCGAGCTCGCCGTCGGCGTCGAGCCGTGCGATCACCTCGTCGAGCAACCCGACGAGCAGGTCCACGGGTGCGTCGCCTGTGACCGTGATCGGCGCGTCGTGGCGGGTTGCGGTCTCGTCCGCCTCGCCGACCGCCGCGGCGAGGCCCGCCACCGCCGCGGTCAGGCACGCCTCCGGCGTCGGTCCTGCGACGTCGATCCCAAGGTCAGAGCCGAGACCGGCCACCTGATAGGTGCCGGTCGCGGTCGGGTCCTCCTCGGCGCTGAGCATGTCAATCCTCAACTTCACCGTCAGCCGGTCGGCGCCTCGCCCTCGGCCGCTGCACTGGCGGCACCCTGCCGCATCTCGTTGCTCATCGACGATCCTGTCGACCGGAAGCTGCGGCGGTCAGTGGTTGCGCAGCGCGTCGATCAGTTCGTCCTTGGTCATGTCGGAACGGCCTTCGATGCCGATCTGCCTGGCCCGGTCCCGCAGCTCGTCGGTGGTCCAGTCCTCGTACGAGCCGCTGGTGCCGCCGCGTTCGCCGGCGGCTGACCGGTCGGTGTTGGCGATCCGGGCGGCTTTCTCCTTGCTCTCGCCCTGTTCGCGTAGCCGCTCGTACTGCTCGTCGTCTTTGATGCTGGGTCCGTGGTCCTTGGCCATCGTGGTCACCTCCGCCCGGCACCGTTACCCGCGCTGATCGTTAGAAACCTTTGCGTCGCGCTGGTTGCGCATCCCCTACGACGGCAACAGCGACCGTCAGCGGTCAGGCTGCTGCCCGCTCAGCCCTTCACGACCCCGAGTGGCCGCAACCTCGCCACGCGCCGGGACAACCCGGCGCGCTCACACACGCGGACGACCTCGTCGACGTCCTTGTACGCCACCGGTGCCTCCTCTGCCAGACCAGGATCCGACAGCGCCCGGATCGCGATGCCGGCCGCCTCGAGCTCCTCCTTGAGCGTCTCCCCCCAGACCTCCTTCTTCGCGCCGGTCCGGCTCTTGGCACGCCCGGCACCGTGACATGCCGAGGAGAACGCTTCTTGACCCGTCCCGGCGAGGAGCCATGACGCCGTGCCCATGGACCCTGGCACGAACACCGGCTGGCCGCGGTCACGGAAGTCCGCCGCCAGATCTGGATGGCCTGGCGGCAGCGCCAGCGTCGCGCCCTTGCGGTGGACACACAGCTCCTGCTCGCGACCATCCACCTCGTGCCGCTCGATCTTAGCCATGTTGTGCGAGACGTCGTAGATGAGCTCGAGCGCCCGGGTGCCAAACGCCGTGCGGAACGCGTCGCGCGCGGCCTCGGCGAGCACCTGACGGTTGGCGCGACCGTAGTTCGCCGACGCCGCCATGCCGCCGAAGTAGGCGTGGCCCTCCGGCGACTCGACCGGCGCGCACGCCAGCTGGCGATCGGGGACCTCGATGCCGTAACGGTTCATCGCCGACTGCATCGCCCGGACGTGATCGGTGCAGACCTGGTGACCGAGCCCACGCGATCCGCAATGGATGGCGACGGTCAGCTGCCCCGGTTCGAGACCGAACGCGCGAGCGGTCTCGTCGTCGACGACGTCGTCGACGATCTGGACCTCGAGGAAGTGGTTGCCCCCGCCGAGGCTGCCCACTTGCTGCAGACCGCGACGGACGGCTTTGTCGCTTACCTGGTCGGCGTCGGCTCCCTCCAGCCGGCCACGATCCTCGGTGCGCTCCAGGTCCTGCTCGGTGCCGTACCCGGCCTCGACCGCCGCGGCCGAGCCGTCGACGAGGATGCGCCGCAGCGCCGCTGGGCCGTCGAGCTCCCACAGTCCACCGGGTCCCGTCCCACGTGGAATCGTCTCGTCGAGTGCAGCCATGAGCGTGGTGAACGCGTCGTCGTCGACCTCGTCGCGGGCCAGTGGCGCCCCGAGCAGGCGGACGCCGCACGAGATGTCGAAGCCCACACCGCCGGGCGACACGACCCCGCCGTCGTCGATCGCCGTGGCCGCCACGCCGCCGATGGGAAATCCGTAGCCCAGATGCAGATCGGGCATCGCGTACGCCGCGTCCACGATGCCGGGCAGGGTGGCGACGTTGGCGACCTGCGCAAGCGTGTCGCCACCGTCGTCGGGGAGCAGCGACTCGGACGCGTAGATCACCCCTGGCACGCGCATGGATCCCTGCTGCGGGATGGTGTGGCGAATGTCGCTGTCGCGCTGGAGTTCCATGGGTCACGTTCCGGCGTCGAGGGCCTGTAGCGCCTCGAGATGGCCCTCGGCCTGTTGCTTGAGCCGGTCCGCCTGGTGTTTGGCATCGGGTTCGCGGGCGGCGAGCGCGATCGCGGCGAAGCGGGTGCCCTTGAAGTTCGGGAGCAGCGCGTCGACGGGCAGGGCGTCGTCGCCGGGCTCGGGTTGTTCGGTGTCGACTGGCCCCTCACGCGGGCGTGTGGCGTCGTCGGCCACGACGTCATCGAGATTGCGCAGTTGCTCGACGAGCTCGGGTTCGTGCATGCGGTCGGAGAACTCCCCGCCGACCTGTCGGATGACCTCGTTGCCATCGGTGTCGACGACGATCACCGCGGGTCGCGCGAACGGGTTACCGTCATGCCACACGCCGTACGGATTGATCGCTCCGGTCCCCTCCGGGGTCTGACAGCAGTGGGAACGGCAGCTGCAGCTTCTCGGCCATCGCCGCGTTCTGCTCTGGTGGGTCGACGCTGATGCGCGTGACCTGTGCGCCCGCATCGGTGATCTCGTCGTGGTGGTGGCCAAGCTGACCAGCTGGCCGTTGCAGTACGGTCACCAGTCACCGCGGAAGAACACGAGCACCATCGCACTGTCGAGATGGTCCGACAACGTCCAATCGTTGCCCGCCTGGTCGGTCAGCGTGAAGTCCGGGACGCGCATCCTCGCTCCTTCTCGAAGGTGGAGCCACACCTACCCGCCGGCGAGTGCCGACACGCCACTCGCCGGAGGATCGGGCGATTCAGCTGGCCTCGACGGCTTCGAGTGGGCTGAGCACCGGGCAGCGGGGACCGTCACTGCGCCGCAGGCGATCGTCGGCGCTCACCAATGGCACCTCCAGCGTCTCGGCCAGCGCGACGTACCACGCGTCGTAGACGGTCACGTTGTCGCGAAGCTCCCACACTCTGGCGACGAACGGCTCGAACGCGTAGCGCCGCGCTCGGATGGCAATCGCCCGCAACGCGGCCGCTCTCGCCTCCCCAGCACGCAGGTCCCCGCGTCGCAGCATCGCGCGAAGCGCGGAGGCGACCTCGGCGTTCAGGATCGCCGGCGCGTGCAGCCGCGCTTCGGCGGCGACCAGGCGACGGGCGAGGTCACCTCCACGGCCCTTGACTGCCACGGCGTCGGTCACCACCGACGCGTCGAGCACCTTCACCGGCTGTCGCGGTCGATGCGTATCAGTTCGGTCGAGGAGGTCGCGCTGAACCCCTCACCGCCAGTGACCTCGAGCTGTCGCGCAACCTCCGAGACGACCTCGGCGGGCGTCCGCGTTCGCGCACTCTCGATGAGTTCGGCAAGCAGGAACTCCTGCAGGCTCATCCCCGCGTCGGCTGCCCGACGGCGGTGGACGCGGTGGACGTCATCGGGGACGTCGCGGATCTGGATCGTGGCCATGCATCTACTGTAGCGCACAATGCGCTGCTATAGCGCTTGGCACAACGGGGGAGCCGGTGGCCCCGACTCAGTGCGCGGTGCGGCCCCAGGTCAGGGCGTGCAGTGGCGTCAGCACCGTGGACGCGATGTCGACGAAGCCGTGGCGGGCCAGCAGGTCGTCGTAGTAGGCGCGCGGCAGGAGCTGGTCGTCGATCTGCGCTTCGAAGTACTGGATGCCGCACATGATGCGTCCGGGCACGGTGCGCAGCCCGTCGTCGGTGTCGGGGAACGGGAAGTCGGAGATGACGAACCACCCGCCGGGCTCGAGCGCCGCCGCCACGTTGGCGGTGACCGCATCGATGTCGCGGCACTCGTGCATCGAGATGTTGTTTATCACCAGCGCAGCGGGACCGTCGAGGCTGAACTCCTCCAGCGGGCTGTGCACGAAGGCCACACGGTCGCCGAGCGCGCCTTCGACGCGGGCTCGCGCCTTGTCGATGGAGTAGCCGTCACCGTCGACCCCGATGATCGTGCACTGCGGATAGTGCTCAGCGAGTCGGAGGACGCCGGTGCCTGCGCCGCACGCTGTGTCGACGATGCACCCACCGGCCACGAGGCGGTCGGACAGCCCGGGGACCGCGTCGATCCCGCCGGGCACCAGGCGGGTGTAGAACGGTGTGCCGGTGCCCGACACACCCGCGATCCAGTCGTGGCTGGTGTCGTCCCACCACATGCGCTCGCCGCTCGGCAACACCCGCTCGAAGCGGTCGAACATCTCGGGCTGCTCCATGACGGTGAACACGCCGCCGACGTAGGCGGCTGACGTCGTGTCGAGCAGCATGGTTGCCATGTGCGGCGCCAGGCGATACCGGCCGTCGATGCGGTCGCAGACACCGGCGGCAAACGCCGCGCGACACCACACCGAGCCGTAGAACGCGTCGACACCGACGTCGTCGGCCAACGCATCCGGCGTCAGCCCGTCGGGTGCGTCGGCCAGCGCGGCGACGAGCCCGGTCCGCAGCCCCATCGCGATGGTCCGATGGCCGACGTAGCCGGCGATCTGCGACAGCAGGACCGGTGCCTGCTGCTGGATGGTCGGGGTCGGGCGGGTGTCAGTGTCGGTCACGGCATTCCTCCTTGCTCTACCGTGCAGCGATCGAGAGGGACCACGACTGTGCGCCATCCCGCGCGCACAGACCAGTACGAAGCCTGTACCGCGCCGCTACAACATCTGTACTGGCGTGAGCTACTGGCGTAGGGTCCACTCGACTGCAAGGCGGAGGTGCTTCGTGACGAGGTATGGCCAGTTCTGCCCGGTTGCCAAGGCGATGGAGGTGCTCGACGAGCGCTGGACGCTGTTGATCATCCGTGAGCTGCTGTCCGGTAGCCGCCACTTCAACGAGCTGCGTCGCGGCGTGCCACGCATGTCGCCGTCGCTGCTGTCCCAGCGACTACGGACGCTGACCCGTGCCGGGATCGTCGAACGCCGCGAGGACCGCAACCGCGTCTCCTACGAGCTGACGACGGCCGGGGAGGAGCTGCGCCCGGTGGTCGAGGCGCTCGGCGGCTGGGGCATCCGCTGGATCGGCGAGCTCGGCGTCGAGGACCTCGATCCGCACCTGCTGCTGTGGGACATGCACCGCAACCTCAACATCGACGCAATGCCCGACGGGCGGATCGTGCTGGCGTTCGTCTTCCCTGACGTGGCACGGCCCGCCGACCGGTGGTGGCTCGTCGTCGACGGCGACGAGGTCGACGTCTGCGACGTCGATCCTGGCCACCCGGTGGACGTCACCGTGACCGGGGGTCTCGCGACCATGACACGCATCTGGCGCGGTGACATCGAGTGGGATGCCGCCGTCGGTGCCGGAAGCCTCGAGTTGACCGGCGCCGCACACCTGCGACGCGTGGTACGCGGTTGGCTGCGGTTGTCGGGCTTTGCGGCTGTACCCCGCCCCACGTGACGCGTGCTCACCGCCCGGAGATCGCGACGGCGAACTGCAGATCCTGTCGGCGGCATCCGCCCACAAGCCCACGAGACGGCCGCATGCAAACAGCTCAGTCGTGTCGGGGTGGCTGAGGATCCGTGCAGCGTCACCGATGCTGTCGATCGGCGGCACGGTGTCGTCCGCCCATCAGGCGACGGGTCGCTCCTCGTGTCGGCGACCTGCGGCCCGCGCAACTCGCGCATGTCTGTTCGGGCACTGCCCCGACTGTCGACCGACCTCGCGCTCCTGCCGGAGGAGCAGCAGACATCCGCCTCCGGGGCGACAGGTCTGGAGCTACAGTCTTCGATCGTCGGCATCGGCGGGTGCGCTCACGCGTCGCATCGTCGTGCACGTCACCTGCGAGGCGGTGCTGTGCGGAACGGTGACAGCAAAGAGGAGTGGCGATGTCGTCAGTCGATCTCGATCGCGTGCGCGAGCTCGAGGCACGAACGCGGATCCTGCATCCAGGGCTGGCGTCGCGTCGGGACCTGTTGGCGCTGGTGGACGATCACGTCCAGCGGTGGCTCGAGCGACTGTCTGATGACCTCCCCGGCTACGGTCCAGATGGTCAGACCGCAGTCGATGCGCTCCAAGATGCGCCGATCACCGAGCACCCACGACCGCCGGAGGAGGTGCTCGAGATCGTCGGCCGCGGCGTCGATCACGTCGGCGTCAACGAGAGCTCCGGGTCGTTCTTCGGGTACATCCCCGGCAGCGGCCTGTACTTCGGGGCGCTGGCCGACTACCACGCCGCCGTGGTGAACCGCTACGCCGGTGTCTACTACGCGGCGCCGGGTGCGGTGCGGCTCGCCCGCACGTGCATCGAGTGGCTCGCCGAGGTGCTGGGGTACCCTGCGGACTGCGGCGGCGACATCACCAGTGGCGGCAGCATCGCGAACCTGTCGGCGCTCGTGACCGCACGCGACGCCTGCGGCCTGCGCTCCGAGGAGTTCGCCGAGTCCGTCATCTACCTGTCGTCCCAGACCCACCACGCGGTGGACAAGGCGATTCGCATCGCCGGCCTCGGCGACGCACAGCGCCGGCTGGTGCCGCTCGACGGCCGTTACCGCATGCGTGCCGACGCGCTCGCGCGACTCGTCGACGAGGATCGTCGGGCCGGGCTGCGCCCGTTCCTCGTGGTGGCGTCGGCGGGCGCCACCGACACGGGCGCCGTCGACCCGCTGGACGCGATCGCCGACGTCTGCGAGCAGCGATCGCTGTGGTTCCACGTCGACGCGGCCTATGGCGGCGCGTTCGCGTTGACCGTCGACGGTGCCAGTCGTCTGCGCGGCATCGCCCGGTCCGACTCGGTGGTGGTCGACCCGCACAAGGGATTCTTCCTGCCGTTCGGCACGGGCGTCGTGCTCGTCAGGGACCGGATGCACATGGCACGGGCGTTCGCCGGTTCGGCCGCCTATCTCGAGGACGCCATGGACAGCGAGCCCGATGTCGTGGCGTCGCCCGCGGAGCTGTCACCCGAGCTCACGCGACCGTTCCGGGCACTGCGCTGGTGGCTGTCACTGCAACTCGCCGGCGTTGATGCGTTCCGTGCGGCGCTTGACGAGAAGCTGCTGTTGGCCCGCTACGCGCACGACCGCATCGGCGCGCTCGACGGGTTCGAGGTCGGCCCGGAGCCCGACCTGTCCGTGTTCACGTTCCGCCACGTCGCCAACGGCGATCCCGACGCCGTCAATCGTGCGCTGGTCGACGCGATCCACACCGACGGCAGGATCTACGTGTCCGCGACGGTGCTCGACGACCGCTACACCCCTCGGTTCGCCGTGCTCAACTGCCGCACTCACCTTGCGGAAGTCGACCGCGCTGTGGACGTCATCGCCGAGCTCGCCGCACGCGTGAACGGCTCCCTGCACGACCGTTGACGACCACAGGGCCATACCTACCCGTTCGACGGACGGACCTCGACGAAACCCAGCGGCAAGGAAGTCACCATCGAACGTGAGTGCCTCCGTCAGGTGGATGATGAGCGGTGCTTCGCAGCAGTAGCAGCGTCCAGGTCTCGCCCAGCACGAGGTTGCTGGCGACCACGCGATCGGTGGTGCTCCGCCACAATGCCGCGGCGGCTGGATGTCGGGTGTCCGCCCTGGTGTAGAGCCCGAACCAGAAGCTCGTATCGGCGAAGCGGGTCACCGGTGGTAGGCGATCGCGTCGATACCGTCGGCCGGCTGTCCGTCGCCGGCCACCGATCACGGCGTCGATCGGGTCCTGTCATCGGTATGAAGGCGCTGCTCTACGAGCAGGCGGATGAGGGCGGCTTTCGACAACCCGCGGCGGCGAGCCTCTGTCAGCCAGAGTGTCGTCCATCGCTTCGCCGATGTGGTCTGTATACGTCTCATGAAGACATGATGCACACCTATCGTGTCGGTCGGCGCGAAACCAGGCTGACCTCCATGTCCATCGCGGGCAGGTCACCGAGTGGCACGACCTCGGCGCTGACCGTCCGCTCACCCGCGCCCTCGAAAATCAGCGTGAGGTCGACGGTGTCGCCCTCGGCCAGCTCCTGGGTGACGCCGAGCAGCATCACGTGCAAGCCACCGGGCTCGAGCACCACCAGGCTGCCGGCGGGGAGCTCCACGGCGTCGACCTGCTGCATCGACGTCGAGCCGCCCTCGGTGGCGGTCTGGTGCAGCTCGACCGCCCCGGCGATGTCCGTGCGCGCGCCGATCAGCTGGTCCGCTGTGTCACCGTCGTTGGTCAGGGTCATGTACGCCGCGGCGTTGACGCCGGCGGGCACCGGCACGCGGGCGTCGGCGACGGCGATCTCGCTGCCCGATGCGGCCCCCGCCAGCGGTGTCGCGGCGCACCTCTCAAGGATGCCGCGGGCGGCTCTCGGACGGCGGTGCCGATACCATGGCAGTGGAGTGACAGACATGAACAGCGTGATCGCGGACCGGCAGTGCTCGGGGGATCGGCGTGTGGGCGCGCGGATGGTGGCCTGGGCGACGATGGTGGGGCTCGTCCTGTTGATCGTCGTGGTGAGCGCCACCACGGCGAGCGCGGCTCCCGCCGATGGGCCGCAGCCCGCGCTCGCCACGGTTGCGACCGACGTGGTCGAGACCGACGGGCAAACCATCGACGGGCTCGTCGGGTTCCTCACGCACCCGGTCGTAGCCTCCGTGCTGATCATCGCCGCGCTGCTGCTCGTGGTCGCCGACCTGACCACCGGCGGCATCGGGGTGGCCAGCGGTCTCGCCCTCGCCCTGTTCTCGCTGTTCTTCTGGGGGCATCTCGCCGCCGGCCTCGCGGGATGGCTGGAGATCGCGGTGGTGGCCAGCGGCCTGGTGCTCATCGCCGTCGAAGTGCTCGTCGTGCCCGGCGTCGGCCTGCCGGGCCTGCTCGGGCTCGCCGGGGTCCTCGGTGGGCTGTTCATGGCGCAGGTCGGCGAGCCCGTCACCGACGCCGCGGTCCGCAGTGCCACGATCAGCGTCGCTGCGACCTTCATCGCCGTCGTCGGCGGGTTGATCGTCGCCGTGCGGCTGCTGACACGCTACGGGGCACCGCAAACACTCGTGCTCGACACCCAGCTCGGCAGCGGCGAGCCGGTGACCGAGCGCGCGACCGGTGGCTGGGTGCGGTGGTTCGGCGGCGGCGAGGAGCTGGTGCTCGACGGTGCCGGCCGATTCGCGACCGACGACTTCCACGGCCGACCCGCGTACATGCGTGGCCGCCGCGGCGTCGCGGTCTCCAGCCTCCGGCCGTCCGGTGTCGCCGAGATCGACGGCGAACGCGTCGACGTCGTCACCGCCGGCGGCTACATCCAGGCCGGTCATCCCATCGAGGTCGTTCGTGACGACGGCTACCGCCGGGTGGTGGAGCAGGTGACCGAGGACACGGACACATCGTCGGAGTAGCCCACCGCGGCTGACCGGCCGCCGTAGCCGGCGCTCCGCCGGGAGCGGTCGGTAACGGGCGGCACACAGGGAAGGAATGCTCATGGACGTCGCATTGCTCGTCATCGTCGTGGCGGTCATCCTGCTGATCGCCGCGGTCGTCTACGTGATCCCGTTGGGACTGTGGATCACCGCGCTGTTCGCTGGCGTACGGATCAATCTCGGCCGGCTGGTGGGCATGCGGCTGCGCAAGGTCGTGCCCGGCAGGATCATCCGGCCCTACATCAGCGCCGCCAAGGCCGGCCTCGACCTGGAGATCCCGCAGATGGAGGCCCACTACCTGGCCGGCGGCCAGGTAGGGCGGGTGGTGCAGGCACTGATCTCGGCCGACCGGGCCAACATCGAGCTGACCTGGCGCCGGGCGACCGCGATCGACCTCGCCGGACGCAACGTGCTCGAGGCCGTACAGGTCAGCGTGACACCGAAGGTCATCGAGACACCACGCGTGGCGGCGGTCGCCAAGGACGGCATCCAGGTCGTGGCGGTCGCGCGGGTGACGGTGCGCGCCAATATCGACCGGCTCGTCGGCGGCGCCGGCGA
>JAHWKT010000163.1 GCA_019347695.1 Actinomycetota bacterium | reverse complement strand
TGCACGCTCAGGACCTGCGGGTCCACGTCGAAGCGGACGTGCAGGCTCTCGCCGTACCTTGCCTGCTCCAGCGCCAGGTAGGTCCGGACGAAGAAGTACTCCTGGGCGAAGTCGGCGAACTGCCCGTCTTGCCGGATCGAGTAGCGGAAGAAGTCGGACAGCCGCAACAGCAGGCGACGGGCGTCCTCCGGGTCCGTGCGCGCCTTCGACGCGATGGTGTTCAAGGTGTTGAACAGGAAGTGCGGATTGATCTGTGCGCGCAGCGCGTTGAGGCGGGCGTCGGCGGCGAGCTGCCGCTCGCGGTCGGCCTCCGCCAGCTCGAGGTGCAGCGACAGGATGCTGGCGAGGTCCTGCACGGGCTGGCGTGCCGGTGGGATGTCGTCGACCCGGTAGACCTTCAAGGTGCCCACGGCGCGGTCGCCGACCCGCAATGGCGCCACGACCGCCGTCCTGAGCGGGCATGTGGGGTCAGGACAGCCCAGCTCGTCGCGGTTGCGCAGCACTTTGGTGCGACCTCCGGCCAGCACTGCCCGCGTCGCAGCCGTCGTCAGCTTGTGTCCGGACCGGTGATGGTCGCTGCCGGGTCCCACGAACGCGAGCACCGACTCGGTGTCGGTGATCGCGACGGCGTCGCCGGCGAGCACGGGACGCAGCAGTCGCACGGTGCGCTCGGCCGCCTCCGACGTCAGCCCTGACCGCAACGGCAGGTCGCGTCCGAACACGGCGACGGACGTCTGCGCGCGGTCGCGACCGCTGTGCTGCAGCCGCAGCACCCGTCCTCGGCGAGGCGGGCTCAACGGCTCGCGTGGCCCGCGCAGCGTCGAGGGGAACCCGAGGATCAGTGCGACCGTGATCGCCACGCCCACCGCGATCGTCACGTCGGTGCGCAGCGGCGGGTCGATGATGACCTGCGTGGCCACGTGGAGCACCACCCACGCGCCGGTCACCACACCGGCCAGCAGCCATGCCGATCTGGTCATGTCCGTTCGCCGACACCTGTGGCTGTGTCCGTCATCGGACACTGCCGCGGTCGTCGACGCCACGGATCGTCAGCCTGGCCAGACGCTCCGCCGTGCGGTCACTCGCCGTGCCGTGCAGCCGCACCCACAGCTGGGTCACGTCGTCGGGAACCGGCGTGCGGCGCGACACCACCACGGCGACCAGCACCGCGCAGGGGGCGGCGATCGGCGTGGGGGTCAGCAGCAGCGAGGCGATCGACCAGCCGGGCTGGTCGAGCGCGACGAAGAACAGCCCGATCGCGATCGCACTGCCGGTCACCAGCCCGGCGATGGCCCCGGACGCGGTCATGCCCCGCCACCAGATCGACAGGATGATCACCGGTGTCAGCGCCGAGCCCGCCACCGCGAACGCCCACGTCACCATGGTCGCCACCGCCGACGGGAACAGCGCGGACAGCGACGTCGGTTCGAGGCGCAGCGCGATCGCCGCCGCGACCGCGGCCGTGCCGACGACCGCCAGACGCCCCGCGAGCACCACCTGCTCCTGCGTGGCTCGCCGGTTGACGACGAAGGCGAACACGTCGTGGCCCCACGACGCCGCCGCCGCGAGCAGCAGCCCGGCCATCGTGGAGATCACTGCCACCAGCGCCGCGATCGCGATGACCGTCAGCCCGGCGCTGCCGGCGCTCAGCCGTCCGAGGACCAGCAGCGCGTGCTCGGGTATGCGCAGCACCCCGTCGACCGTGAGCTCACCCAGCCACGGCGGCACGGTCGTGACCTGCGAGATGACGCTCCGGGCGGCGGTGCCCAACATGACGGCGAGCGTGTAGAACACGCCGGCCACACCAAGCACCCAGACGGTCGTGCGGCGGGTCTCCCGGCCGGTCGGGCTGGTGAAGTACCGGTTCATGACGTGCGGCAGCCCGGCGGTGCCCAGCATCAGGGTGATGAGCAGCATCATCTGGCCGACCAGCGAGTAGCGGGCGCCCGGCTGATCGAACCGTGCCGCCCGCTGCGGTTGCAACTCGCTGGCCTCCGGCTGCAGCTGCCACTGCCCGTCGACCACGACCGGGTTGCGCAGCGGTTCCCTGCCGAGCTCGGCCACCGCGTCGGTGTAGTGGAACCCGTTGCCGAGCACCGCCGCGGCGAGCCAGACCAGCACCGCCATGAGAAACACGAACTGCAGGGCCTGGGTCCACGTCGTGCCGCGCATGCCCCCGAACGCGACGAGCCCGGCGATCGTGGTGGTCGCGATCACCACGCCGGTCGCATACGGGTCCAGACCCAGCGGACCCCTGCCGACGAGTAGCTTCCACGTGATGCCGCTCGCGACGGCCTGCGGCACCAGGTAGCTCAGCGTGATCACCTGGACGACGGCGACGGCGACGATCCGGACGCGGTCGGACCGCAGGCGGCGACCCAGGAAGTCGGGAAGCGAGAACTGCCCGAACCGGCGCAGCGGCGCGGCGACGAACAGCAGGACGGGCACGAAGCCGGCCGCGAAGCCCGCCGCGTACCACACGCCGTCGAGTCCTGACACGTAGACGCCGGCGGCGACACCGAGAAACGACGCCGCCGAGAAGTAGTCGCCACAGATCGCCAGGGCGTTGGTCACCACACCGATGCGCTGCCCGGCCAGGTAGAAGTCGATGCTGGAAGCTCGTCGGAGCCGTACCGCCAGAGCGAGCGAGACCAGCAACAACCCGCCCATCACGGCGATCAGCGCAGCCACGTCGATGGTCAAGACGACCTCCGGTCGGTCGCGCTCATGAACCTCGCGTAACGCAGGTGGTCGGCGCACATCACGCGTCGGGCTCCGGCGACTCGTCGTCGCCCGGTGTGCCGAGCATCCGCCGTTCGACGCCGTTGGCGAGCGTGGCCGCGCCGACGCCAAGAGCGAAGAAGAACAGATAGAGTCCGGCGCCAACGATCACGAAGCCGGTCGCCCAGCCGCTGAGCTGGGCGCCCGACCACCAGTCGGTCACCAGCGTGGCGACGGGGATCATCAGGATGCCGCCCAGGAACACGGCGAAATAGCCGATGGCGATGCGCCGCTGGGTGCGGTACACCGCATCGACCTCAGCCGGTGTGTCGAACTCGTCCCGGCCGATCGACTCGTCGACGGGCGGCGTCACATCTGCAATCTAGCGGTCGACGGGCGACACCGACGATCGTCGACCGTCTGCCGCCTGCGTTCGCACAAGCGACACGACGACCCAGCCGGCGACTCCACCGGATATCAGCACGAGCATGAGGCCGACACCGGGCAGCCAGGCTTGACCGAGTCCAGGCAGGCGACCCAGTGCCCACAGCAGCCGCCAGGTCGGGACACCGATGCCGACCATCGCGAGGACCAGTGCGTGCACGATCACCACACGACGTCGTCGCAGGATGGCGCCAGGAACGGCAACGAGTCCCGCGTAGAACGTGTAGAGGCCACCGACCGCCGCGCCGTTCGTGCTGCCCAGCGCGGTATCGAGCCAGGGCAGGAAGCTTGCGATCATCGTGACGAGCGCAGCGACGAGCAGTAGGCCCTGCGGTCGGCCGAGGTAGGGCCAGCGGCGTCGTGCCGGTGATCCGCCGTTCTGGGCGCTGTCTGCCATCCCCGCACGCTACCGCATGTGGTCAGCGCCGGCGGCGCCGCTCGGGCCGACGGCGAACCGTGTCCTGCGAACGGTTGCTGTCGCGGGACGAGTGGTCGCCCGTCGGTGAACTACCGCTCGCGAACCACAGGCGTCCACTTGCGAAGTCGTTGCGGCCGTCCGCAAGCTGGGTCTTGCTGGCGCATGTGGCGCCCGGTTTGCTTACGTCGGCGCGGCGTGAGGACTGCGCGGGGATGTGACAGCAAGGGAGCGCGCACACATGGATGACTCACAACGGCAGGAGTATTGGCGAACGAACCTGACGCTGATGGCCGCGCTGCTTACGTGCTGGTTCCTGGTGAGCTACGTGTTCGGGATCCTGCTCGTCGAGCCGCTGAACAACATCGTGATCAACGGGTTCCCCATGGGCTTCTGGTTCGCCCAGCAGGGATCAATCGTGACCTTCATCTTCCTCATCGGTGTCTACGTGTGGCGGATGGACCGTCTCGACGACGAGTACGGCGTCGGCAGACAGGAGGAGAAGCGTGTCGCTGACGAGGTGCGCGCGGCCCGCGAGCAGGAGGAGGGACAGCAGCCATGAGTGACATCCAGGTCTGGACCCTCATCTGGGTCATCGTAACGTTCTCGCTGTACCTGTTCATCGCCTGGCGTAGCCGTGTCGCCGACACCGAAGGCTTCTACGTCGCCGGTCATGGCGTGCCCGCGGTCGCCAACGGCGCCGCGGTCGCCGCCGACTGGATGAGCGCGGCGTCGTTCATCTCGATGGCCGGCCTCATCGCCTTCCAGGGCTATGGCGGCTCGGTCTACCTGATGGGCTGGACCGGCGGCTATGTGCTGCTGGCGCTGCTGCTCGCCCCGTACCTGCGCAAGTTCGGCAAGTACACCGTGCCTGACTTCGTCGGCGACCGGTACTCCGAGACCGCGCGCGCCGTTGCCGCGATCGCGGCCATCTTCGTGTCGCTGACCTACGTCGCCGGTCAGATGCGCGGCGTGGGCATCGTCTTCAGCCGCTACGTCGGGATCGAGATCTTCGGCGACGCCGTGATCGGCGGCGTGCTGATCGGCATGGCCGTGGTCTTCTTCTACGCGGTGCTCGGTGGCATGAAGGGCATCACCTGGACGCAGGTGGCGCAGTACAGCGTGCTCATCATCGCCTACCTCATCCCGGCGATCGCGATCGCGTACACGCTGAGCGGGAACCCCATCCCGCAGCTGTCGTTCGGCGGCATCGCGCGTGACCTGAACGAGCTCCAGCGGGAGCTGGGCTTCAGTGGCTACACCACCCCGTTCACGGACCCGAGCCGCAACATGCTCAACATGCTGCTGATCACCGGCTCGCTGATGATCGGGACCGCCGGTCTACCGCACGTGATCGTGCGCTTCTACACCACCAAGACGGTGCGCGATGCGCGTGCCAGCGCGTTCTGGGCGCTGCTGTTCATCGGGATCCTGTACACCACCGCCCCGGCGGTCGGCGTGTTCGCCAAGACGAACTTCATCCAGGACGTCAACGGTGCATCGCTCAACAGCCTGCCGCAGTGGGTCGTGGACTGGCAGGATGCCGGCCTCATCACGATCGAGGACAAGAACGGCGACGGGCAGGTCCAGTTCGCGCCGGGCGAGGCGAGCGACCCCGACAGCGCGAACGAGATCACGCCGGATCTGGACATCATGGTGCTGGCCACCCCGCAGATCGCCGGACTGCCGGCGATCGTCGTCGGCCTCGTCGCGGCCGGTGGCCTGGCGGCGGCGCTCTCGACCGCGTCGGGTCTGCTGCTGGTCATCGCGTCGTCGGTCGCGCACGACTTCTACTACAAACGGTTCCGTCGGGACGCGACCGAGGCGCAACAGTTGCGCGCGGGTCGGATCGCCATGGCGTGCGCGATCGTCGTCGCCGGCTGGTTCGGCATCAACCCACCGGCGTTCGTCGGGCAGGTGGTGGCGTTCGCGTTCGGCCTGGCCGCGGCCAGCTTCTTCCCGATCATCGTGCTGGGGATCTTCTGGAAGCGCGCCAACGCGAAGGGCGCCGTGGCTGGCATGGCGACTGGTCTGATCTTCACCGGCGCCTACATCCTGGCGACCGTTCCCGACGAGGCGGGCGCGATCTTCTTCGGGCTGGACCCGTTCCTAGGCATCAGTCCGGAGGGCATCGGCACGATCGGTGCGATCCTGAACTTCACCGTCACGATCGTGGTGTCGAGGATGACCGCGCCGCCGCCGCAGAAGATGATGGACGTGATCGAAGAGGTCCGGTATCCGGATCCGGGTTCTGCGACGACGACCCAGGCGCACTGAGCTCTCCTCTACCGATCACCGGAACGGCCGCGACCCGCATGAGTCGCGGCTGTTTCGGTGAGGATCATGCATACGTCGCAGCACGTCATCGAGCGGACGAAGGAGCCGAAGCACCATGAGTGATGCCGCCAACTCCGAGGGCACATTTGCTCCATCGAAGGATTTTGTCGACCAGGCCAACGTCGCGGACGCCTCCGTGTACGACGAGGCGGAGCAGGACTTCCAGGCGTGGTGGGAGTCCCACGCGCGCAAGCTGCGGTGGATGCAGGACTGGGACACGACGCTGGAGTGGGACCCGCCGTACGCCAAGTGGTTCACCGGCGGCAAGCTCAACGTCACCGACAACTGCCTCGACCGCCACGTCGAGGACGGCTACGGCGACCAGGTCGCCTTCTACTGGGAGGGCGAGCCGGGCGAGACCCGGACCATCACCTACGCCGGCCTGCTGACCGAGGTCAAGCGGTTCGCGAACGCGCTCAAAGGTCTGGGCGTCCGCAAGGGCGACCGGGTCACGCTATACCTGCCGATGATCCCCGAGCTGCCCGTTGCGATGCTCGCCTGCGCCCGCATCGGCGCACCCCACTCGGTGGTGTTCGCCGGCTTCTCGGCCCAGTCGGTCGTCGACCGCGTCGAGGACGCCGACTCCAACATCCTCATCACCGCCGACGGCTCCTACCGCAAGGGCAACGTCGTGCCGCTGAAGGAGTCGGCCGACAAGGCGATGAACGACACCGACAAGATCGAGCACTGTGTGGTCGTCAAGCGCACCGGCGAGGACGTTGCCTTCACCGAGGGCCGCGACCACTGGTACCACGAGCTGATCGACGAGGCCGACGACGACTGCCCACCCGAGGCGATGGACGCCGAGGACATCCTCTACCTGCTGTACTCGTCCGGCACCACCGGCAAGCCCAAGGGCATCCAGCACACCACCGGCGGCTATCTGACACAGGTCACGGCGACCTACCACCTGGTCTTCGATCACAAGCCGGACACCGACGTGTACTGGTGCGCAGCGGACATCGGCTGGGTCACGGGGCACAGCTACATCGTGTACGGACCATTGGCCAACCGCGCGACGTCGGTCATGTACGAAGGTGCGCCGGACACGCCGGACAAGGACCGGCTGTGGGAGATCGCCGAGAAGTACGGGGTGACGATCCTGTACACGGCCCCGACGGCGATCCGGTCGTTCATGAAGTGGGGCACCGAGTACGTGGAGCGCCACGACCTGTCGAAGCTGCGCCTGCTCGGGTCGGTCGGCGAGCCGATCAACCCCGAGGCGTGGCTGTGGTACCACGAGCACATCGGCGGCGGGAACGCACCCGTCGTCGACACCTGGTGGCAGACCGAGACCGGCGGGATCATGATCACGCCGCTGCC
>JAHWKT010000001.1 GCA_019347695.1 Actinomycetota bacterium | reverse complement strand
CAGGCCACAGCCGGCATTCCGCGGCTTCGCCCTGCGGTCTCCGAGTGCGCCCGGATGCAGGCGTTGTTCGACGCGTCCTGGCCCAGCTGGACGGTTCATGCCAGCAGCCTCGGCTGCAACCCAACCTGCAACCGAACGACGAGACACAGGACGGAACACGCCGTCGCCTATGGCACGCCGGAGACGGCGAACCTGCCGGTCAGCGCCACGACGCGGGACTCGATGCAGCATCGCGCAGGCCCGCGTGGGCATGCTTGTAAGACTGGCAGGCGACTACGTGCGTCTCGTGGGTTCGAATCCCACCGCCTCCCCTGGAAACCCGCCCTGAGCTGCGGAAACGCCCTCAGCCGACTGCGGCTTTCGCAGGTGCGCGATCGACCCGGTTGCGGTCTTGCAACCGAACCCGCTCACGACACGCCGTCGCCTGGATGTGAGACACAAGGAAAGGTGCGTCGGGCGTCGAGGAACGGCGACGCCGGTAGGTAGGCCTGATACCAAGCCCGCAGTCGATCAAGCGCGATCGTCGACGATCTGCTGAGCGCGGGGTGGCAGTGGGGCGTTGATCTCGGCGGCGAAGGCGAGGAAGTCACGGTGGCCCGGCAGCTTCGTCAAGCTCTTGTGGATGAGGTCCTGCGCTCGGTCGACGTCGCCGCGGCGATGGGCCAGCCATGCCTGGAGGTAGGTCAGCTCGGGCCCACCGAGCGCGGGGTGCGTAGTCAGGCGATCGGCGCGCTCGTCGATGTCGTCGTCGACGAGCCGGTCGAGCAGCAGCAGATGCCACTCGGCGAGCGCTTCGGTCCGCTCGCTGCGATCCCGGTCGGGCGATCGCCAGGATCGTCTGGGCTTCGCGGCCGCGCCGGACGCGACGTCATCGAGCGCGGCAAGGTAAGGTCCGCGAAGGTCATCCATGCGTCGCGGACCTGCAACATCGACGCGAGCACGCTGGCCAGCGACGACTCCTTCTGTGCGACCTGCCCGAACCCGGTGCGCGTCCAGCCGTACCGGGACTCCCATCGGACGAGCTGCGGCGCAGCCTGTTCGGCGAACGCCGGGAACCCGGCGTGGTCGCGTACACGGGTCCACAGCTGCGCGACCTCGTCGGACACGACGACCTTCGCGGCTTCCACGGGATCCTCGGAGTGGAAGTAGTCGTAGCCCCGCACCTCGCATGCGAGATCGATCAGTGCTTCCAGCGCCGCAGCGGCGGGTGCCACGCCCTCGGTTCGCAGGGCGTCCCGCGCGTCGGCGACCAGCCGCCGGAACGTGAACCGCCACCGCGTCCGTTCCTTCGGCGACACACGCCGGTCACCGGCCATGTACGCGCCGGAGCGCGCCAGCGTGACGAACTCGCGAACCTCGGCGAGCACCGCGTTCGGATCGACAGGATCGGTCTTGGTGCTGCGGCGATGCGGGGTCGGATCTGGGTCGAGCTCGGCCTCGATGCGTTCTCGCATCTTGGCCGTCCCGCGCCAGTAGAGGGTCCACAGCACCTTGCGGAGGCGTTCCTCGTCGAGTTGGGCGACCTTGGCGAAGAACTGTTCACGGTTCATCCGGTTCATGGTGGACCAGACCGTAGCGGATCCCGCCCTGGCGGGCCGTTGTCAGGCCGACGCCTCGCTGCGACGATGCTTACCGAAGCGAGCAGAGGGCTGGCATCGGCGAAACGTGGACGAGGACCTGGAGCGCTCGCAGGCCGAAGTTGAACGTCTGCGTCGTGAGAACCAGCGGCTGCGTCAGCTGCTGGGGCTGGGTCCTGACGACCCGCTCCCCGGCGGGCGCGCGTCGAGGCCGTCGGCGGCCGCGCTCCCGCTGGACCAACCGCCCCGAACCGTCGACGCACGATCCGCCGAGGCGGTCCGGGTGGCGCTGTTCCGGTCGCTGTTTCGCGGTCGGGACGACGTGTACGCGGTCCGGTGGACCAACCGGCACGGCGAGTCCGGGTACGTCCCCGCAGTCGCTGGCGGCTGGCGCAAGGACCGGCCCCGCAGGCAGCGGCGCTATCTGGCGCTCACCGACGATGTGGTCCGGGCCCATCTGGCGGGCGAAGAGACCATAGGGTTGTATCCGCTGCTCGAGGATGATCACTGCTGGCTGCTCGCGGCGGATTTCGACGGCCCAACCTGGCGTCTCGACGCGCTGGCCTACCTGGATGCCGCCGCGGGATACGGGGTGGCGGCGTATCTGGAGCGCAGCCGCTCCGGGCAGGGCGCGCACGTGTGGATGTTCTTCTCCGAGCCCGTCACCGCGGCCGATGCGCGCCGACTCGGCACCGGGCTGCTGCGCACGGCCATCGACGCGCGAGCCGAGCTGGCCCTCGACAGCTACGACCGGCTGTTTCCGAGCCAGGATCTCGCGCCACGCGGGAGCTTCGGCAACCTCATCGCGCTACCACTCCAGGGACACGCCGCCCGCGACGGCAACAGCGTGTTCCTCGACCACGACACGCTGTCGCCCGTCGAGGACCAGTGGCGTCTGCTCGGCAAGGTTGATCGCATCAGCCCCGCGCTGCTGGTCGCCGCGCTGCGCGGACTCGCTCCCATGCGCACCGGGCGAGACGAGGTCGCCGCGTGGCGGCGGTCGGGCCGGCAACCCAAGGGGCCGGCGCGGATCGCGGTCACGGCCGACGCGCGGCTGCGCGTGGACAAGGCCGGGTTGTCGACATCGATGCTGGCCGCGATCAAGCATCTCGCGTCCGTGTCGAATCCGGAGTTCTTCGCCAAACAGCGGCTGCGGCTGTCGACGTGGCAGACGCCGCGGGTCATCCGCGCCTACGACGAGGACCTGACTCACCTGCACCTGCCGCGCGGCCTCCGCGCCGAGCTCGAGGAGCTGGCTCGACGCGCCGGTTCGACGCTGGACATCGGGGCCGCGTGGCCGGATGTCGAGCCACTCGAAGCGACCTTCCAGGGCACACTGACGCCGCAACAGCAGGACGCCGTGGACGATCTTGGCGATCGCGACCTGGGTGTGCTGGTGTCACCGCCAGGAACAGGCAAGACCGTCATGGGCTGCGCGCTCATCGCGGCGGCCGGAGTGCCCAGCCTGGTGCTCGTCTACCGCAAACCGCTGCTGGAGCAGTGGCGCGACCAGCTGGGCTCCCTGCTCGATCTCGACGCTGACCAGATCGGACAGCTCACCGGCGGACGCGACCGCCGCTCGGGCGTGGTCGACATCGCGACGGTGCAGACCCTGGCGCGACGCGACGACGTCGCCGAGCTCACCAGCCGGTACGGGCTGCTGGTCATCGACGAGTGCCACCACGTGCCTGCGGTCACGATCGGTAAGGTCGTCGGCCAGATCCCCGCACGCAGGGTGCTCGGCCTGACCGCGACCCCCTACCGGCAGGACGGACTCGACGCCCTGATCGCGATGCACTGTGGACCGATCCGCCATCACCCAGGGCAGTCTCCGTCGGGCCTGAAGCTCCGGCTGGAGGTCCACGACACCCGCTTCAGGTCCCCCAGTGGCGAGCAGGCCGCCATTCAGCAGATCTTCACCGCGCTGGCCGAGGACCCGCGACGCACCCGTCTGATCGCGACCGATGTCGCCGACGCGGTCGCCGCCGGTCGCCGCTGCCTCGTGCTCAGCGAACGCAAGAACCACTTGGCCGCACTGGCCGACGAACTCCACGAGCACGGCGTCGACGTGGTCGTGCTGCACGGCAGCCTCAGCCGTGCTGACGAGCAACGCACGATGGACCGGCTCGAGACCGTCGCCGAACAGCCCGTGGCCGTAGTGGCCACCGGACAGTACGTCGGGGAGGGCTTCGACTGCCCGCCACTGGACACGCTGTTCGTCACGTTCCCCATCTCGTCGAAGGGCAAGATCGTCCAGTACGTCGGTCGGGTGCTGCGCCCCTTCCACGGCAAGCGCATCGTCACCGTGCACGACTACCGCGACGCCGAGATCCCCGCGCTGAGCCGCATGCACGACAGGCGCCGGAAGGCCTACCGCTCACTCGGACTCGTCGGACGCGACGACCACCAACCCCAGTTGTCCCTCGACGTGTGAACTGGCGAGTTCGGTAGTCGGCCAAGTCACCGGGTACTTCACGACCGCGCAGGCCACCGAGGCGGGCGTGTCGAGCCGGGCGCACCAACAACGTCAAGGACCTCGCCGGCGTACACGGCGTCACAGTCCTGTGCGTCCTCAAGTCACGGCTGCCCCCACAGGGGATGCACGTCCACCTCGCCGAACTCGTCGACAAGTGGGCGATGGCCCACCCCGAGCCATACCTCGGGCTGCACTGGCCACCATGACCGGCGACCGGCGGCTGCAACCGAACCTGCAACCGAACGGCGTGGCACGGGCGGAATCCGTCGGACTGCGCGGCGCGGGCGAGATCGCAAACGCGCTGGCAGCGCGACAATCCGGGACTCAGCGCGACATCGCGCAAACCACGGCCACGTCCGTAAGAACTGGTAGGCGTCGCAAACGTCCTCGTGGGTTCGAATCCCACCGCCTCCGCCAACCAGCATTGTCACCGGCCCCCACGTGCATGCGGGTCCAGGCTCGGTCACCGCGCGGGCCGTCCGGATGCGCGCAACGAGGCGTTGGTTCTCAGCCGTTCTCGATGCTCTCGCGGACGCGGCGTGAGAGCCCCTCGACGACCAGATCGTAAGAGTCGTCGATCCACTCCCGGACCTCGGCGTCGGTCACGGTGCCATCCAAGGTCACGGTGTTCCAGTGACGCTTGTCGAGGTGGTAGCCCGGCGATACCGCGTCGTGCGCCTTGCGCAGCGCGATGGCAAGCTCCGGCTCGCACTTCAGACTGACGGTGACCGGGTCGGCGTCCTCCCCGATGATCGCGAAGATCTTCCCACCCACCTTCATGACGAGCGCGCCCGGCCCGAACGGATGCTCCGCGACGGCAGCGCGCTTGGCCGCGCAGTAGCGGCGCAGCGCCACAAGATCCATCGCGCCATCCCTGGTCAGTGTCGGGTCAACACGTCGGCTCAATCCTCTGCGAACTCCGGCGGGACGCCGCCGGTGGCGATCGGTCCCCAGTCGGTGACCGTGATCGCGATGCAGACCTTGCCACGGTCGCGCATCGCCTCCCGGTACTCCTCCCAGTCGTCGTGCTCACCGGCCGCAGCCCGGTAGTAGTCGACCAGCGCGTCGACGCCCGCCTCACCGGTCAGTACCTCCGCCGTGCCGTACACCTGCACCCACGGCCCGTCGAACTCGTCGCTGAGCACGAGCACCGCGCAGTCGGCATCGCGCTGCAGGTTCTTCGCCTTCGCCCGCGTCGGGTACGACGAGATCAGCAGCCGGCCGTCGCCGGCGAGCGCACCGGTGACCGGAGACGCCTGGGGGCGCCCGTCCATGCGACCGGTGATCAACACGTACCAGCGCCGATCGGTCAGGAACGCGTCGAGGCGCTCGCGGTCCACGGTGTCCTGTGTGGCGACGTCCATGGTGAGAACATCTGCCCCGTGGATGGTGCTGCGGAAACCCTCGACCGTCCGTACCGCGTCCTGGAGGCCCGACTTCACGCGTCCGGTCAGCCGTGCCCTGGACTACTGTGTGCGGATGATCGCTCGAGGCCATGTGGACGCCCGCGGACGGACCGTGTCGCTCCGCGAGGTGGGCGCCGTGTCGCTCCGCGAGGTGGGCGACGACTGGCGGGCGGTCGCCGACGTGACCCCGCACGATCACCAACGCTCGTTCGTGTTCCCGATGGCCGCCCCGCTACCTGCTGTTGTCGGTGCTGGAGGGCGAGTGGCAGTCGTTGGGCATCTACGCGGACGACGAGGTTGTGGGGCACGTCATGTGGGCATGCGACGATGACGGCGTGCACTGGATCGGCGGGCTGATCGTCGACCACACCCAGCAGGGCGCCGGCATCGGTGCGGCGGCGACGGCGACGCTGGTGTCGTGGTTGCGGTCCCGACCGGGCGCCACGGCGGTGCGGCTGTCCTACCACCCGGACAACAGCACTGCCGCACAGCTGTACGACCGGCCGGCTTCGAGTCCACCGGGGAGATGGAGGACGGCGAGATCGTCGTCGAGTGCCGCTGACCGGCGTGCGTCGAGCGTCGCGCGCGGGTCGGGCCCTGACGTCGCCTGGCGGCAGCATCGGCGTGGTCGAGGTTCGCTCGTGCGGGTGCCGGGGATCGTCGCAGGCATGAGTGACGAGACGCCGAAGTACGTCGCGTCGGGTGGCGACTACGACCGCGACACCCGCTACATCGAGACGCGCATCACCGCCGACGGCCGCGACGGGTTTCCTGTGGAGCCCAACCGCTACCGGCTGATGGCGGCGCGGGCGTGTCCGTGGGCGAACCGGGCGATCATCGTGCGCCGGCTGCTCGGCCTCGAGCCCGCGCTGTCGATGAGCATCGCCGGGCCGACCCACGACCAGCGCAGCTGGGACTACGAGGAGACGTATCCCGACGGCGTGGATCCCGTATTGGGCATCAAGCGGCTGCGGGTGGCGTACTTCGCCCGCGATCCCGCCTACGAGCGTGGCATCACGGTCCCCGCGATCGTCGACGTCCCGACCGGCCAGGTCGTCACCAACGACTTCCCGCAGATCACGATCGACCTGTCGCTGGAGTGGCGCGAGCACCACCGCGACGGCGCGCCCGAGCTGTACCCCGACGACCGCCGGGACGAGATCGACGCGATCGCCGAAGACGTCTACCGCGACGTCAACAACGGGGTCTACCGCTGTGGCTTCGCCGGAACCCAGGAATCGTACGAGCGGGCCCACGCCCGCCTGTTCGCACGACTCGACGAGCTCGAGGAGCGACTGCGCCGCCAGCGCTACCTGGTCGGTGACACCATCACCGAGGCGGACGTGCGCCTGTTCACCACGCTCGCCCGCTTCGACGTCGTGTACCACGGCCACTTCAAGTGCAACCGGGCCAAGCTGATCGAGTTCCCGGCGCTGTGGGGCTACGCCCGTGATCTGTTCCAGACCCCCGGGTTCGGCGACACGATCGACTTCGATCACATCAAGCGCCACTACTACATCGTGCACAGCGACATCAACCCCACGCAGATCGTCCCCGCCGGTCCGGAGCTGTCGAACTGGCTGACCCCACACCACCGCGAAGAGCTCGGTGGGTCGCCGTTCGGTGACGGCTGTGCGCCGGGCCCGCCTCCGGCCGGCGAGGCGGTCCCCGCCGACCACAACCCGTTGCTCGCCGCCACGTGACCGGACCCGAGCCGAGCTGAGAGGCGACACATGAGCCACTACATCGGCATCCTCACCGCGGGCGGCGACACGCCGGGACTCAACGCGGCGATCCGGGCGATCGGCAAGGCGGCGTTGGCCCACGACATGCAGGTCATCGGGTTCCGCGACGGCTTCCGCGGGCTCATGAGCAACCGCACGGTGCGCCTCGACCGGAACGCGTTGTCGGGCATCCTGGCGGTCGGTGGGACCATCCTGGGCACCAGCCGTGACAAGCCCCACAAGATGCCGGTCGGCAACAAGACGATGGACATGACCGACGTCCTGTACGAGAACTACCGCAACCATCACCTCGACGCCCTGGTCTGCCTGGGCGGCGGCGGGACCCAGAAGAACGCCTACCGGCTGGCCGAGCGCGGCTTCAACATCGTCACGCTGCCCAAGACGATCGACAACGATGTCGCCCGGACCGATGTCACGTTCGGGTTCGACACCGCGATGACGATCGCCACCGATGCCATCGACCGGCTGCACACCACCGCGCACAGCCATCACCGGATCATCGTCGTCGAGGTCATGGGCCACAACGCGGGCTGGTTGACCCTGGGTGCGGGGGTCGCCGGCGGCGCCGACGTCGTGCTCATCCCCGAGATCCCCTACGACGTGGCGAAGGTGGCAGGCGCCATCCGCGCCCGCAGCCGGGCCGGCAAGGCCTTCAGCATCGTCGCGGTGGCCGAGGGTGCCATCGCGGCGGAGCACGCACCCAGCCTGATCGAGGCCAGCGAGCAGGCGGAGGCCGCCGAGACCAAGGCGGAACGCAAACAGGGACGCAAACGGCTGGCCGAGCTGGAGGTGGCCCACGTCGGCAACACCCTGCGCCTGTCCCAGCAACTGGAGGAGCTGACCGCACTCGAGTCGCGTGTCACGATCCTGGGTCACCTGCAGCGCGGCGGGACGCCGTCGGCGGCCGACCGCCTGCTCGCGACCCGACTCGGCACGGCGTGCACCGAGCTCATCCGACGCCAGGAGTACGGGATCATGGTCGCCGCCCGCGGTGAGGGCCACGAGGCGGTACCGCTCGAGGCGGTCGTGGGACGGCGCAAACTGGTGCCGCTCGATCACCCGTGGATCGTCACCGCCCGCGCCGTCGGTACGTCGTTCGGGGACTGACCGTCGCGGGACGGCACGAGATCACAGGGCCGGCAGCCACAGCGCCTGGCACCGGGCAGGGTCGGACAGGTCGACCGACCGCAACGGCGCCAGCCGCCGCACGACCAGGGGCAGCGCGCGACCCAGTTGCCGGCCCGTTCCGGACACGACGGTGCCGTCGGCGCGTTCGAACGTGACGGTGGCACGCGGATGCGCGGCGAGGTGGTCGCGCAGGTTGCGCTCCGGCACCGCCCATCCGCTACCGACGTAGGCGCGCAGCGCCTCCTCGCTGGCCGCCGTCACGACCACGTACTCGGCGTCGACGGCCGGCGCAACGCCGGGCACCAGCAGGTGGTTGGACCGCCCGCCGGACGTCACGAGGTTCGCGTACATGTTCCAGCCGAATGCGGTCTTCAGCCCGATGTACGGTGTCACGCCGTTGAGCACCACCAGCGCGACCAGCACGGCGGCGGCGACGTCGAACCTGCCGAGGTGGGTCGCGGCGGGCCGGCGGGTGGCGCGGACCGCCCACCATACGATCGCCGCGCCCAGCGGGGCCCACGACGCGAAGAACACCAGGCTGCCCAGCACCTGCAGGGGCGGGCTCGGCGGCAGCACCGCTGCGAGGATCAGCACCGCCCAGACGGCCGCGAGCAGACGGACCGCACGGGGCCGACGGTCGATCCAGTCACCGATGGGCCGCGTGGCCTCCGGCGCGGCCAGCACGGCGAGGCCGACGAAGATCACGGCGGTGAAGTCGAAGAAGTGCTGCGCGAGATCGAGTGAGATCACGTAGTGGAACACGGCGGCCAACGTCACCCCGATGCTGCGGGCCCGCCGCACCACCAGCAGCACCGGCACGGACAGTTCGACGACCAGCGCTGTCGCGATCGGCAGCACCGCGACGCCCGATCCGCGCGGCAGCGTCGGTAGTCCCCACGAGGCCAGCCCCTGATCGGCGTAGAAGACCGCACACGACACGGAGGGTTCGAGGAAGGACGTGTTGAGCTTCGCGAACGCGGCGAAGGCGTAGAAGGCGATGAAGCTCCACCCGACGACGCTCGCCAGCCACGGCCACGGTTGCGCTCTCGTCAGCGCCAGCAGCACCGCCAGCGAGAAGCACCCCATGAGCAGCCAGTGGTTGCCCAGCACGGGCGCCTCGAGCCAGACGGTGGCCAGCTGCAACCCGGCCGCGGCGGCCCACCAGCGGCGCGACGACGGTCGCGCCACGACGGCGGCAACGGCGACGGCCAGCGCGAGCGAGGTGACGCCGAGCGCATCGGGGGCCGCCGGTGGGTTGCCGACGATGTGCGCCACGACGGCGAGGGCGAACAACCCCGCGAACCAGCGCGGCGCGACGGCATCGACCGCGCGTTCGGGGACGCCCGCGTCGGCCCGCGCGTCCGTCGGCGATTCGGTCCGCTGGCTCATCGTCCTCCCGCCGGGCAGATTCTAGGCTGCCGTCGCCGCGGTGGTCTGCAAGACTGCCATGCGATGACCGACTACGACCGGCCGGTGGCGCTTCCGACCCTGCAGTGGGGCGTCAAGGGACGCCAACGTGCACTGCTGGTGCACGGCCTGGCGTCGTCGGCCGCCACGTGGTGGCGGATCGCGGACGGGCTCGCGGGCGCCGGGTACCACGTGACCGCGCCGGACCTCCGTGGCCACGGCAACGCGCCCCACACCTCGAGCTACCGGTTGAGCGGTTACGCCGCCGACATGTGGGAGCTGGGCGGCAGCTGGGACATGGTCGTCGGGCACTCCCTCGGCGGCACCGTCGCGACGCTCATCGCCGCCGATCAGGGTTTCACCCGACGACTTGCGCTGCTCGACCCGGTCTTCATGATCCCGGAGGACCGGTTCGACGCCGTCCTCGCGGACCAGCTGTCCGAACTCGACCACGCCGGCGACGCTGACGCCGTCGGCGCACGCCATCCGACGTGGCATCCCGAGGATGCGGCCCTCAAGGCCCGCGCGGTCACCCAGACCAGCCGGTACGTCGTCGAGCGGTCGCTGGAGGACAACCGGCCGTGGTGGTACCTCGACCTGCTCGGCGACGTACGGATCTCGACCGACATCCTCAGCGCCGACCCGGCGAACGGGACGTTGTTCGACCCGACGATCGGCGACGAGATCGCGCGTCGCAACGTGCGGATCACCGCCCGCGTACTGCGGGGCGTGGGCCACAGCATCCACCGGGAGGCTCCAGGCGCGGTCCTCGACGTGCTGCTCGCCGACCAAGCCTCGCACCGCAGGTGATCCACGGAACGGATCAACAGATGCGCGGAGACCGTCACGCGCTCGACGCGCTGCGGGCGGCGATCGACCCGATCGACGACGACGCCCGACGCGCGGCGCTCGCCCGGCACGCCACGCTGGTCAAACCGCCGGGCAGCCTCGGTCGCCTCGAGCAGCTGGGCGCGCAGCTCGCCGGGATCGCGGGCCGCTGCCCGCCGCCGGTGCCCGAGTCCCCCGCGGTGGTGATCGCCGCCGCTGACCACGGTGTGCACGCACATGGGGTGACCCCGTGGCCGCAGGAGATCACCAGGCAGATGGTGCGGCTGTTCTGCGCCGGGCAGGCGGGGGTCAACGCGGTCGCGCGCACCGTCGGCGCCACGGTGGCGGTGCTCGACGTCGGCTGCGCCGACCCGCCGCCGGCGCACCCGCTGCTGCGCAGCGACCGCGTGCGTGCCGGCACCGCCGATCTGACCACGGCGCCGGCCATGTCGCGGACGGACGCCATCCGCGCGGTGTGCGCCGGCGCCACCATGGCGAGCGATCTGATCGCCGACGGGGCGGACCTGCTGGTCACCGGAGACATGGGCATCGCCAACACCACCGCCTCGGCGTGCCTGATCGCCGCGTTCACCGGCGCCGACGCGGGACAGGTCACAGGCCCCGGCGCAGGCGCGACCGAGGACGCCCTGGCGCACAAGACGGCGGTCGTCCGTCGCGCCCTCGACCGTCACCGTCCGGATCCCGCCGACCCGCTGGGCGTGCTCGCAACGGTTGGGGGACTGGAGCACGCGGCGCTCGTCGGCGTGCTGCTGGCCGGCGCCAGGCTGCGCGTGCCCGTGCTGCTCGATGGCGTCATCACCAACGCCGCCGCCCTGTGCGCGGCCGCATGGTGCCCGGCGGTGACCGGCCACCTGATCGCTGGCCACCGCTCGCCCGAGCCGGGTGCGACGGTCGCGCTGGACCACCTGCGGCTGGCCCCCCTGTACGACCTCCGGCTGCGCCTGGGTGAGGGCACCGGCGGCCTGCTGGCCGTGCCGCTCGCGCAGGCGGCCGCGCGGACCCTTCGCGAGATGGCGGTCCTCGACGAACTGGCGGTCGACGGTTTCAGCTGAGCAGCATCGCGGCGCGGCCCAGCGCCGCCGCGCCGATGATGCCGGGGTCGGCGCCGCGCTCGGCGACGAGGTGCGCGTGGTCGTCGCTGGGAACCATCGTCCACGGCGCGGCCGCCTCGGCGATGTCGTCGGCGAGCTGGTCACCCAGCTTCTCGGCGAGCCCGCCGCCGATGACGACACGGTCGAGATCGAGCAGGTTGATCACCGATCCCACACCGACGGCGACGGCCTCGATCGCCTCGCGGTACAGCTGGGTGGCCAGCCCGTCGCCGTCGTCGAGCGCCCTGGCCCAGACCTTCGACGTGAGCCGCTGCTTGCCCTCGTCATCGCGGATCTCGAACAGCGACGTCGCGCGGCCACTGCGGTGCGACATCTCGGCGGTGCGTTCCATCGCGGCGCGGCCGGCGTACGCCTCGATGCAGCCACGGCGGCCACAGCCGCACTGCGCGCCGCCGTGGTGCACGATCATGTGCCCGAACTCGCCCGCGCCACCGAACGCCCCCGTGTAGGGACGGCCGTCGAGCACAAGCCCGCCGCCGACCCCGGTGCCCATCCACACGCCGAGCATGAACCTGGATCCACGCCCGGCGCCGGCGACCCACTCGCCGAGCGCGCCGACGTTCGCGTCGTTTCCCACCTCCACGGGGACACCCACCGCGTCGCGGAGGCGGGCCGCGAGCTCGACCTCCTCAGGCCACAGCGCCAGGTTCGGCGGGCGGCTGACGACGCCGTCGTTGACCGGGCCGGGGATGCCGACACCGACCGCCGACGGCGCCTCGTCGAGGCCGCCGATCAGGTCGACGACCGCGTCGATCACCGCGGCCGGACCCTCGGTCGGCGTCCTGGTCTTGGCGCGGTCGCCGACATCGTGATCGTCGTCGACGAGCGCGCACTCGATGTTGGTGCCACCGATGTCGACGCCGGCCACCAGCGACATGTGTGCCCTCCTGCCGTCGTCGTTGCCGGCACCCTACCCAACCCGCGGTCTCGGGCCGCTATCGTCGCACGCCGACGTCGGAAGGGAAGGGACGGTGGCTGTCGTGCGCGACCCGCGCGAGCTGGTGGGCTGGCTGCTGTTCCTCGTGTGTGCCGGCATCTTCGTCGCCGCCGGAGTGCGTGACGGCGACCCGCTGATGACCACGGGCAGCGTGGTGTTCCTCGCCGGGTGCGTGCTGTTCCTGTGGAGCTACCCGCGGCGCTAGCGGGTCCGGGCGGCGTCGATCGTGTGTCCCGTGATGACCTCGGTACCGAGGTACGGCTGCAGCACCTCCGGCACCGCGACGCTGCCGTCCGCACGCTGGTGGTTCTCGAGCAGCGCGATCAGGGTCCGCCCGACGGCGATCAGCGTTCCGTTGAGGGTGTGGACCATCGCCGTGTCGCCGTCGGCCGTGCGGTAGCGGCACCGGAGCCGGCGGGCCTGGTAGTCGGTGCAGTTCGACGCCGACGTGAGCTCCCGGTACGCCTGCTGACCGGGCAGCCACACCTCGCAGTCGTACTTGCGCGCGGCGGAGTCGCCGAGGTCGCCGACGGGGATGTCGACGACGCGACCGTGCAGGCCCAGCTGCTTGAAGCACTCGACCTCGATGTCGCGCAGACGGCCATGCTCGTCCTCCGACTCCTCGGGCAGCACGAAGGCGAACATCTCGACCTTGTCGAACTGGTGCACGCGGAAGATGCCGCGCGTGTCCTTGCCGTAGGTGCCGGCCTCCCGTCGGAAGCAGGTCGAGAAGCCGCCGTAGCGCAGCGGCAGCGCGTCGCGCTCGATGATCTCGTTCATGTGCAGCCCGGCCAGGGGCACCTCCGACGTGCCGACCAGGTACAGGTCGTCGCGCTCCATGCGGTACAGCTGGTCGGCGCCGTTGGGCAGGAACGCGGTGCCGTACAGCGCCTCCTCGCGGGTGAGCACCGGAGGCACCACCGGCAGGAACCCGTGGACCGCGAGCTGATCCAGTCCCCACCGGACGAGCGCGAACTCGAGCAGGACCGCCGCGCCGAGCAGGTAGGTGAACCTGCTGCCCGAGACCTTGACCGCGCGGGGGATGTCGATGATGCCCAGGGCCTCGCCCAGCTCGACGTGGTCGGCTGGCTCGAACGCGAACGTCGGCCGCTCGCCGAACGTGGACAGCTCCACGGCGTCGGTGTCGTCCTGCCCGTCCGGCGCCTCCGGGTGCGGCAGGTTGGGCACGACGGCCAGCGCACGCTCGAGGTCGCGCTCGGCGTCGGCCTGCAGCGGCTCGAGGTCGCCGAGCCGGGCCGACACGACCTTGACCGCGGCGATCAGCTCGGTGCGCTCCTCGGCTGGTGCCGAGCCGATGCGCCGTGACCCCTCGCGCTGTTCGGCGCGCAGGTTGTCGCCTTCGGTGATGAGCGCACGCCGGCGCTCGTCGAGCTCGCGGATCGCGGCCAGCTCGCGGGTGGTCACGCCACGGCGCGCCAGCACGCGCGCCGTCTCGTCGAAGTCGTCGCGGATCCGTCGGATGTCGATCATGTCGCCCTACGCCGTGTCGTCGGACACCGGCGGCCGTCGGTCGGGACCGCGGTGCAGTCCGTAGGATGCGCGCAGTCGCCGCTCCCAGTCCAGTTCGCCGTCGTCGCCATTCTCATCCAGCAGCGACGCCTCACGCTCGTCGGTCCGGCGCCGACGCAGCGGCCGTCGGCGCCGGTCACGGCCGGCGCCGACATGCTCGCTGGCGGCGACCTCGACCGCGTCGGCAGCGCTGCGGGCATGCGCCAGCCACGCGGCCAGCGCGGTGGTGACCGGCACGCTGGCCATCAGTCCGATCGATCCGACCAGGGTCCGCACGATCTCAACGGCCACGATCTCGCTCGAGGCGATGATCGGGAACGGGTCCGGCGAACCGCTGAACAGGATGAGCAACGGCAGCGACGCGCCGACGTACGCGAGGAACAGCGTGTTGATGGTCGCCGCCACGTGGTCGCGACCGACGGCCATGCCGCCGGAGAACAGCGCGGCGAACCCGGCCCGCGGGTCGGCCCGACGCAGCTCGAACACCGTCGACGACTGCGCCATCGTGACGTCGTCGAGCACCCCGAGCGCGCCGATGATGATCCCGGCCAGCAGCAGACCGCGCAGCGACAGGCCGCCGACCTGCAGGCTCGCCATGCGGGCCTCCTCACTGGACAGTCCCGTGAGCGCCGTCAACCGGATGAACAGCCACGACAGCCCGACGGTCACGCCGAGTGCGGCCAGAGTGCCCACGACCGCCGCGGTCGTCTTGGGTCGCACCCCGTGCGTGAGGTACAGCGTGATCGCCATGATGAGCACCGCGGCGGACAGGGCGACCAGCGTCGGATCGCTGCCGGCGAGCACAGCCGGCACGACGTACACGACGACCACCGCCAGCGTCAGCGCCAGGCCGAGCAGGGCCCGCAGACCCTGCCAGCGACCGAAGACCAGCACGGCAACGAGGAACACGCCGGTGAGCAGCAGCAGCGGACGGGTGCGTTCGATGTCGTTGACGTAGAAGGTCGTGCCGCCGTCGGGAGCCCCGACCTCCGCGACGCGCACCCGCTGGCCGACCGCGAAGGTGTCGCCGGTCTCGTCGACCATCTCGAACTCGACCTCGCGGCCGTCGGCGAGCTCCGCGGTGAGCCGCAGCGTCCGCGCGCCTGGCGCCAGCCCGGCCATGTCGGCCTCTTCGAGCTGCGCGATGGCGGTCAACGTGCCGGCCTGCAGGCGCACGTCGTCGCCGGCCACCGATGGGTCAACGGCGGGCGCGGCGGTCGGCCACAGCAACGCCGCGCCGGTGACCGCCGCGGCGACCGCGAGCACGACGACGGCCAACAGGCCGGCGTGGACCCTACGCACGCGGATCCTCCTCGCGGGTAGTCCGGAACGTGCCGTCGGGGACCAGGGTGCGGATCGGCCAGGGGATCGTCATGCCGGCCTCCTGGATGCCGCGCTTCGCCGCGGCCAGCACCCGGTCCTGGGTCCGCCGGACGCTGCGGATGTCCGGCCGGGTCCAGTAGCGGACCTCGAAGTTGACGCTGGACTCGCCGAGCTCGGTGAGCAGCACCTCGGGTTCGGGATGGTCGAGCACCCCCGACACCGAGCGAATCGCGTCGAGGATGACGCTGCGCGCGTCGTCGTGGTCGTCGCGGTAGTCGACGCCGACCATCACCACCGTCCGGCGCTTGCCGCGGCGGGTGAGGTTGACGAGCGGATTGTTGTAGACGTCGCGGTTGGGGATGAGGATCAGCTCGCCATTGTAGTCGATCAGGCGCGTGACGCGCAGGTCGATTGCGTCGATGGTCCCCTCGAAGTCGCCGGTCCTCACCTGGTCGCCTGCCGAGAACGGCTTGCGGACCAGCAGGATCACCCCGGCGATGAAGTTCTCGAGGATCCCCTGGACGGCCAACCCGACGGCGACCCCGGCGACGGCGAGACCGGCGAGCACCGAGCCGACCGCGACGCCGGCGATCGCGAGTGCCAGGAGCAGGGCGCCGATGATCCCGAGCAACCGCACGATGCGCGACAGCAGGACGACCGCGACCTGGTCGGCACGGGTCCGCGCGAGCGTCCGTTCGACCGCCTTGGCGATGAGCAGCGCGACGACGAGGGCGGCGATGCCCACGCCGACCGCGACGCCGATAGCCGGTAGACGGTCGAGGAGGGATGCGCCGAGCGAACGCGCCTCGTCGGCGGCCTCGGTGACCGCCCCCGCGGCCTCGCTCGCCGTCGACGAGACCGGCGACGTGGCGAGGATCATCCGCCGTCGTCGGCGTGCTGCAGGATCCTGGCGTACCAGTCGTCCGACTCGGCGTAGGCGACCGCGCTGTCACTCGAGGTGGTCGTCTCGGTGTGGCCGCCCGACCGCGCGTACGACCCGAGCACGCGCAGCTCGGCGACGTGGCGGTGGACGCTGCGCAGCGCCTCGCCGACCCGCGGTTCACAGATGTGGCCGACGCAGTCGATGAAGATGCAGTACTCGCCGAGCTGCTTCTTTGTGGGACGTGACTCGATCTTCGTCAGGTTGATGCTGCGCATCGCGAACTCGTTGAGCACCTGGACGAGCTGGCCAGGCCGGTCGTTGCCGAAGAACACGACCATCGACGTCTTGTCGGCGCCCGTCGCGGCGGCGAAGTGGTCGCCGAGCACCACGAACCGGGTCGCCGTGTCGCTGTGATCGCCGATGTCGGCGGCGGTGATCGACAGCCCGAAGCGGCTCGCGGCCGCGGTGGTGCCGATGGCCGCCAGCGTGCGATCCGCACCGACCTGGCGGGCCGCCTCGGCGGTGGAGGTCACGGCCTCCTGCCGGGCCTGCGGCAGGTTGGCGGCAAGCCACCCGCGGGACTGGGCGAGCGCATGCGAGTGGCTGCGGACGACGACGATGTCGGTCAGGTCGGCGTCGTCGCGTCCGAGCAGGTTCATCGTCACCGGCATGGTGATCTCGGCGCGGATGTAGACGCCGGCGCCGCCGAACGCCAGCTCGTCGAGGGTGACGTTGACCGAGCCCTCGACCGAGTTCTCCATCGGAACGACGCCCCAGTCGCAGGCGCCGGCTCGAACCGCATCGACGACGTCGACCACCGTGGGCATCGGCTGCAGCGACGCGGGCTTGTGGCTGGCCCGCCGGGCCGCCTCCGACGCGAAGCTGCCGTCGGGTCCCAGATAGGCGATGCGACGCACCGCTCCGCTACTTGAGGTCATCCCGTGACCTACCGCTCCGCTACTTGAGGTCATGGCTGTCACCGGCCGGGGTCATGTCGGCGCGCCGCCGATCGAGCACCAGCGCGCGCTGCAGCACGTCGGCCTCCTCGCTGGACAGGCGCTGGCGGCTGGCGCCGGCGACGACGCGCTTGCCCCAGGCCCGCGTCTCGCTGCGGCCGTTGATCACTGAGAGCACGATGCCATCTCCCTGCTCATCGAGCATCGCAACCGAGAACGATAGCTTGCCACCCATGTCGGGGAAGGCGTCGTAGTGCACCATGGCCACCCGGCTCGTGCACAGGTCGAGGTCGCGTTCGACCGTGGTGAGACGGGCCCGCAGATCGACGACGGCGGCGTCGAGCGCGTCGAGATCGTCGTCGTGGTCGCGCAGCGCCACCAGCAGCTCATTGCCCGACGCACCGGTGCCGACCCGTAGCGTGCGCCTGATCCGACGCTGGACCGCGACCGCGGCGACGGCGACCACCAGCGACGTGGTCGCGATCGCCGCGACGACGACCAGCAGTGCGATGTCCAGCGCCCCGCTCACCATGGACGCAATCCTCGCACACCGCACGCCCCGGTCCGCGCTCCAGCCGCACGGCGATGGCCCGCGGCGTGGAGACCCGTCGGCCGTGTCACCCTTGCTGATGACGCACTCGGTCGGAGCAGAGGCGTGACCGCATGACCATCGACGACCCGGCGGCGTGGCTGGCCACCGTCAGCGACGAGCCGTTCGCGTACCTCACGACGACCGGACGCGTGACCGGCCGCCCGCACGAGATCGAGATCTGGTTCGCGGTCGACGGTGCCACCGCCTACTTCCTCGCGGGTGGGCGCGACCGCGCCGACTGGGTCCGCAACCTGCTCCGCGAGCCCCGCGTCACGCTGCGGATCGCCGATCGCACGGCGACCGGCCACGCGCGGATCGTCGACGCCGACAGCGACGAGGACGCCCGTGCCCGCCACCTCGTGTGGTCGGCGTACACGACCCCGGATCGGGATCTCGTCGGCTGGCGCGACACCGCACTGCCAATCGCGGTCGACGTCGGACGCGGCACGCGGGACGGGCGGTGATCAGTAGCCGTCGCCGGAGTCGCGGTCCTCTGCGACGTCGATCGGCTCTCCGTCCGGCGCCACCGGATACCACACGTTGCCCAGCCCGAAGCCGAGGACGTCGCCCGGCCCTCGAAGAAGACGTACGCGTCAGCCCCGCACCATCGACGAGCGCCGTGCCGTAACCGTCGAGCTGGTGGTCGCGACCGCCGCTGGACCCTCCGCCCCAGCCACCTCGGCCGGACCGTCGGCGGACGGAGCCGCCGCAGGCGCGGGCGGCTCGGCCTGCGGGGCGGGCGCCGAGGAGGCCGACGTGGCGCCATCCGGGGGTGGCTCCTCGGCCGCGCCCTGGGCACATCCGGCGCCGGTCAGGACCGCCACCAGCAGCAGTGCGGGCAGCGTCCGCGTTGGGCGTGTGGACATGACGAGCCTCGAGCGTTGACCACCTCAGCAGCGTAGCGAGGCCTCGCGTCACCACCTCCTGCCCCCACGTCCACGTGCCATCGGACGTCCGGGGGTCGGCGGCCGGCGGGTCACGCGTCGGCGCGCTCGATGGCCAGGTGGCGCAGTCGCTCGTGGGTGTGGACGCCGTCGCCCTCTTCGACACGGTGCCAGCTCCCGTCGTCGCCGTCGAGCTCCCACGCCAACCGGTCGTCGGCGAACTCGACGTCGAGGATCTGTTGCAGTCGGGCGCACGCGTCCTCGTCGGTCACCGGCAGCACGGCCTCCACGCGGCGGTCGAGGTTGCGCGGCATCAGGTCCGCCGAGCCGATGAGGTAGTCGCAGCCGCGCTCCGGGGACCCGAAGCGGAAGATCCGCGAGTGCTCGAGGAAGTCGCCGACGATCGACCGTACCCGGATGTGTTCGCTGAGATCCCTCACTCCAGGACGTAGGCAGCAGATGCTGCGCACGATCAGGTCGACCGGTGTCCCGGCCTCGGACGCGTCGTAGAAAGCATCGATCATGTCGATGTCGACCAGGTTGTTGACCTTCGCGACGATGTGCCCGTCGTCGGCCTCGATCTCCCGCTCGATCAGCTCCATCATGCGCGGCCGCAGCGAACGTGGCGCGACGAGCAACCGGCGGTAGGCGTCGTGCCGGCTGTAGCCGGTCAGCGTGTTGAACAGCTGCGACAGATCGTGGCCGATGTCCGGATCACGCGTCAGCACGCCGATGTCCTCGTAGATCTTGGCGGTGCTCGGGTTGTAGTTGCCCGTGCCGATGTGGGCGTAGCGGCGCAGCGCGCCCTCCTCCTCGCGGATGACCAACGCGATCTTGGAGTGGGTCTTCAGACCGATCAGCCCGTAGGCCACGTGGACGCCGGCGTCCTCCAGACGGCGCGCCCGCTGGATGTTGGCCTCCTCGTCGAACCTCGCCTTGAGCTCGACCATGGCGACCGCCTGCTTCTCCGCCTCGGCGGCGCGGATCAGGGCCTCGACGATCGGGCTCTCCTCCTCGGTGGTCCGGTAGATCGACACCTTGATGGCGAGCACCGCCGGATCCCGCGACGCGTCGACGATGAACCGCTGCACGGACGCATCGAAGCTGTCGTAGGGGTGATGGACGAAGATGTCCCCCTCGGCGATCTCGGAGAAGATCGCGCCCGGCCTGCCGTCGAGCTGGGCCAGCCGTGCCGGCACCTGCGGCTCCCACGACGGGTCGCGCAGCACGGCGGGTCCGCCGCCGTACAGCTGCCACAGCGCGGACATGTCCAGCGGCGCGTCGACGGTCGTCACGGCCGACGCGTCGATGTCGAGCTCGCGCCGCAGGCGCTCCAGCAGCCAGTCGGGCATCGACGGATGCAGCTCGAGGCGGACCGCTCGCCCGAAGCGACGTTCGAGCAGGTGGTCCTCGATGGTCTCGAGCAGATCCTCCGCCTCGTTCTCGCGGATCGCGAGGTCCGCGTTGCGGGTCACCCGGAACTGGTGCCATTCGCGCACCTCCATCCCGGGGAACAGCGTCTCGAGCTTGTTGGCGATGACGATCTCGATCGGTACGTACCGCGCACCGCCGGGGAGCCCGACGAACCGGTCGAGCAGCGACGGCACCTTCACCCGTGCCAGCTGGCGCCGCGAGCGGTCCGGTTCGTGCAGCACCACCGCGAGGTTCAGCGACAGGCTGGAGATGTGGGGGAACGGGTGACCCGGATCGATCGCGAGCGGTGTCAGCACCGGGAAGACCTGGTCGTCGAAGTAGCCGGTGATGTAGTCGTGCTCGTCGTCATCGAGATCGTCCCAGCCACACAGCTGCAGACCTCCCGCCGCCAGACCGGGGGCGATCTCGTCGTTGAACAGTGCGGACTGGCGGTCCGCCAGCTCCTGCGCGTACGTCCGTACCGCCGCCAGCTGCTCGGAAGGCGGGAGCTGGTCGGGTGACACCGTGTCGGCGCCGGTGCTGGCCTGCTCGATCAGGCCACCGACGCGCTTCTGGAAGAACTCGTCGTTGTTGGTCGCGAAGATCGCCAGGAACTTGGCACGCTCGAGCAGGGGACGTCGCTTGTCGGCGGCGACCGCGAGCACCCGGGCATTGAACGCCATCGTCGACAGCTCGCGATTGAGGTACCGCGCACTGCCCAGGCCGACAGCCGACGTCTCGGTCATGTGCGTTCTCCCGACGAGGCGTGCACAGCATGCACGCAACGGCCTACCATCATTTCATGGCTTCCCGATTCCGTGACCGACTAGGCGGCCGCCTCAGACAAATCGGTCTGACCTTCCAGCAGACCCGTGCGGCCGATCCCCGTCTCGTGTCCTACATGCTCATCGCCGCGCTGGTTGGTCTGGCGGTCCCCCTGCTGGTGCTGACCTATCTCGGCGCCCCGATCGTCGGCGTGATCAGCGGCCTGGCGACGGCGGCGGCAGCCGCAATGCTGATCCTGGGCATCCGTGGTCAACGGGCCGCGATCGCCCGCATCGAAGGCCAACCCGGTGCGGCGCTCGCGGTCGTCCAGTCGCTTCGTGGCGCCTGGAAGGTCACGCCGGCCGTCGCCTTCAGCGGCAAGCAGGATCTGGTGCACCGCGTGGTCGGCCGGCCCGGCGTCGTGCTGATCGGTGAGGGCCGGCGGGCACGGGTCAAGGCGCTGCTCAGGCAGGAGGCGCGCAAGACGGCGCGGATCAGCGGTGACGTGCCCGTGCACGAGATCAACGTGGGCACCGCCGACGGGCAGGTCGAGCTGGCACAGCTTCGCGTCCACCTCATGAAGCTGCCACGGGCGGTGAAGACGAAGGAGATCGGTGCGCTCGAACGCAGACTCGCGGCACTCGGCGGCTCGGATCTGCCGATCCCCAAGGGTCCGCTGCCCAACATCAGGCGACCCAGATAGATGATCGCCTGGGCGCGCGCCACGACCGACACGGCGGCGCCGACTGGTGGGCGAGGGGGGACTTGAACCCCCACCTCCTGAACGGAGACAGGAACCTGAATCCTGCGCGTCTGCCAATTCCGCCACTCGCCCTCGAGACGATCAGCGCCGCAGCGCGCGGAGTGTAGCATCGCCACAGACATGTTGCGGCGTGCGTACCCGGCCCGCATGTGGCGGCGCACGGTTCACGTGCCCCCGACCTCGAGGAACCGAGCGAACGGATGAGTGTTCTGCGAGATTTTGAACGACGTCTCGAAGGCGCTGTCGAGGGGTTCTTCGCCCGTGCGTTCCGTTCCGGGCTGCAACCCGTGGAGCTCGCGAAGGCGGTCCAGCGCTACGCCGGCAACTACCAGAACGTCGGCGTCGACGGCGTGTTCGTGCCCAACGTCTACCGCTTCGAGCTGAATCCGGCGGACCACGAACGCTTCCGGGAGTTCGGCGAGTCGTTGGCCAATGAGTTGAGCGACGTGCTCGTGCGGACCGCTGCGGAGCGCGGCTGGCAGCTGCGCGGACCGGCACGGATCGAGCTCGCCGTCGACGAGCAGGTGCCACTGGGCACCTACGAGCTGCGCGGCAAGGTGGAGGCGTCGCCCGGCGGGCCGGCCGCCCAACCGCCGCCGGCGAGCACGCAGTCCGCCACGCCGTCGGGCGCCGCGCGCGCGTCGTTGGAGCTCGTCGACCAGGCCGGCCAGACGGTCCAGCTGCCCAACCAGGCGGTCATCGGCCGGATGCCCGGATGCGATGTGCAGCTCGATGATCCGTCGGTCTCCCGCCGCCACGCACGGATCAGCAAGGCGTCGAACGGCTGGCTGGTCGAAGATCTCGGCTCCACCAACGGGGTGATGGTCAACGGGACGAGCGTGGACCGCGAGTACCTCCGCGGCGGTGAGGACATCGAGCTCGGCAATGTCAGGTTGCGGTTCGTCGCGGGCTCCTAGATCTCCATGCCGCCCATCATCCTGTGGTTGCTCCAGGGCTTCTTCCTGTTGCTGCTGTACATCTTTGTGTGGCGTGCGGTCCGGGCGGTCGTCCGCGACCTGCGGTTCGGGCCGGTACCGGCGCGCCCGCGGGCGCGCCGGCCGGCAGCCGAGGCGTCGCCCGCAACGCCCAGCTCGAATCGGGCCGACCCCAGCCAGCTGGTGATCCACTTCCCCGACGGGCGACCGCGGGTCATCGAGCTGCGCGGCCAGAACGTGCTCTTCGGCCGATCCCCATCGAGTACAGTGCGGCTCGAGGATCCGTACGTCAGCGACGACCACGCGCGCATCTACGAGGCGGACGGCAGCTGGATGGTCGCGGATCTGAAGTCGACCAACGGGACGTTCCTCAATCGGGTGAAGGTGACCGCACCCACGCGGATCGCGGCAGGTGACCAGCTCGGGATCGGAAAGACGATCGTCGAGGTCAGGAAGTGACGCTGCACCGGCATGCGTTGGCGGTGCGGGCGTTCGGCGCGACGCACACCGGTCGCGTGCGCACGGGCAACGAGGACAGCTTCCTGATGGGCGACGCGGTGTTCGCCGTAGCCGACGGCATGGGCGGGCACCAGGCTGGCGAGATCGCGTCGGACGCGGCGCTGGAGCCGTTGCGTGACATCGACCTGCTGGATGTGACCGGCCCCGCCGACATCGGTGACCTGCTCGCCACCGCAGTGCGCGAGGCCAACACGCTGGTGGTCGAGCGGGCCGCGCAGGACCCGCAGCTCGAGGGGATGGGAACCACGCTGACCGCCGTCGCGATCCGCGAAGGTCAGCTCCACGTGGCGCACGTCGGCGACAGCCGCGCCTACCTGCTGCGCGACGAGGAGCAGATCAGCCAGCTGACCACCGACCACACCCTGGTCGAGCGGCTGGTGCAGGAGGGGCGGCTGTCACGCGACGAGGCGGCGACCCACCCGCAGCGCAATGTGATCACCCGGGCGATCGGTCACGAATCGACCGTCGAGATCGAGGTGCTGCCGCCGATCACCCTGCGCGACGGCGATCAGATCCTGCTCTGCTCCGACGGCCTGTCGGGTCCGGTGACCGACGAGCGCATCGCGTCGACCCTGTACTCGACCCCCGATGGCGATGAGGCCGTCGCCACCCTGCTGGCCCACGCGAACGAGGCCGGCGGCCCTGACAACATCACCGCGGTGCTGGTGCGGGTGGGTGCCCGGTGGGCCCACGCGACCGCCGCGACCGCCGCGACCGCCGCCACCAGCGACGACACGAGCGCCAGCGACGACGCCGGCGCGAAGGACACCCAGCAGCTTGCGACCCAACCCGACGAACCGCCCGACAGCACCGCGCGAACGGATCCGTCGGGCACGACCGGGTCGGACGCGTCGCCGGATGCCCGACGGCAGATCAGCATCGACACCAGCCCGCCGACGTCGGACGAGCCGTGGGCCACACGCCTGGGTCGGATCGGCGCGGCACGTCGCGCGGACCGGACGACCGATCGTACGCGTCGGCTGCCGGTCGCCCGCATCGCCGCGGCACTGCTCGTGGTGCTGGTGCTCGCCGGCCTGCTCCTCGGCGGGGGATGGCTGCTGCTGTCCCGATCCTACTTCGTGGGCGCGCACGAGGGCGTGGTGGCCATCTACCGTGGCGTTCCCCAGCCGATCCTCGGCGTCTCCGCCGCACGGGTCGTGCCGACGGAGATCACCACGACACGCATCGAGGAGTTCCCGGCGTTTCGCCAACAGTCCATCACCGACGGCCTGCCCGCGCAGAGCCTCGACGATGCACGGCGCATCGTGGAGGACCTGCAGAGCCAGCTGCAGCAGAGCCAGCCGTCCTCGGATGTCGGGGACCCGTTGATCGAACCGTCTGAGAGCTTGCGCCGGTAGGGGGCTCGATGAGCGAGCGTTGGTCCAGGTGGATGCGTCGCGAGGCGACGGAGGAGAACGTACCGGTGTTGTACGTGCGACGACGGCAACGACGCGAGGCGCCGCCTGGTCAACGCGAGCCGAGCAGCCCTGCCGGCGCAAGCTCTCCAGGACCGTGAACCCGTCCGAGGCCAAGCTCGAGGCCCGGCGCCGGGCCAACACCGAGCTGGGACTGCTCGTGCTGGCGCTGATCCTCTGCCTGGCGGCGTACGCGCTGGTCGGCCTGGCGCGCGAGCCGCAGTTGCCGGCCGGCATGGCCGGGTACGGCGGCGTCCTCGCGGCGATCGCCGTCGGCACGCACCTGTTCATGCGCCGGGTCACCCCGGGAGCGGACCCGCTGCTGTTCCCGCTGGCATTCGTGCTCAACGGCCTCGGTCTGGTCATGATCCGACGGATCGACTATGCGCTCGCCGCGAGCGAGGCGTCGGAGCTCGCGCCGTCGCAGACCATCTGGACGATCATCGGTGTGGCGCTGATGATCGCGACCCTGCTCCTCAGCCGCGACTACGAGATCCTCGATCGCTACCGCTACAGCATCGGCGTCGCGGCCATCGCCCTGCTGTTGATGCCACTGCTGCCGTTCATCGGGGCGACCATCAACGGCGCCGACCTGTGGATCCGGTTCGCCGGGTTCTCCATCCAGCCGGGGGAGTTCGCGAAGATCGGGTTGGCGATCTTCTTCGCCAGCTACCTCGCCGAGAACCGTCAGCTGCTGACGGTCGCCACCAACCGCGTGGGCCCGCTCATGGTCCCACCGGCCCGCGCCTTCGGGCCGGTGCTGGCGGTGTGGGGCCTCAGCCTGGCCGTCCTGGTGTTCGAGCGCGACCTGGGGCTGTCGTTGCTGCTGTTCGGGCTGTTCATCAGCATGCTGTACGTCGCAACCGCCCGCCCTGCCTACGTCATCGGCGGCCTCGGACTGTTCGCGATCGGCGGCTACATCGCCTTCCTGCTCTTCGGGCACGTGCAGGATCGGATCGGCATCTGGCTCGACCTGTGGAACAGCGACGCGTTCGGCGCCGGCCAGCTGCAGCAGTCGCTGTTCGCGTTGGGCACCGGGGGCGTCGCCGGCGTCGGCCTCGGCCAGGGACACCCCGACTTCATCCCCATCGTGTCGACCGACTTCATCTTCAGCGCGTTCGGCGAGGAGGCCGGCCTGCTGGGCACCACCGCGCTGCTGCTGTGCTACCTGCTGTTCATCGGGCGCGGCTACCGGATCGCGCTGCGCTGCCGGCAGGAGTTCGGCCAACTGCTCGCGCTGGGCCTGGTGACGCTCTACGCGCTGCAGGTGTTCATCATCGTCGGCGGCGTCACCAGGCTGATCCCGCTGACGGGTCTGACGCTACCATTCGTGTCGTACGGTGGGTCGTCGCTGCTCGCCAATTACATCCTGGTGGCGTTGCTCATCCGGGTGTCGACCGGTGAGGTCGGCACCCGGCCCGCACCGCGGCGCCGCGCGCGGGCGGAGTCGTCGGCGTGACCGCGAGCATCAGGCGGGTGGCGCTGACGATGCTGCTGCTGTTCGGGGCGCTGTTCGTCAACCTGAACTACCTGCAGGTCGTCCGCGCGGACGATCTCGCCTCGGACAGCGCGAACGCACGACGGCTCGTCGCCGAGTACCAGTCGGAGCGCGGGCGGATCCTCGAGGGGCGCGGCGCGGACACGCGGCCGATCGCGGAGTCGGTCGAGACGCGAGGCGAGCTGAAGTTCCTGCGGACCTATGACAGCGGCCCGCTGTTCGCCCATGTCACCGGCTACTCCTCCCCGATCTTCGGTCGCTCCGAGATCGAGCAGGCGTTCAACGAGGCGCTGACCGGCAACGCGCCGGAGGCGTTCGCCCGCAACCTCACGGACCTGCTGGCCGGTCGCGAGCGCGCCGGCGACGCGGTCCACACGACGGTCCGCGGCGAGGTACAGCAGGCCGCCCGCGACGCCCTGGGCGACCGCGAGGGCGCCGTCGTGGCCGTCGCGCCGCCGACCGGCGAGATCCTCGCGCTGTGGTCATCGCCGCCGTACGACCCCAATGAACTGGCGAGCCACGATCCCGACGAGGTGCGGGCGGCATGGCAGCGACTCAACGACAACTCCGCCAAGCCGTTGCTCAACCGTGCGCTCCGCGAGTCGTATCCGCCTGGATCCACGTTCAAGCTGATCACGGCCGCAGCGGCGCTGGAGAACGGGGTCAGTCCCGAGCAGACGTTCCCCGACCCACCACAGCTCGAGCTGCCGCAGACGTCGGCGACGATCGGCAACTTCGGTGGATCGCTGTGCAACGGCGGGCAGCCGATCAGCCTGACCCAGGCGTTGACCGTCAGCTGCAACACCACCTTCGCCCAGCTCGGACTGGAGCTCGGCTCCGAAGAGCTCGCCGAGCAGGCGGCTCGCTTCGGCTTCAACACCGAGTGGTCCTTCCAGGTGCCCGGCGTGGCCACCAGTCGGGTGCCGTCGGACCTCGACCCGCCGGCGACGGCGCAGAGCGCCATCGGACAGCGCGATGTGCGCGCGACGCCACTGCAGATGGCGATGGTCAGCGCGGCCATCGCCAACGACGGCGTCATGATGGCGCCGCGCCTCGTGGACCGCATCGAGGACACATCGGGGCGCGTGATCCGCGAGTTCGCGCCCGAGGAGCTGCGGCTGCCCGGACAGTCGACTGCGCAGGCGGTCAGCCGTAGCACCGCCAACGCCCTGCAGGCCATGATGACCAACGTCGTGAGCGCCGGCAGCGGAACCAGCGCGGCCATCCCGGGCGTCCAGGTCGCGGGCAAGACCGGGACCGCGCAGACTGGAGAAGGTCGCCCGCCGACCGTGTGGTTCGTAGGATTCGCACCAGCAGACAACCCGGCCGTCGCGGTCGCCGTCGTCGTGCCTGACGGTGGCGGCGCGGGCAGCGAGGCAACGGGCGGTGCCATTGCAGGCCCGATGGCCCGCGAGGTCATCCAGGCCGCGCTCGGCACAACGCAGTGACCCACCGCCACGACGGCGGCAACCAACGAGGAAGCGATGTCAGACGACACCAGGCCACTGAGTAGCGTCCCGACGCTGCTGGCCGGCCGCTACCGGTTGCGCGGCAGCATCGGCCAGGGTGGGATGGCCGACGTCCAGCGCGCGTACGACGAGCAGCTCGATCGCGAGGTCGCGGTCAAGATCCTGCACGCGCGCTACGCCGACGACCCGAACTTCCTGCTGCGCTTCCGCCGCGAGGCACAGTCGGCCGCCAGCCTCAACCACCCGAACATCGTCAGCGTGTACGACGCCGGCGACGCCAGTGGGCGCCCTTTCATCGTCATGGAGCTCGTCCGGGGTCGCAGCCTGCGCGAGGTGACGCGCAGTGAGCGCATCACCGCGGGCCGATCGACGGAGATCGTCGGCGATGCGGCGCTCGCGCTGAACTACGCGCACGAGCACGGCCTGATCCACCGGGACATCAAGCCCGGCAACATCCTGATCTCGAACGACGGCGAGGTGAAGGTCACCGACTTCGGCATCGCCCGGGCGGTCAACGCGGAGACGATCACCGAGACCGCCGCCGTCTTCGGCACCGCCGCCTACGTCTCGCCGGAGCAGGCGCAGGGCGACGCGGTCGACCGCCGCACCGACGTCTACTCGCTGGGCTGTGTGCTGTACGAGCTGCTCGCCGGCCAGCAACCGTTCCACGCGGACTCCCCGGTGGCGTTGGCCTACCAGCACGTGTCGGCGATGCCGATGCCGCCGTCGCACCTGTCCGACGAGTCCACACCCGAGCTCGACGCGATCACGCTCAAGGCGATGGCCAAGGACCCCGACGACCGGTACCAGACCGCCAGGGAGTTCAACGCAGATCTCGAGCGCGCACGCGCGGGCGTGCCGGTCACCGCACCGATGGCCGGTGCGATCGCGGCGACCCAGGCCGTCGGTGGCCGCAACGACGAGACGGTGGTGTCGTCGTCGGGCTCCTACACCGAACCGGTCGACGAGCAGCCGTACTACGACGACTACTACGAGGACGAACCGCCGCGCAGCCGCGCGGGCTGGGTCATCGCCGCGGTGCTGGTGCTGCTGGCACTGCTGGCCGGCGGGTGGTGGCTGTTCACCAGCTTCCTCGCCGGCGGCGAGACCGTCCAGGACGTGCCCGACGTCGTCGGCGAGCAGGTCGAGCAGGCGATGGAGCGGCTGGACGCGCTCGGGTTCGAGAACGTGCGGACCGAGTCGACCCAGCAGTCCGGCTTCGAAGAGAACGCGGTCGTCGACCAGAACCCCGCAGCGGGTGAGCAGGTACCAATCGACACCGAGATCGTGCTGACGGTCAACACCGGTGCACCGCCGGTCGAGGTCCCGAACGTCGTAGAGGACACTCGCCGTGAGGCTCGCCAGGAGCTCAATGACGCCGGCCTGCGCGTCGGCGACGTGTCGGAGGAGGCGAGCGACACCGTCAAGGAGGGCCTGGTCATCCGAACCGATCCCGCGCCAGGGACCGAGGTGCCCGAGGACACCGAGGTCAACCTGGTGATCTCGACCGGCTCGAACCAGGCTCAGGTGCCCGACGTGGTCGACCGGCAGCGAGAGGACGCCGAGCAGGCACTCAACGATGCCTGTGATCCCCAGCCCTGCTTCGGCGCCTTCGTCACCGAGGAGTTCAGCGATGTCGAGGCGGGTCGGGTCATCCGACAGTCACCCGAGGGTGGACAGCAGGCTCCCAAGGGTTCGGATGTGACACTGGTCGTCTCCCGCGGGCCCGAGGAGGAGCCAGAGCCGGAGCCCGAGCCCACCCCGACGACGACCGTGCCCGAGGATCTCGTCGGGATGCGGGTGGACGACGCGGTCATCGCGTTGCGCGATGCCTCACTGGTGCCAGGTGAGACCGAGAACCGCGCCAGCGACGAGTTCCCGGAGCCCGGCACCGTCATCGAGTCGAACCCCGAGCCGGGCGAGGAGGTCGATGCCGGGACACGGGTCGCGCTGGTCATCTCGACCGGACCGGAGACCAGCGGCGACGGGACGGGCAACGGCGATGGGAATGGCAACGGCGATGGGAATGGCGGCGGCTGATCAGCCGCGGACGAGTGCGGCCGCCGCGGCGAGCCCGCTGCGCGCCGCACCCTCGACCCGCGCGTGCCCGAACGCATCACCGGCGAAGGCGATCGGCAGCTCGTCGACGTCTGTCCGTACCACGTGTTCGTCGGCGGGGTTGCGCGGCTGCGAGTAGCGCCAGCGCTTGACCTGCCACGTACGCACGCTCGCCGGGCCGAGCCACGGCGCCAGCCAGGCGTACAGGGTTACGCCCACCACCCGGTCGGCGGCCTCGTACCAGGTGGCCGACCAGTCGCCGGCAGCGTGCAGGGTGACCGCCGGCACCGCTGAGACACCCTTGCGGGCGTTGTCGGCCAGCCAGCGCACCGGCCCCTCCGCGAACTGCACCCCGCCCGGCGTTGGGAGCTCGGGATCGCGATCCACGACTGCGAGCAGCGCCAGACATGGGTCGTAGGCAAGCGCGCGTAGGCTCGCCTCGGCATCCGGGGGCAGCACGGTGGCGCCGCGGTCGAGCAACGCCAGCGCCTGCGGGACCGGGGCCGTGCACAGCACCGCCGCCGCGTCGTACGTGCGCATCCCCTGCACGCCCGTGGCCGCCACGCGCCACCGCCCGTCCCGGGCCCAGATCGCGGTCACACAGGTGTCGACGACGACGTCGAGCCCGCGCGCGAGCGTCTTGGCCAGGGTCTCCATGCCGCCGGTCACGACGTAGCGTGGATGACCGTCGCCCGCCGTCGACGTGACGCCAGGTGGACCGGCGCGCACGTCGGTCGCCTGCGCGAACCCGGTGCTCCACCGTTCGACCGAGGCCCCGTCCGCACGCCAGTGTTCGACCAGGTCGTCGAACTCGTCACTGCGGACCGTGAAGAACTGCGCGCCGTGGTCGAGTGTGGCGTCGTCGATCCTGTGTGTCGCGAGGCGTCCACCCGGTCCCACACCCTTGTCGAGCAGCCGCACCCGCGCGCCGGCGGCGGTCAACTCGCGCGCGGCGACCAGGCCGGCCAGACCCGCGCCGACGATCACGACGTCGATGTCAGCCAACGCCGACCGGCGCGCAGCGACGTACGAAGTTTCGCAGCAGATCCATGCCCGAGGTCGTCAGGATGGATTCGGGGTGGAACTGCACGCCTTCCAGGGGCAGCTCGCGATGGCGCAGGCCCATGATCAGCCCGTCGGGCGTTCTGGCCGTCACCTCGAGCGCCGGCGGCAGGGCCGCATCGTCGACGATCAGCGAGTGGTACCGCGTGGCGACGATCGGGTTCGCAAGCCCCGAGAACACGCCGCTGCCGTCATGGTGGATCGGCGACGTCTTGCCGTGGAGCAGCTGCTGGGTCCGACGCACCCGCCCACCGAACACGTGCGCGATGCACTGGTGGCCCAAGCACACGCCGAGCAGCGGAACCGTCGCACCGAACGCGACGATGACGTCGTTGGACATGCCGGCGTCGGCCGGTGTGCCAGGCCCAGGTGACACCACGATCCCGTCGGGATCCGCGGCCGACACGTCGTCCAGTGAGAACATGTCGTTGCGCGCCACCTCGACCTGGGCGCCCAGCTCGCCGAGCTCCTGCACGAGGTTGTAGGTGAAGCTGTCGTAGTTGTCGATCACGAAGATCCGCCGCCGCGTCATGCGCCGCATCCTAGACCTGTCGACCGATCGCGTCGGTCGGGTGGACCACCAGGTACCCGTCGGTGTCGAGCGTCGCCTCCACGCCGGCGTCCACCCACTCCGACCGGTGCAGCTGCGGTCCTCGCACCCACAAGCGGCCGCGGACACCGACCGCGGGTTCGGATCCTCCATCTGCCAGCACCACCGTCTCGGTATCGGGCAGTGGCAGGCCGACGCTGCCCTGCTCCGCCCGGCCGTAGATGGGGTCGGCGTGCGTGAGCAGACCGCCGACACCCCATGCGGTGCGTATCCGTCCCTTGTCGGTGAGCTCGGAGAGCTGTGCCCGGACGTGATCGTCCAGCGGCGCGACCGACAGCGCGATCCGCACGGAGTGCAGGTTGCCGCGCCGCCACGATGCGCGCAGCAGATCCCCGGTCACGTCGTGGTCGAGCGGCAGGATCGTCGGGCGCGCTCGCAGGGCACTGCGCTGTCGCTGTGCTGCGCGTCCCTCGTCGACGAGGACCATGGTCGACGCCGACAGTACCGCGGTCAGCATCCACACGGTGCCGATCGCGTCCGTCAGCGGCACCGCCAGCAGGAACCGCTCGTCTCCGGCCACGACATCCGGCAGCCACAGCCGGAGCTGGAAGCTGTTGACCACCAGCTGCTGCTGCGAGACGGGTGTGTCGTCGGTCGACAGCGCAACGGACCGGTCGGCCGCTGACGGCTCCCGTGGTGCGGGCACGGAGCGCCGGATCAGGTCGGCGAACCGCAGCACACGATCGGACTCGGGAATTCGTCGCTGGCGGCGCCGAAGTCCCGACAGCACGTTGCGCGGGAACGGCAGGTAGTCGCTCCGGGCAGTGACGATGACGTCGCTGTCGGGCGCCAGTGTGGCGCGTACCGGCGCGACGGTCGCGTGGTACCAGCGCTCCAGCGTCACCACGATCCGGGCCCGCTTGACCGTGCCGCTCGCCAGCGCGATGCGCGGGGCCAGGGTTACCGCCCCGCCGATCCGCCATATCGCGAAGAGCGCCACGATCAGCTGCGGACAGTTCGGCAGCACGACGACGATCTGATCGCCCACGCCGACGCCACGATCGGCGAGCGCGGTGGCGAAGCGGTCAGCGTGATCCAGCAGCTTGCGGTAGGTCAGCCGGTAGCGCCGGTACTCGATGGCGACGACGTCGGGGAAGTCCTGTGCCGCATCGTCGAGCAGACGAGCCGCGGGCACGGTCGGATACCGGTACGTGGTTGGCACGCCAGCCGGGTACGTCGCGAGCCACGGTGCTGCGCCATCGTCCCATCCGCAGGCCGGCGGTCGCACGCGCTAGCCGAGCACGGGGTTGGCGAAGAACTGCCGGTCCACCCAGGGGAACACGACGGTGAACAGCACGACGACCGCCACGAGCACGGCGATCACGAGCACCACGGCGCGGACAGTTCGACTCACGTCGTTCGGACTCCAGGAAGCTGGTCAGACAGATCAGGACTGCAGTTCGGCGTGGACCACCAGTCGTTCGGCGGCCGAAAACCGGGGGTTGCAGGTCGTGAGGGTGAGCGTCGGTCGGCCGGATCTGAGCGGATCGTCGCCGATCACCCAGGTGTCGCTGGGCAGCACCACCCGCTGCTCGGCCACTTCATAGGTGTGACGACGGCCCCGACGATCGGTCACCAGGACGCGGTCGCCACGACGCAGCGCGTCGAGGTGAAAGAACGGCGCCCCGTAGGTGGTGCGGTGACCGGCGACGGCGAAGTTCCCGGGCTCGCCGGGCAGCGCCGTCCCCGGATAGTGGCCCGGCCCTTGCTGCAGGTCGCCCACCGAGACGTCGTCGAGGACGACCAACGGTTCGTCGTGCACGATGGTGCTGGCATCTCCCGGTCGCGAGAACTCGATCAGTGCCACGCCGCTGTCGGGGGGCGCGTCTTCTTGCGGCGCTGGCTCGGAGGGCTCGCCGACCAGGTCCGCTGCCGGCTCGCTGGCGGGCACCACCGGCTCGGGCGCGCTGCGATCGGTCCACTGCGTGCGCAGTTCGTCCTGCGCGCGTTCGGCCGCGACGCTGGTGAACAGCAGGGCGTAGACGAGGTAGAGCAGGATGCAGGCGCCGGCGATCAGCAGTGCCCATCCGAGCACGGCGACGATGCGCGCGCTCCAAGGGCGCGCCGCTGCGGTCCTGGTCGAGGTCAACCCTGCAGACCGTACCATGAGAGCTGTCGTACGTTGACCTACGGAGTGAGCCGTGCCGAAGTCCAGATCGAAACGCTCGACCTACATCCCGCCCAAGCCCGCGAAGCCGCCACGCAGCCCACGCTGGGTCCCGATGCTCGGCCTGTCGCTGATCGGCCTCGGGACGCTGCTGCTGCTCGTCATCTACCTGATCCCCGGGCTGCCGGGTGGCAACATCAACCTGATCGTCGGGTTCGTCATGATGGCCGGCGGACTGGTCGCCCTGAGCCGCTGGCGTTGACGCGTCCACATCCGTGTGCTTCGCGGACTCCCACAGATGAGATTTCCCCAATGTCATCCACAGGTGGGGATAACCCCGAAAATCGGGGTATCCACATGGTTATCCACAGGTGTGGACCACTCATCGGTCGTCGCTCAGGCGTTCCCGGAGGATCTCCACGCGCTCACGCATCCGTTCTCCACAGTGCCGCGGCGGTGTCGCCGTCCCGCGAACGAGCAGCAGCAGCTCCGCACCGCATCCGGCACACCAGTACATGGTGCGCTCCGCGGTAGGATCCACCGGTGACGGGTCGCCGTCCGGGATGTGTGCCGCACCCTGCTGCAGCGACAGCAGCGATCCGACACCGAACCACAGGATCGCCACGCCGAGCAGTGGCGCGAACACATAGGCGGCGGGGACGTCGGTGAGCGCGACCAACAGCACCGCCGCCAGCACGACCAGCCAGAACACGCGCCGGCGTGCCACGCTTCCTCCCTCGTCGCAGGTCGTCGCTGCAACAGTACCGTGACCGTTGGCGTGTCTGTGGGGTGTGACCGGGTACATCGGCGCGGATGCCTGTGACCTCCAGCGTTGTACCCGTGTCGATCCTGGCGGCCAACCGTGGCGGGACGGACGACCTGACGGGGCTGATCGGGTGGGTCGCCGACGTCATCGGCGCACTGGGGTCGGTCGGTGTGGGGCTGATGACGCTGGCCGAGGTCTTCTTCCCGCCGATCCCCAGCGAGCTGGTCCTGCCGATGGCCGGGTTCCTCGCGGGACGCGGCCGCCTGAGCCTGGTGGGTGCGGTGATCGCGGCGACCATCGGATCAACGCTCGGCGCCCTGGTGCTCTACTGGCTCGCTCGCGCCTGGGGCGTCGAGCGGGTGCGTTCGCTGCTGACGTCGCTGCCCCTCATGGAGGCAAGTGACCTCGACCGTGCGCAGGACTGGTTCGACCGCCACGACCGCTCGTCGGTCTTCATCGGCCGCCTGATCCCCGGCGTTCGCAGCCTGATCTCCTTGCCGGCGGGATTCCAGGAGATGCCACTGGGACCGTTCATCGCGCTGACCGCCGTCGGCAGCGCGCTGTGGAACACCCTCCTGGTCATCGGCGGGTACGTGCTGGGCAGCCAGTGGCGGTCGATCGGCAGCTACTCCGACTGGCTCAACCTGATCGTCATCGTGCTACTGGTCGGCGCGGTCATCAAGTTCGTGTGGACCCGACGCGATCGCATGTCGGTCACCGGAACCTGAGGCCGTCGCGCCGAGGTGCATCGCGCGCTGGGTGACGCACATCGGCTCGCGATCATCGACCGGCTCTGGCAGGGCGACTGCACGCCGATGGAGCTGCAGGACACGGTCGGTCTGCGATCGAACCTGCTCGCGTTCCACCTCAACGCGCTCGAGCAGGCGGGCCTGATCTCTCGCCCCGCATCCGAGGGCGACGGGCGACGGCGGTGCGTCGCGCTCAAACCGGCGGCGGTGCCGTACGTGCAGCCGGTCGCAGCGCTGGCCGCTGAGTGTGTGCTGTTCGTGTGCACGCGCAACGCCGCGCGCTCGCAGCTGGCGGCCGCACTGTGGAGGAGGCGGACAACGCGGGCGGCGATCAGTGCGGGCACGCGACCCGCCGACTGGGTGCACCCTCACGCCATCGCCGTGGCCGCCGACCACGGTCTCGATCTGGCAGGAGCACGGCCAAGCCACGTCAGCGACGTCGGCACGCGCCCGGACCTGGTCGTGTCGGTGTGTGATCGCACGCGCGAGACCGGACCGCACCTCGACGCACCCCACCGGCACTGGTCGATCCCAGATCCCGTGGGTCACGACCGACGCGTGTTCGAACAGGCCTATGACCGCATCGCCGAGCGCATCGAGCGACTCGCCGCGCAGACCACTGTCTGACGAACAGATCCGAGATCGCATACGTCGACCAGGAGCAGCATCATGACGGAGCGCCTCACCGGCGACCGGCTCCACGCCATCGCCAAGAACGAAGGCAGGCTCACGGACGACGCCCCCAGCGTGCTGTTCGTGTGCGTCCACAACGCCGGCCGGTCACAGATGGCGGCCGGGTGGATGCGTCACCTCGCGGGCGATCGCGTGGACGTCCTCTCGGGCGGGTCCGACCCCGCCAGCCAGGTCAACCCCGCCGCCGTCGAGGCGATGCGCGAGGTGGGCATCGACATCGCCAGCGAGTCCCCCCGCCCCTGGACCGACGAGATCATCGGTGCCGCCGACGTCGTCACCATGGGCTGCGGCGACGCCTGCCCCGTGGTCCCCGGCAAGCGCTACCTCGACTGGGAGCTCGACGACCCCGCCGGCAAGCCGGTCGACACGGTCCGCCCCGTCCGCGACACCATCGAACGCCACGTCCGCGATCTGCTCGCCGAGCTCGACGTGCCGGTCAACGGGTGACCGCCGACCATCACCGGCTGGTCATCGTCGGGGATCCCGTCCAGCAGGCGGCACAGGCGCGGCAGCTCGCTGGGGGCGAGAAACCGCTCCACGTCGCCCGGCGCGCCAATGGTGTACGCGTACACAAACCTGGCCCGACGCGGTGGACGCCGCACAGGTGGACCCGGTCATGTGTGGTCACGCTCAGGGCATCCCAAGCCTTTGCGGGTCTGCAGCCACTACGCGGACGTCCACCGTGCATCACGCACGGCAGACGTCCAGGCAGCCATCACGACAACGTCGTCGCCGCTACGTGCAGTAGTCCAGGGCTTCGTGCTAGCGCAGCCGGCAAGCCTGCGGCCGTCTCCGCCGACCCTCCGCTCATACGCTGGATCCGAGGGCGAGATTGCTGACTGTGCGCCAGGAGTGGGCGGTGGTGGACCCTGCCGGAATCGAACCGGCGACCTCCACCTTGCAAAGGTGGCGCTCTACCAATTGAGCTAAGGGCCCGAGAGCGCCAGGCGAGACGTCAGACCCCGCTCGGCTCCTCCCAGATGGACTCGTCGAACTCGCGGTCGCGCTGGCGCTTGACGAGGGCGGCGACGGCCGCTGCGGCCAGGGCGATGAGCGTCAGCTTGCGCATTGGAACTATCCCTTGTCGACCGTGGGCCATCGAGGACTTGAACCTCGGACCTCGCCCTTATCAGGGGCGCGCTCTAACCGCCTGAGCTAATGGCCCTCCATTGGGGATCTGATGGGGGGTTGATGAGTGTAGCGGGGACCGTGAGGCGATGCAGGTGCTCGATCGTCGCCCCAGTTCCTCGCGTCACTCGTCCTCCGCGAGATCGATGCGGATGCCGCCGATCAGGTCCGCGACCAGGTTGTACAGAAACGCGAGGAACACGTTCACCGCACTCCAGAAGATGACGCCGAGCACACCCACGAGGAAGAAGGCTCGCAGGATGTTGCCGGTGTTGATGCTCAACGCGATGTTCAACGCGCCGGCGATCTCGGTGACCTGGTCGATCAACCCGAGTCGGCCGACGAACGCCCAGAACACCGCGTTGGCCAGCATCGCGATGATCAGCATGCAGGTGTAGAACACCACGCTGATCTTCAGCACGGACCACGGGTCGACCCGTCGGACCATGATGTCGCGCCGTATCAGCCGCCGCGTCGGGCGGGTGTTGGCCGGCCGCGCGGCGGCCGCGCGGGCCCGAGACGTCACGGCCTGCGTGAAGCGCTGCCGACGTCCATCGCTCGTGTCTTGCGTCGCGACGCCGCCCGGGACCGTCGCGGTCGGCTGCTTGGCCGTCGTCCGCGAACGCTCAGATGGCAACCAGTCGTCCATGCCTACTCGTCCTCCAGCTCTTCACCCTCACGGACCGGCGCGATCGCCACCACTGTCGCGCCTTCCGTCGGCGTCATCACCCGCACACCCTGGGTCGAGCGGCCGGTCGGACGGATGTCCTTGACATCCATCCGGATGATGGTCCCGCTGTCGGTGATGATGAAGATCTCCTGTTCGTACGCGGCGATCAGCGCACCGACCAGCGCGCCGCGGGCGTCGGTCAGCCTGGCTGTCCGGACCCCCTTGCCGCCACGACGTTGGCTCGGGTACCGCTCCAGCGGTGTGCGCTTACCGTAGCCTTCTTCCGTCACGACCAACAGCTGCCCATCGGCAACGGCCGGCATCATCGACAGCACGGCGTCGGCGGCGAGGTGCATGCCGATGACGCCGGTCGTGTCGCGGCCCATCGCCCGGGCATCGGTCTCGTGGAAGCGGATCGCCATGCCCTTGCGCGACACCAGGAAGATGTCATCCTCGCCCGTCGTGACCGCCACACCGATCAATCGGTCGCCGTCGCGCAGGTTGATCGCGATCAGCACCTGGCGCGGCGAGTCGTAGTCGGACAACGCGGTCCGCTTGACCATGCCCTGCTCGGTCGCGAAGGTCAGGAAGTGTCCGCCGTTGCCCTCGAAGTCCCGCAGCGCCACCACGGCGGCGATGCGCTCGTCCTCCTCGAGCGCGAGGCCCTCGACGCTCGTCACGTACACGCCCCGGGCGGTGCGTGACTTCTCGGGGATGCTCCACGCACGCACGCGGTAGACGCGCCCCGCATTGGTGAAGAACAGCAGCCAGTGGTGCGTCGTCGTGACGAACAGGTCCCGCACGATGTCGTCCGCCTTGAGCCCGGCGCCGGCCACGCCCTTGCCACCGCGCCGCTGTGTGCGGTACTCACTCACCTTGGTGCGCTTGACGTAGCCGGCCCGCGTGACCGTGACGACCACGTCCTCCAGCGGGATCAGGTCGACCATGTCGAGGTCGCCGTCGCCCGGCATGATGCGTGTGCGGCGGGCGTCGCCGAACCGGTCGCGGATCTCCGTCAGCTCCTCGACGATGATCGCCCGGACGCGCTCCGGACGCGCCAGGATGTCGCGCAGGTCGGCGATGCGGTCGGTCAGCTCAGCGTACTCGTCGAGGATCCGCTGGCGTTCGAGCGCGGCGAGGCGTCGCAGCTGCATGTCGAGGATCGCGCGCGCCTGGATCTCCGACAGCTCGAAGCGCTCCTGCAGCTCACCCAACGCGGCGTCGGCCGACGCGGCGTTGCGGATCAGCGCGATGACCTCGTCGAGGTGGTCGAGCGCGACGATCAGACCCTCGAGGACGTGCGCACGCTCCTCGGCCTTGCGCAGCCGGTAGCGCGTCCGCCGGGTCACGATCGTGATCTGGTGATCGATGTAGATGCGGATCGTGTCGAGCAGGCCGAGCGTCCGCGGCACGCCGTCGACCAGGGCGAGATTGATGACCCCGAACGTCTCCTGCAGCTGGGTCATCTTGTACAGCTGGTTGAGCACGACCTGCGCGTTGGCACCCCGCTGCAGCTCGATGACCAACCGGATGCCCTCGCGGTTGGACTCGTCGCGCACGTCGCGGATGCCGGAGATGCGCCGCTCGTTGACCAGGTCGGCGATCTTCATCGCCAGGTTCGCCTTGTTGACCTGGTAGGGCAGCTCACTGACGACGATCCGCTCGCCGTTGCGGTCCTCCTCGATCTCGCTGATCGCACGCATGCGGATGGATCCGCGACCCGTCTCGTACGCGTCACGGATGCCCGACGTGCCCATGACCAGCGCGCCCGTCGGGAAGTCGGGTCCGGGGCAGATCCGCTGGATGTCGTCGAGCGTGATGTCGGGGTCGTCGATGCAGGCGATCACCGCGTTGCTCATCTCGACCAGGTTGTGCGGCGGCACGTTGGTCGACATGCCCACCGCGATGCCCGAGCTGCCGTTGACCAGCAGGTTCGGGAACCGGCTGGGCAGGACGACGGGCTCCTGCTCCTCCCCGTCGTAGTTGTCGACGAAGTCGACAGTGTCCTCGTCGATGTCGCGCAGCAGTTCCATGGCCAGCGGCGACAGCCGCGCCTCGGTATAGCGCATCGCCGCGGCCGCATCGCCGTCGATCGAGCCGAAGTTGCCGTGCCCGTCGATCAGCGGGTAGCGGATCGCCCACGGCTGGGCCATCCGCACCAACGCGTCGTAGATCGCCGAGTCGCCATGCGGGTGGTACTTCTTCATCACGTCGCCCACCGCGGCGGCGGCCTTGCGCTGCTTGGCGGTGGCGCGCATGCCGCCCTCGTACATCGAGTACAGGATCCGGCGGTGCACGGGCTTGAGGCCGTCCTGCGCGCTGGGCAGCGCCCGGCCAACGATGACCGACATCGCGTAGTCGAGGTAGGACCGTTGCAGCTCGTCCTCGAGCTCGATCGGCTCGAACTGCTCGCCGGGCTCGGGCGCTCCTGGTGCTGACAAGACTTCTTCGCTCATTCCGTGTGACCTACCGCTGTCGCTACTCGAGGTCGTGCCATGTGACCTACCGCTGTCGCTACTTCCCGCGGCTGCGCCGCGCTCCTAACGTCCAAGGTGTGGCTGCCGGGAGATCGTCAGACGTCGAGGAACCGCACGTCCTTGGCGTTGCGGACGATGAAGTCGCGGCGGGCCTCGACATCATCGCCCATCAGCGTGGTGAACAGCTGATCGGCGGTCGCCGCGTCCTCCATCGTCACCTGGCGCATGACCCGCGCGCTGGGATCCATGGTCGTCTCCCACAGCTGCTGCGGATCCATCTCACCCAGCCCCTTGAACCGGAAGATGTCGAACTTGCGCGCCTTCGTCGACCCGTTGCCATTGGAGGATCCGGCGCCACGCAACTCGAGCAGGATCGCGTCGCGCTCGGGGTCGCTGAACGCGTAGCGGGCGTCGCGGTGCTTGTCCTTGCTGTTGGCGGGCGCGATCTGATACAGCGGTGGCTGGGCGATGTAGACGTGGCCGGCATCGATCAGCTCGCGCATGTGGCGGAACAGGAACGTGAGCACCAACGTCCGGATGTGCGCGCCGTCGACGTCGGCGTCCATCAGCATCACGATCTTGTTGTACCGCAACTTGGTGAGGTCGAACTCCTCGCCGATGCCAGTGCCGATCGCGGTGATCAGCGCCTGGATCTCGCGGTTCTCCAGGGCTTTGCCCAAGCGGGCCTTCTCGACGTTGAGGATCTTGCCGCGGATCGGCAGGATCGCCTGGATCCGCCGGTCACGCGCCTGCTTCGACGAGCCGCCGGCCGAGTCGCCCTCGACCACGAAGATCTCGGTCTCCTGCGGGTCGTTGGACTGGCAGTCGGCGAGCTTGCCTGGCAGCGAGTGCGACTCGAGCAGCCCCTTGCGGCGCGTGAGGTCACGCGCTTTGCGCGCCGCCATCCGCGCCCGGGCGCCCTGGATCGCCTTGTTGACGATCACCCGGATCTCGTGGGGATGCTCTGCGAACCAGTTCTTCAGGTGCTCGTTGCACGTGCGCTCGACGAAGCTGCGGATCTCGGTGTTGCCCAGCTTCGTCTTGGTCTGCCCCTCGAACTGTGGGTCGGCGAGCTTCACCGACACGATCGCGACCAGACCCTCACGGATGTCCTCGCCCGTCAACGTGAGGTCGCGTTCCTTGCTGGTGGGCTTGAACAGCCCAGCTTCCCGGGCCACCCGGTTGACCACGCCGGTGAGCGCCTTCTTGAAGCCCTCTTCGTGGGTGCCGCCCTCGTGGGTGTTGATCGTGTTGGCGAACGTGTGGATCGAGTCGTGGAAGCTGCCGTTCCACTGCAGGGCGACCTCGATCTCCTGCGGTCCGCCGTCGCCCTCTTCGGCCGCACTGAACGCGATGATCGTGTCGTGCAGCGGTTCCTTCGCGGCCGATAGGTGTGCGACGAAGTCTCGCAGCCCGCCATCGAAGCGGTACTCCGCGCGACGGAGCGCACCCGATCCGTCGCGCACCCGCTCATCGGTGACGGTGATCTGCAGTCCGGCGGTCAGAAACGCTGTCTCGCGGAAGCGTGTCGTCAGCGTGTCCCAGTTGTAGTCCAGCGTCTCGAAGATCTCCCGGTCCGCCCAGAACGTGATCGTGGTACCGGTGCCGTCTGCGGGACCGATGTCCGCGACGGGTGCGTCGGGCACGCCACGCTGGAAGCTCTGGCGGTACAACCGGCCATCACGCCGGACCTCGGCCACGAGTCGCTCTGACAACGCGTTGACGACCGACACGCCGACGCCGTGCAGCCCACCCGACACCGCATACGACTTGTTGTCGAACTTGCCGCCGGCGTGCAGCACCGTGAGCACGACCTCGAGCGCCGAGCGGTGCAACGTCGGGTGCTCACCGACGGGAATGCCGCGACCATCGTCGGACACGCGCACGGAGTGATCGGTGCCCAGCACGATGTCGATGGTGCTGCACCGTCCCGCCATCGCCTCGTCGACCGAGTTGTCGACGATCTCGTAGACGAGGTGGTGGAGCCCACGGGGTCCCGTCGAGCCGATGTACATGCCGGGCCGCTTGCGCACGGCCTCGAGACCCTCGAGCACCGTGATGTCCTTGGCGCCGTACTCCGGCGGGGTGGTGCTCACGGGCATGTGATCCTTCGTGTGTCATCACGGGGCGTCACCGAGAGGATGCGGAAAGATCGCAGCGACAACCGGGCGTCGTAGACGATGAGCGGCTGGTCGACCCCGCGCCATGCGCGTCGTGCGCGGCGCTGTGGTGGCGAGGCCGCCTGTGTACCGTTGATTATACCACGGGTACACCGATGGCCTGTGCATGGCCTTCCGCGCATTTCCGCTGGTCAGCGGGTTTTTGATCGGCGAACCGACACAGTGATCGTGCGTACGGTGCCCTCGCCGAGCCGTTCGTTGACGCGACGGGTGATGACACTACCGAGCTGGCGGACCTCCGCGGCCCACAGCGGTGTGGCCGCAGCCAGCACGAGCACGCCACCCTGGAGACGCAGTGGTGCGGTGTGACCAGCGAGCTGCGGTCCGACGATCGCCTCCCACTGGCTGTGCAGATCGCCCGCGACGAGGTGCGACTGCCACCCGCGGCGTGCAGCGAGCGCCCGCACCGCATCGCCCACCGGCGGAACCGCCCGGGACCGGGCGACCTGCTCCGGGGGCACACCCAACGGGTCGTACCAGCGGCGGCGGGGTCTGTCAGAGCTGTCAGACATCCGGTCCCCACCCGCCGGCTCGCTGACGCTCGCCCTCACCCATCAGGTCCCCACCCGCCGGCTCGCTGACGCTCGCCCTCACCCTCAACCAGCTCCGGTGGCGGGATGATCGTACGGTCACGGACCGCGTAGCGCGGTCCGTCCAGGGGCACGTCGCCGTCGACCGCGGCGGTGACGAGCACCTGGCCGAATCGGTCGCAGCGGGCGGCCAGCCGTCGGCGACGCTCCTCGTCGAGCTCGGCGAAGACGTCATCGAGCAGCACCACCGGCTCGTCACCAACCTCGAACAACACCTCTCGGCTGGCCAGCCGCAGTGCCAGGACCAGCGACCACATCTCACCATGGCTGGCAAACCCCTTCGCCGGCAGCTCCGCCAACGACAGCGCCAAATCGTCCCGGTGCGGGCCCGCCAGCGTGACACCGCGCTCCAACTCGGCGGCATGTCGCTCGTCCAGCCCGGTACGCAGCTCCTTCGCGAGCTCGGCGGGGTCGGGTACACCGCGGTCGGGGTCGCCGACGATGCTGCGGCCCGTCGACAGCTGATACGCCAACTGCACACGCGCGGACGGACCGGCCGCAGCGCCGACGAGATCGGCGTACGCGCTCGCCGCCGGTCCCGCCAACGCGTGCACGGAGGCGATACGCGCCGCGAGAACGGCGCTACCTGCAGCAACCAGGGCGTCGGTCCAGGTGTCCAGGGTGGCCGATGGCCCGCTCGGCCCCCGCGCCGAACGTAGCAGCGCGTTGCGCTGGCGGAGCACCCGGTCGTACTCCTGCCGCGCCGCATGGTACGCCGGGCGCCGTTGGGTCAGCAGCTCGTCGAGGAACCTGCGGCGGTCCGACGGATCGCCCCGCACAAGCTGCACGTCCTCGGGCGCGAACAGCACGGCCCGGATCTGCCCGAGAGCGTCACGCACCCGCGGTTGCGCCTGGCCACCGACCCGCGACCGCGACCGCCCGCCCCGTCGCAGCTCGTACTCAACTCGCACCTGCCGACCCGCATCGCTGCGCGCATGTGCGCGGATGATCGCCGCCTCGGCGCCCGCGCGCACCAGCGGCGTGTCGCTGCTCGTGCGATGACTGGAACCCGTCGCGAGGTAGTAGATCGCCTCCAGCACGTTCGTCTTGCCCTCCGCGTTGCGCCCCACCAGCACGTTCGGACCCGCCTGGAACGGCACGTCGACGGCGGCGTACGCCCGGAAGTCCACGAGCTCCAGCCGCTCGAGCAGCACGCGCCGGTGTCTCGCCTACAACCGCACCGGCATCAGCAGATACAGGAAGTCGACCGGTGTCTCCGAGTCGTCGGTCTCGTCGGTCGGACGGATGACCGCCGGCTTCAAATCGTCGCGGAACTCGAGCGCCACCTGCTGGGTCCCGGTCGCATCCAACCCATCGGTGAGGTAGCGCGGATTGAAGGCGATCTGCAGATCGTCGCCCTCGAGCACACCTGGCAGTGACTCCTCAGCCTCGCCGATCTCACCGCTGCCGGCGGTCACCCGTACGGTGTCAGCCGACAGGTGCAGCGTCACCGGCGTGGCGGTCGTGTTGGCATCGCCGACGACCGAAACGCGGCGGACGACCTCGATCAGGTCTGCGCGGTCGACCTCGAGCCGTCGTTCGTAGCCCGACGGAATCAGCTGCCTGAACGGGGGGAACGACCCTTCGATGAGCCGGGTGACGAGCTGCCGGTCACCGAAGTCGAACCCGACCTGACTGTCCTCGAAGGCGATGCGGACCTCCGATCCGAGCTGCTCCGCCGATCGCCGTGCCTCATCGAGCGCGCGCCGGGGCAACAGCACCGTGCCCTCGACGTCCTGTTGCCAGCCGAGCGTCAGCACGGCCAGCCGGTACGAGTCGGTCGCGGCCAGGACCAACTCGTCGGCAGTCGCCTCGACGTAGACACCCGTGAGCACCGGCCGGGCGTCGTCGGTGCTGGCGGCGCGGGCCACCTGCGCTACGCGTGCGGCGAACTCGTCGGCCTTCATCACCGCGGGCGTGGCGTCGTCACTCGCGGCTGCGAGTGACGGGAAGTCCTCGAGCGGCATGAGGCGCAGGTCGAACCTGGCATTGCCGCACTCCAGGTGCAGCCGATCCGCGTCGGCATCGGCGCTGACAGCCGCGTTGGGCAGACTGCGCACGACGTCGCCGAGTAGGCGGCCGGGGACGAGCGCCACACCGTCGCGGTGCGCCTGGACAGGGATCGACAAGGTGCTCGAGATCTCGAGGTCGGTGGATCCGAGCAGCAACCGGTCGCCGGCGACCTCCATGCGTACACCCGACAGCGCCGGCAGGGTGGCTCGCGCGCCGACGGTGCGCAGCACCCAGGTGGCGGCCTCGGCGAACTCGGTGCGCTCAGCCCGGAACTTCATGTCGTCCTCCGTGCGGGGTATGGGAACTTCGTTCGGTGTCCGGCGGAGCCGGTTGTGCACAGCACCCGGGCTGCCCGACTGAAGACCGTGTCTCCTATTGCAGATCTGTCGTAGTAGTAGGGAAACCGCGATCCTGTGGATAGCACGTCGTCATCGCAGGTCAGACCGGCACCGCGGCCTGTGCACGGCACGTGGACTTCCTGTTGACGAGTCGTGGACAACGTTGACGTTGTCCCCATGACACCCATGTGGTTCATCTCCGCGGTGGACAACTCCCAGTTTTCCACATGTCGTCCCACGTGTGATGCACAGGTGGTCCACAGGGTCCGCATCTGGAAACCGACCTAGGCGTTCGCGGCGTTCTTGATGCGCGTCGTGAGCTCCTGCACCTGATCGAAGATCGCGTGCCGCTCCTGCATCAGGCCGCCGATCTTGTTGGTGGCGTGGATGACGGTCGTGTGGTCGCGGCCGCCGAAGGCTTGGCCGATCTTGGGCAGTGACAGATCGGTCAGCTCGCGGGTCAGGTACATCGCGATCTGCCGCGCGTTGACGAGTTGGCGCGTCCGGCTCGTCGAGCACAGGTCATCGAGCGTGAGGCTGAAGTAGTCGGCGGTCTCGGCCATGATGAGACCGACGGTGATGTCGACCGCCGAGGGCTCCGGCAGCAGGTCCTTGAGCACCATCTGGGCGAGCTCGAGGGTGATCTCGGTGCGTTGGAGGCTGGCGAAGGCGGCGACGCGGATGAGGGCGCCCTCCAGCTCGCGGATGTTCGATGCGATGCGGCTGGCGATCAGCTCGAGCACATCGTCGGGGATGGGCAGCTGATCCTGCTGCGACTTCTTGCGGAGGATCGCCAGACGGGTCTCGAGGTCCGGCGGCTGGATGTCGGTGATCAGGCCCCAGCTGAAACGGGTGCGCAGTCGTTCCTCGAGCTGGCCGATCTCCTTGGGCGGTCGGTCGGAGGAGATCACGATCTGCTTCTGTGCGTTGTGCAGCGCGTTGAACGTGTGGAAGAACTCCTCCTGCGTCTGCTCCTTGTTCTCGAGGAACTGGATGTCGTCGATCATCAGCACGTCGACATCGCGGTAGCGCCGCTGGAAGCCCACACGGCGGCCGCTCTGGATGGCATCGATGAACTCGTTGGTGAACTGCTCGCTGGTGGCGTAGTGCACCCGCAGATCACTGAACAGCGATGTGGTGTAGTGCCCGACCGCCTGCAGCAGGTGGGTCTTGCCCAGTCCTGCGCCGCCGTAGATGAACAGGGGGTTGTAGGCCTGCGCCGGCGCCTCCGCGACCGCGAACGCCGCGGCGTGGGCGAAGCGGTTGCTCGCCCCGATGACGAACCGGTCGAACGTGTACTTCTCGTTGAGTCGTCCACCCGCGCCCACCGGCACGGTCGGCGCCCGTTCGGGCACGTACGGGGCCGGTGCCACGGACGACGGGGGGGCGGTCTCGTGGAGTTGGGCGTCGGTGCGCACGATCACCAGGACGTTCAGCGCGCGGCCAGCGGCTGCGGTCAGCGCGGTGCGTAGCGCGTCTCCGTACCGCGCGTCCAGTTGCTCTCGCGCGAACCGGTGTGGCGCGGCCAGGACCACCGTGTCGTTCTCGATGCCGATCGGCTGGGTGTCGTCGAGCCACGCGTGTATCGCAGCTGCGGTGAGATCCTCACGAAGGATCTTGAGGCTCGCCTGCCAGATCTGATTGAGATCGCCCACGACGGTTTCCACAGGCACGATCCTCCCTAGTTGTCTGTGGCGATCCTGCGATCGCTATGGACAACCAGGCGGGTTGTCCACATACATATCCACAGCTGTGGACTCGTGCCACGAGCGATGGCCTCCCACCGGCGCAGGACAGATGCTCACATGTCGCACGAGGGAAGCGGCGGTGGCGTCGATGTACCCACCAGCCTGCGACCCGCCCATCCCGCGGCGAGGCCACTCGGCTCACTCGGTGACAATCGTGCTCCGGGTCTGGTAGGCGACCGACGCGGGGCAGGAGTATAGGTTCGCGATGCGGTGACCCGCAACACATTTCTGTGGTCGTCGACCTGCCTGACCGCGCATCCTCAGTCGGCGCCTGATCGGTGGTTGCGGGGGGTTCTGACCGTTCTAGACTCGTAGGAACGCAATCGACATGGTCGTCATTGCCCGGCCCCGTTGTTCTGCAGCGACCGGCGGAAACCTCCTGTTGCCACTGCATCGCGACCGGTTCCTGCCATGGGCGCACCACCGCCCCCGGCTGCTGCTCGCCAGTCAGACACCTGGCCGCTGCGCAGCGCATCCACAGACCAGTTGACCGTTCGCTCCGGCGAGCACTCGAGGACGAGCATGAAGCGCACGTATCAGCCGAACAACCGCCGTCGCAAGCGCAAGCACGGCTTCCGATCACGCATGCGGACCCGTGCCGGCCGCGCCATCATCCGTCGCCGCCGCGCGAAGGGGCGCACGACCCTCGCCGCCTGACGAAGTGGACTTGATGGCCGCGTTGTCGTCCCGCCGCATCCGCGCCGTGCGATCCGCACGGTTGCGTGCCGCATCGTCGACGATGGTCGTGCACGCGCTCGGGCGTGATGACAGCGTGCCCACGCACGTCGCGGTGGTGGCGGGACGCGCGATCGGTGGTGCCGTCGAGCGCAACCGTGCGAAGCGACGGCTTCGGGCCGCCGTCCGACAGGCTCGGCTCCCGAGCGACGTCGACCTGGTGATCGACGCGCGACCGGCTACGGTGCGTGCGCCATTCACGACGCTGCACCGAGACGTCGAACGACTGAGCCGGCGTGCCGCGGAACGGACACGCTGATGCCTCCAAGCGATGCGCCAGCGGATCGGGTCACCGGTCGGACTCCCCTCGCCCGCGTGCTGCTGCTGCTCATGCGCGGCTGGCAGTTGGTGCCGCGCATCGACCCGCAGCGGTGCCGCTTCCATCCCACGTGCTCGGCGTACGGCATCACCGCGGTGCAACGGTATGGAGCAGTGCGCGGCGGGTGGCTGGCGATCCGCCGGCTGGGTCGGTGTCATCCTTGGAACCCGGGAGGCGTGGACCACGTCCGGTGGCGTGGCCGCCACCAATCACTGAAAGTCGGTAGATGAGCATCTGGATTGGCCTGCTTGAAGGCCTCGGCGAGATCCTCCGGTTCTTCCACGACGCCACCGTCGGACTGTTCGGCGACTACTCGTGGACGGTGGCGATCATCCTGCTGACGGTGGCGGTCCGGCTGGCCATGATGCCGCTGGCCGTACGGCAGTTCCGGTCGATGCGGGCGATGCAGGAGCTGCGCCCGCAGATGAAGAAGATCCAGTCGAAGTACAAGACCGACCGCGGCATGATGCGCACGGACCCGGAGAAGTTCCGCGAGAAGCGCCAGAAGCAGCAGGAAGAGCTGATGGCGCTGTACAAGGAGCACAACGTCAACCCGGCGTCGAGTTGCCTGCCGCTCGTGGCCCAGATGCCGATCTTCGTCGCCCTGTTCAGCATGCTCCGTAGCCCCGACGTCATCCCGGAGCTTGCGACCGCGCCCTTCCCGATCGACGCGACGCTGCAGATGCCAGCCAACGCGGCGGGCGTCATCGCGATCGGCATGCTGCTGGCGATGGGCGTGACCACCTTCGTGCAGCAGAAGCAGATGATGGGTCGCCAGGCGATCACCGCCGACGATCAGCAGATGCAGCAGCAGAAGATGATGATGTACATCATGCCCGTGTTCCTGGTGTTCCTGGGCTTCACCCTTCCCGTGGGAATCCTCGTCTACTGGGTGACGACCAACGTCTGGCAGATGGCACAGCAGTGGTACATGCTCCGCGAGGTCGGTGGCGGCCAGTCCAACGGTGACCAGGCTGACAGATCGCCGAAGAACGGCCCGTCCGGCGCGGCAGAACGACCGCAACGATCGGCGCGGCCGAAACGCTCGTCTGGTCGGCCGGACGGGGCCGGCGGCCGGAAGGGCAAGGGAGGCTCCAGTTCGAACGGCAGCGGCGGCAACGGGTATCGCCCGGGTAGGCCGGGTCGGTTGGGAAAGAAGCGCAACGAGACGAGGGACAAGCGGCGATGACGCGGATGATCGAGAAGCGTGCCTCTACGGTCAAGGACGCGACGGCGGCGGCGTTGAGGGAGCTGGGTGTCGGACCTGACGAGGCGACGGTCGAGGTACTCAATGAAGGCCGGCGTGGCCTGTTCAGCGGTCGCAGCCGCGCGCATGTTCGCGTGACGGTGCGCGAGGATCGCAGCAACGGAGAGACGCCTGTGGGCGACACCCTGGTGACGGAGCCCGATTCCCGGGCCGAGGACGGTACCGCGGGGCTGGAGACCGACGACACGTCCGGCGCCGACCGACTGGCGGAGCTGAACGAAGAGGCGGATCTCGCCGCCGACTTCGTCGAGGGGCTGCTCGACATCCTCGAGTTGCCGGGTGACATCGAGATCGAGGTCGACGAGAACCAGGCGTTCGTGAACGTCGTGGAAGTCGGCAGCGGACTGCTGATCGGCCGCCGGGGTGCGACACTCGAGGCCCTGCAGGAGCTGGTGCGGGCGGCGACGCAACGGCACGTCGAACGCCGATCGCACGTTCGGATCGACATCGAGGGCTATCGGCAGCGCCAGCTCGACAAGATGAAGGACCGGTGCCGGGAGGGCATCGCTCAGGTTCGCGAGACCGGTGAGCCCTTCCGACTCGAGGCGATGGACGCGTTTGAGCGCAAGGTGATGCACGACCTGGTCGCACGCACCGGCGGTGTGACGTCGGCGAGTGAGGGTGTCGAGCCGCGCCGCCGGGTGGTCGTGTACGCGGCCGAGGAATGACACCGCCGTAGTTTCACGTGAAACATCCCGGTATGGCGCACGCACTCCTCCCCCACTGGCTGCTGTGCACATGACGCACCGCGCCGTGCGACCGGTGCCGAGCCGGCACCGTACCTCGCGTGGGTGACGTGGTTACCGCGATATCGCCGCCGGACGAGTGGCTGGATCGCCTCGCCACGTTGATCGGCGCAGCACCGGTCAACCTCGTGTCCGCAAGCGATCGACACGACGTGCGGCATCGCCACCTGGAGGAGTGTGTGCTGGTCGCCCGTCAGCTGCAGTTGTCCGTCGGCGCGCGCTGGATGGATCTCGGTACCGGTGGCGGGTTGCCCGGCCTCGTCCTGGCGGCGGCGTTCCCCTCCGTGTGGTGGACGCTGATCGACGCAAGAGCAAAGAAGATCGCCCAGGTCGACGCCTTCGCGTCGACGCTCGGATTGCGCAACGTGCAGACATGTCATGCCCGTGCCGAGCATCTGTGGTCGCAGAAGCACGGGTACGTCGGCTTCGATGGTGTGATCAGCCGGGCGGTCGCGTCCTTGGAACGGACCGCTGCGCTGTCGCGTCCATTCATCACTAATGGGGAGATCATCGCGATCCGGGGGGCGGATGCGCCGGCCCAGGCACGGGCACTCGACCGCCTGACCGATGAGCTCGGGCTGACGGTCCACGATGTCCAGTCGATCGACGGTACGATCCGACCGACGTGGTTGATCCGGATGCGGGGACACGGGCCACCGCCGCCGGGGTTCTCGAAGATCCGGCGTAGATTGCTCCGTCCCAGGCTCGATCCCAGCCGTGGAGGAACGCGTGACGACTCCCCCTGAGCGGGACCGCTGGTACGGCTACTGGCGATCGGACCGACGGTTTCACGTGAAACATGACGACCGGTCCACGATCGGACCCGCCTCGGTCATTGTCGTTGCCAACCAGAAGGGCGGCGTCGGGAAGACAACGACTGCCGTCAGCGTCGCGGCCGCACTCGCGCAGCAGTCGATCCGGGTGCTGCTGGTCGACAGTGATCCGCAAGCGAACTGCACGTCGGGCATCGGGATACGGCTGCGGGAGGGCCAACCCAGCATCTACGACGTGCTCCGCACCGGGACCGCGGTGCAGAAGGTCGTCGAGCAGACGGATGTGGACAACCTGTGGTTGCTGCCCTCGTCGATCGACCTGGCCGGCGCGGAGATCGAGTTGGTCAGCGCGCTGAGCCGCGAGCAGCAGCTGCGGCGCGCGCTGGACGACGTACGCGACGACTTCGACATCATCATCGTCGACTGTCCGCCGAGCCTTGGCCTGCTGACGATCAACGCGATGTCAGCCGCGGATGGTGTGATCGTCCCGATCCAATGCGAGTACTTCGCCCTCGAGGGGCTTGGTGCACTGACCCGCAACGCCGAACTGATCCGACAGACACTCAATCGCGACCTGAAGATCACCGGCTTCGCGCTCACGATGTATGACGGGCGGACGAAGCTTTCTCACGAGGTGGCAGAGGAGGTCCGACGTCACTTCGGCGATCTCGTGTTCCGGACCCGCATCCCGCGCTCGGTACGCCTCGCCGAGGCGCCGTCGTATGGCCAACCGATCACGGTCTTCGATCCTGGATCACGCGGAGCGGTTGCGTACCATCGACTCGCCAGCGAGCTCTGGGAACGCGTGCTGGCCACGGACACGACGACGAGGAGCACGTGATGACGCGGACCGGTGGGTTGGGACGAGGCCTCGACGCGTTGATTCCCTCGGCAACGAACGACCGCGGCGGTCTCCGCACGATAGGTGTGGATCAGATCGAGCCCAATCCGCGGCAGCCCCGCGACGCGTTCCACCAGCAGGCGCTCGCGGAGCTTGCCCAGTCGCTGCAGACGGTCGGGCTGCTGCAGCCGATCATCGTCCGCGAGATTGGTGGTGGTCGCTATCAGATCGTTGCCGGCGAACGGCGGTATCGGGCCGCGCAGCTGGCGGGGTTTCGCGAGATCCGGGCGGTCGTCCGACACACCGCCGACGATCAGGTGCTCACCGAAGCGCTGGTCGAGAACATCCACCGTGTCGATCTGAATGCGCTCGAGGAAGCCGCTGCCTACCAGCAGTTGCTCGACGACTTCGGCTTCACCCATGAGCAGCTCGCCGCGCGGCTCGGACGGTCGCGTTCGGCCATCACCAACACCCTACGCCTGCTGAGCCTGGGCCCGGAGCTCCAACGACACGTGGTCTCGGGTGCGCTGAGTCCCGGTCATGGTCGGGCGCTCCTCGGCATCGCCGATCCGGCCCTGCAGCGCGACGCCGCCGAGCGGATCATCACCGAGCGCCTGTCCGTGCGCGCAGCGGAGCGGTTGATCAAGCGGTTGCTCGAAGCGCAGACGTCGGCGCCGCCGGAGATCGTCCTCGACGATCCTGCGCCGTATCGGGATCTTCAACGGCGCCTGTCGGACGTGTTCTCCACGAAGGTCCGCATCACGGGGACGCACGACCGAGGCAAGGTCGTCATCGACTACGCGGGCCAGGAGGACCTCCAGCGCCTGCTCGCGATGCTGGAGAGCGGTGTCGGCGGCGGACTGCAGCAGGAGCCGGCCCCGATCGCTTAACGCCTCAGAGCCCGCTCTTAGGTGGTGGCGCGAGCGAGGTCGACCAGCTGTTCACACAGCTGGTCGAACCGCAGACCGGCGGTGCGGGCCGCCAGTGGGAGCAGTGACGTCTCCGTCAGGCCCGGGCATGTGTCCACTTCGAGCAGGTACGGAGCACCGGATGCATCGATCATCATGTCAGCTCGCATGATGTGACGACATCCCAGCGTGTCCCATGCAAGCATCGCGGCGCGGGCGCACGCCTCCGCGGTCGTGTCGTCGAGCCGCGCGGGCACATGGAACTCGGTGGCGCCGTGGGTGTACCGGGCAGCGAAGTCGTAGGCGCCCTCCTTGGCGTGGATCTCGACCGCGGGCAACGGTGCCCCGTCGACGATCGACACCGCGACCTCGGTTCCCTCGACCACGCGCTCGAGGAGCACCGCAGGGTGGTAGTGGAACGTGGACATGACCGCGTCAGCGAGGTCCTCGCGCTGGTCCACCCGTCCGACGCCGAGCGAGGCGCCGCCCTGCACCGGCTTGACCATCACGGGAAAGGTGAGCGTGGCCGCGATCTGTTCGAGCGCCCGCCCCGCGCCGTACTCCCGCACCGCGTCGGCGCTCAACACCTGCCAGTCGGGCGTGGCGATGCCGTCACGTCGCAGGACGCCCTTGCTGATGCTCTTGTCCCACGCGAGGGCGGACGCCGTCGCGTCGGACCCGGTGTAGGGCACCCCCAGCAGGTCGAGCATCCGCTGGATGCTGCCGTCCTCGCCGGCCTTGCCGTGCAACGCGAGAAACACCACCTCCACCCGGTCCTCGGTGAGCGCGCCGACCAGCTGCGCATCGAGGTCGAGCGTGACGACGGGGTGACCGCGGGCTCGCAACGCCTCCGCGACGCGCCTGCCGGAGCGCAGGCTGACTTCGCGCTCGAAGCTGGTGCCGCCGGAGAGCACCGCGATCGTCATGGCGTCCGCTCCTGCTGCGCCGTTGCGTCATACATCGCCGCGCGGAGCGCGGCCTGGTCGCGGATGACCCGCGCCAGGCGCCGGACACCCTCGCGGATCTGCTCGCTCGGCGGGAAGCAGAACGACAACCGCATCTCGCTGTCGCCCGAACCGTCGGCGTAGAAGGCCCGCCCGGGCACGTAGGCGACACGGGCCTGCAGTGCGCTCGGGAGCAGCTGCTTGCTGTCCATGCCGTCGGGCAGGCGCAACCAGACGAAGAACCCGCCGGTGGGCACGCTCCACGTGCAGATGTCCGACAGGTGGCGCGACAGCTCGTCGAGCATCGCGTCACAGCGTTCGCGGTACAACTCGCGGAACTCCTCAACCTGCTCGAGCCAGGGTTGCGTCGCGAGCCAGCGCTCAGCGACGTACTGGGTGAGGTTCGACTGGCTGAGGTCCGCGGTCTCCTTGAGCAGTGTGAGCTTGGCGCGGATCGGCGCGGGCGCGACCGCCCATCCGATGCGGATGCCAGGCGAGAAGATCTTCGACAGCGTGCCGAGGTAGACGACCCGTTCCGGGGCCATCGTGTGCAGGCAGGGCAGTTGTTCGCCCTTGAAGTCGAGCAGGCCGTAGGGGTTGTCCTCGATCAGCAGCAGGTCGTAGCGTTCCGCACGCTCGATGAGCGCGTCCCGACGCGCTCGCGACAGCGAGACGCCCGCAGGGTTCTGGTGGTTCGGCACGGTGTAGAGGAACTTCGCCGTGCGGCCCGCGTGCTGCAGCGCCGCCATCGTCTCGTCGAGCGCCTCGGGAATCAACCCGTGCGCGTCCATATCGACATGGATGACGTGCCCTTGATATGATGAGAATGCACCTAATGCACCGACATATGCCGGCCCCTCGGCGAGCACGATGTCACCGGGGTTGCAGAACAGCCGGCTGAGCAGGTCGAGCGCCTGTTGGCCGCCGTTCGTGACGACAAGGTCGTCTGGTGCGACCTCGAGGTGCTCCGCGGCCATCACGTCGACCAGGCGCTCACGGAGCGCGGCGACGCCCTGACCACCCCCGTACTGCAGGGCCACCGGTCCCGAGTCGCGGAGCACCGCGGTCGTGACATCGGCGACGGCGTCGCGATCGAGCGCCGCTGTGTAGGGCATCCCACCGGCCAGCGAGACGATCTCGGGCCGGGTCGCCACGGCGAACAGGGCGCGGATCTCGGATGCCGTCATCCCTCGGGCGCGCCGGGCATAGCGGCCCTGGTACGGATCGAGTCGGACTTCAGTCATGACGTTCCGTCCAGCGTGATCGGCGTTCGTCAGTCCAGGGGAGGAGAGCCTATCGACCACCGAGGGGGTCCGCTTGACGGTCCTCGTTGGTCGATCGTCGGCCAGGCGCGTATGCGCACCGTACACTGCGGATGAGGGCGGTTGCCCCACGGCATGCGGCCATGGACCGGTCGCACCAACGGGCGGCGGTCACCGCCGGCCAACGACGACGAACCAGAGGTGGCGGAGTGCGTCAGCAGCGACCTGTGGATGCCGGCGACGTTGTCGACGTCGGTCCGACGCCGGCGATGCGTGCGGTGATCGGACTGGGGGTCGGCCTCGCGATCGGTGCCGTGCTCGCACTGCTCATGCCGCGCGGCGGTGTCCGCCGCCGGTGAGTCATCAGATCCACCCACTGACCGCCGACCAGCTGACACACCTGCCGGTGGACTGCCAGTCGTGTGTGTTCTGGGAGCTGCCCAAGGCGCCCAGGGGACCGCAGACCGACCACGCGGACGACGCCCGCGAGGCCAAGCAGCTGTGGTGTCGCTCGGTCGAGCTCGAGTGGGGCGCACCCGGTTTCCTGCTCGTCGATCACGACCGCACGCTGGGGTTCGCGAGCTGCATGCCCGCCGAGCAGGGACACCGCGCCAGGCGGTTGGGGGTCACGCCAAGCGACGACGCGCTGCTGCTCGCCACGCTGTGGATCGATCCCGAGGTTCGAGGCAGCGGTCTGGCGACCACGCTGCTGCACCGGGTGCTCAAGCACGCGCACGACACGGGCCGGCGGGCGGTGGAGGCCACCGGTGCGCGGGGTGCCGCCGCGCCATGCCTGCTCCCCGAGCAGTTCCTGCTCGCCAGCGGCTTCGTGGTGCACCACCAGCACCCGCGATTCCCGCTGCTGCGGCTCGACCTGCGGCAGACCGTGCGCTGGCAGGACGCGATGGAGCACGCGCTGGAGGGCGTGCGAGCCGTGTTGTCGCGCCGCGACCGCCGGACGATCCCGACCACGTCGTGATGGGCGGTCGTCGTCGACAGCGTCAGCCCCCGACGGTCACCGGCAGCGGCGCGACGAAGAAGCGCGAGATGCCCATCAGCAACGCCTCGGTGATGGTCGCCTGCGCGGCAGGGTCGACCAGCCGCTGCTCATCCTGTGGCGAGGTGAGGAATCCCGGTTCCACGACCACCGCGGTCATGCGCGTCTCGCGCAGGATCGCCCAGGTCATCGGGTGCACACGGCAGTCCGGCACCCAGCCGTGGGCGACCAGTTCGTCGAGCAGCGCTGCAGCGAGCCGCTGCCCCGATTCCGACGCGAACTGGCGCGTGCCGAAGTAGTAGGTCGCCGCACCACGCGCGGCGGGATTGGGCAGCGCGTTGGCGCTGATCGAGACGACCGCGTCGACGTCGAGCTCGTTGGCGAGCCGCGCGCGATCGCTACCCGACGGCGACGTCCGTGGACCACGCGACAGCAGCGCGCTCGCACCCACCGCGTTCACGCGCGCCGCGAGCTGGCTGGCGATCGCCCAGGTGACGTCCGCGGCGACCACGCCGGACGGTCCGATGGGACCGGGGTCATCGGGCCCGTGGGCCGGGTCGATCAGGAGACGGCGGCTCGTGAGCGCCTGACCGATCCACTCACGCAGCCGTTCCCGCTCGCGGGCGCGGACGCCCGCACCGACCCGCTGGTGGTCACGACGCAGGCGCCGCAGCTGCTGGACGGTGGCCGGTCCCACCCGGCCGTCGACCGCCAGTCCGGTGTTGCGTTGGAACTCCTCGACCGCGGCCTGCGTCGCCCGTCCGAAGATACCGTCCTCGTTGCCGGCATCGAAGCCGAGCTGATTGAGGCGCAGCTGGAGCTCGACGACGTCATCTCCACGCTGCGGCACGCGGGTGCGCAGCAGGAGCCGGTCGCCGAGCGAGTACCCCGCCTCGACCAGGGCGAGCCAGGTTTCCCCGGTCACCGCCCCGTCGGCGGGCAGCCCGCGAGTGCGTTGGAACTGTCGGACGGCACGTTCGGTCGCGTCATCGAAGGTGCCGGTGACCGCGACGTCGTCGCTGCGCAGACGCAGCAGGCGTCGTTGCACATCGGCGACCTCGGGTCCCGTCGCCCCGCGACCGAGGCGTGAGTCTACATCCACGGACCCGACGGTAGCGCCTCGGTCGCCAGGCCGCGCGGCAGCGGTGACGGACGGACCGCCGAACCGACAACCCGGGATCGTCAGGTCAGATGAACTCCGACATCTCGTTGAGCAGCTGGGCCTTGCCGCGTGCGCCGACGATGCGCCTGCGCTCGTCGCCGTCCGCGAACACCATCAGGGTCGGGATCGACATCACGCGGTACCTGCGCGCGATGTCGGGGTTGTCGTCCACGTTGAGCTTGACGACCTTGAGGCTGTCGGGGTGTTCTGTAGCCAGCTCGTCAACGATGGGGCTGACCATCCGGCAGGGCCCGCACCACTCGGCCCAGAAGTCGACCAGCACCGGCGTGTCGGCCTGGAGCACCTCGGTGTCCCAGCTGGTGTCGGTGACTACGGTGGTGTTGCTCAATCTTCTGCCTTCCAACGATACGGAGACGTCACGGAGCCCTGCGGTGTCGATCGCACTGAGGTCGCTCCGCCGAACACGGGACTCGTGCGGTCCAACGGTTGCGGCAGGGAGGATATTCCCCGGCGGGGGCCTGCCCAGCACCGTCGTCGTGGACGTCCGGGGCGCGCACCGGGATCCGCTACCAGTTGTGGGCGTCGATGCCGAGGTGATGCTCGGCGTCCATCGCCGCCTTGCAGCCCATGCCGGCGGCGGTGACCGCCTGGCGGTAGGTGTGGTCGACCACGTCGCCGGCCGCGAACACGCCGGGCACGCTGGTCCGGGTGCTCGGTTCGTCGACGATGATGTAGCCCTGATCGTCGAGGTCGAGCTGGTCGGCGAACAGGTTGGTCTCGGGGTCGTGCCCGATCGCCACGAACAGCCCGTCGGTGTCGAGCACCCGCTGCTCGCCAGTCTGCGTGTCGGTCAGCTCGACCGCCGACACCTTCTCGTCGCCGATGACATCGGTCACCTCGGCGTTCCAGACGAAATCAATCTTGTCGTTCGCGAAGGCCCGATCTTGCATCACCTTGGACGCCCGCAGCTCGTCGCGACGGTGCACGATCGTCACGGAGCTCGCGAACTTGGTCAGAAACGTCGCCTCCTCCATCGCGGAGTCACCGCCGCCGACCACGACGAGCTTGAGGTCACGGAAGAAGAAGCCGTCGCAGGTCGCGCAGCTCGACACGCCCTTGCCGATGAGGCGCTGCTCGTTGGGCAGCTCCAGCCAGCGTGCCTTCGCGCCGGTGGAGATGATGATGGTCCGCGCGCGGTAGGTGTCCCCGCCGACCCCGACGGTGAACGGCGATCCCGACGCGAGGTCGACCGCGTCGACATCCTGGGACATGAACGTGGTCCCGAAGCGCTCGGCCTGCTTGCGCATGTCGGCCATGAGTGCCGGGCCCATCACACCGTCGGGGAAGCCCGGGTAGTTCTCGACGTCGGTCGTGAGCATCAGCTGACCGCCGGCGGCGCGACCTTCGATCATGAGCGGCTGCAGCGATGCGCGTGCCGCGTACAGGGCGGCGGTCAGCCCCGCCGGCCCGGAGCCGATGATGATGACGTCGTGCACCACGTCGTCTGTCATGTGCGAGTCGATCCCTTGCCAGTCGATCCCGGATGTGGGCAAGTGCGTGTCGGTCGTTGGTGCAAACGTGGAGACCGGTGCAGGATATTCCGCCGGCGCACGTGCGGCGGCGGCACCCAGTCGAGCCTGTCGTCTCGGCTGCACTGCGCATACGCGGTGCGCGCACGCGTTCTAAGGTGGGGCCCGTGACCGAAATCGTGCAGACCTGCGTCAACCACCCGGACGTCGAGACCCGGATCGCGTGTTCGACGTGCGGCGATCCGATCTGCACCCGCTGCATGCACACCGCCGCGGTCGGTCAGAAGTGCCCGCAATGCGCCAGGACGCCCCGTTCGGCGCGTGCCCTCGGCAAGCCGGAGCACTACGTGCGCGTGCTCGGTGGGGGCATCACCGCCGCGCTCGTGGGGGGCGTCGTGTACGCGCAGCTGCTCGCGACCGTTCGGTTCGGATCGGTGATCATGGCGGCGCTGCTCGGGTTCCTCATCGGCCGCGTCGTGCGGTGGGGTGCACGCGGGCAGAGCCAGCAGCCGTTCCGCGGCATCGCGATGGGCCTTGCGACGGTCGCGGTCGCGGTCGGGCTGCTCGTCGCGTTCGGGAACCCGCTGCCCGTCGGGGCCGGCCTGCTGATCCTCGCGTATCCCGCCGCGATCTGGCTGGCCATCAGAGGCCTCCACGGCTAAGAGGTCGCGCCGGTAGGGCTGCTCGGACCGGCACGACCTCTCGGCTGGCGCCGTCAGTCCGTGGAGATCATCCGGATCGGCGCGCAGGTCGTCGGGTCGAGCATGACGATCTGCCCGCTCCCGTCGTCGAGGAGCACCGCCAGGGCGGTGCGCCCGTCCTCGACGATCAGGTCGACGGTCGCGGCGTCGACGTCGTCCACACACGTCGGTCCCGCCGGCAGCGCGGCGTCACGGCGCAGCCGGCGCTCGCGGCGCCGCAGGTCGGTGGATGGACCGTCGCGCAGGCGCTCGGCCCGCGCGACGATGTCGGCGTCGCCGGTGACCGTCGCGGGCGGGGCCACGGCCGTGGCGTCCGCTGCGGTTTCGGAGCCGCTGCGGCCCGACGACTCCTCAGACAGCGCCTGCGGTGCCTCGGCGGCGGCCTCCAACCCCCCATCGGCACCGTCGTCGCTGTCGTCCCCCCCGGCGTCCACGCCCCCGCCCTCCTCCGCCGCGCCTTGCGCCCCGGACTCCTCTTGCGCGGAGTCGCCGCCCGACAGGGCGGGCAGCACGGTCGCGAGGCCGAGCACGGCGATCACGGCCACCGCGGCCGCGGCGGCGAGCGGAGCGAACCGCGTCACCCACCGCAGCGTCGCTGGTCGCTGTGCGCGCGTGACCTCGGGCGTCTCGCGGTGGCGGGCGAGCTCGTCCTTGACGCGCTGACGCGCGGCGGAAGTGGCGCGGACATCGTCGAGCCGTTGCAGCTGCGCGCGGGTCTCCGCGATCGCGTCCAACCGCGCCGCCAGCCGCGCATCCTCGGCGAGCCGGCGCTCGAGCCGCCGGGTGGTCATGTCATCGGTGTCGCCGTCGAGGTAGGCAGCGAGCAGCACGCCCTCGTCGAGGGCGTCGGCGTCGGTGTCGTGGCGGTCACTCATCTACGGCGTATCCTGCACTGTTGGAGTGCTGCGGCGGGGTGGTTGGTTCCGTGTCGGTTGGAGAATCTCGGCCAGGCGTGCGTGGGCGCGGTGCACGCGCGACTTCGCGGTGCCCACGGCGACCGCCTGCGCGTCGGCGATCTCGGTGTAGCTGGCGCCGACGACATCGCGCAGCAGGACCGCCCGTCGCTGGTCGGCATCGAGCTGTGCGAGCGCGTCGAGCAGCTGCGGCTGCAGCTCTGCTGCCGCGAGGCGATCGACCGTCGCCTGATCGAAGGGCTCGTGATCGCCGTGGCGTCGGTCGTCGAGCTGCACCGTGCGGGGCTGGCGGCGCCCGCGTCTGGCCAGATCGTGGCAGGCGTTGGTCGCGACCCGGTACAGCCACGTCGACAGGGCGGCCTGCCCGCGGAACGTCGCCAGGCCCCGGTAGCACGCCAGGAACGCCGCCTGCATGGCGTCCTCCGCGTCGTGGGGATCGCCGAAGTAGCGCAGGCAGATGGCGTACACGTGGTCGGCATGGCGATCGACGAGCACATCGAACGCGGTGTCGTCACCGGCCCGGACGCGGTCCACCAGTTCCTGATCGGTCACCATGGCGCATCCTACGCGCCGGTCATGGGCGGATGCCCTCGATCGAGATCTCGGAGAACGCGGCACTCGGGCCCTTGTCGTAGTTCACGAGCGGCGCGACGATCCAGATCATCAGGTACCGGGCCTCGATCTGCTCCTGGGGGGTGATGTGCTCCCGTGGCCGCGAGCCGCGCAGCTCGGCGATCGTGTTCCATGCCCCGGGGTCGTCGAGCTTCTCATCTGCGACGCGGATGTCGTAGTTGACCCCGGCGCTCGGTGTATCCAGCGTGATCTCGCTGATCTGGGCGGGTGCGCCGAGGTCGACGACGACGCCGAGCCCGTCCTTGAGGTTGCCGAAGTCGGCCGCGCTGTAGGTGTCCGTGCGCCAGCGGGTCTCGGGATCGCCGTCGATCAGCTCGCTGAGCAGGTCGTCGTTCTCGGTCGGTGGCGAGCCCTGCGGGTCGAGCGTCGACAGCTCGGCGATCGTGAGCTCCTGCGGCGTGACCGACGGGGTCGTCGCGTCGTCGCTGGTCGCGGTGAGGCTGGGCACGCCCCGGATCTCGAACACGCCGGTCGCGACTCCCACGGCGATGAGCAGCGCCGAGAACGCGACGAGCGCGAGCACCGACGCCAGCCAGCGCCCCTCACTGCGCAGGAACGAGCGACTGTTGATGGGCTGCGAGACGTACGGTGCCTCGTCGACGTCCGGCAGCGTCTCGCCGCGCACGAGCATCTGTGTCGTCTGGGTGAGCGCCTCGTCGGCGCGTGCCCACGGCTCGAGCGCCTCCGCGAACGCGCGGCAGTTGGGGTGGCGGGCGTCCGGGTCGCGAGCCAGCGCCCGCATGACCACGTCGTCGAGCTCGCGGAGCACATCGGCGCGCAGCGATCGCAACGGCAGCGGTTCGTGGTCGAGCCGCTGCGCGGCGATGGCCACCGTGGACGATGCGGAGAACGGCTGCTGACCGCTCAGCGCCTCGTACAGGACGCAGCCCAGCGAGTACTGGTCGGCCCGGCCGTCGACGGCGCTGTCCTCCACCTGCTCCGGCGCGACGTACGCGGCGGTCCCGAGCACCATGCCGGTCTTGGTCAGCTCGCTGCGCGTGTGCTCGACCTTGACGATCCCGAAGTCGGCGACCTTCACGGCGCCCTCGTGACCGAGCAGGATGTTGGCCGGTTTGACGTCCCGGTGGACCAGCGCGCGTTCGTGCGCGAAGTCGAGCGCGAACGCGACGCGCATGCCGATGCTCGCGGCCAGGCCTGGTTCGAGGCGCTCGTACTGGATCATGACTTCGCGCATGGTCACGCCCTGCACGAACTCCATGACCAGGTACACCCAGTCCCCGTCGCGCCCGGTGTCGTAGATGCCGACGATGCCGGGGTGGGCCAACTTCGCCGCGGCGACGGCCTCGCGACGGAACCGCTCGCGGAAGTCGCGGTCGCTCGACAGATGCTTGTGGAGCAGCTTGACGGCGACCGTGCGGGCGAGCTTCTCATCATGCGCGCGCCAGACCGTGGCCATGCCGCCGATCGCGATGCGCTCCTCGAGCAGGTAGCGGTCGCTGAGCACACGGGGTGGCAGAGAAGGGTCGGGTTCGGGCCCTCCCCCCGTCAGCACTCCCGTGCGATCGACGTCGTCGCTCATGTCACCCCGCACGCACCGCGTGACGGTGGATCGGCCCGTGACCCGCGAGTGCAACGCCACGGGCGGGACACCCGGCTGCGTGATGGTCTGGGATCTCGGTCGGTGCGCGAGAGCCCGGGTCCATGTGGTTGCTCACTGTAGAACGACTCACCCGTCGGGCCGTTGAACCAGGAACCGAGTCTAACCGTTCGCGAGCGGCCGGAGTGCGGCTGTCGTAGCGCGTGGGTCGGGCGCGCCGCGCGCCCAACCCACGCCCTACAGGCCCTCAGGGTGCAGCGCGGCCTGTTGGGTGATCGCCATGTCGATGCGACGGCGCACCGCAGGCAGCTTGTCGACCAAGACAACCGGCGGCGGTCGGCGCAACGTGACCCACACCGACGTGCGGTCCAGCGCGATCCGGTCGATCCGGACGTTGCCGTGATCGGCCACCTCGTCGCGCACCGCGGCCTCGACCACGGCGTTCGTGGGGGCGCGCCGGTAGGCGACGGCGGCCGACTGCGCGGCCTGGTGACTGAGCTCGTCCAGCTGGAAGATGTTGACGACGATCGCGCCCAGATCGAAGGTGAGCAGCGACACGATGAGCACGACGGTCACCACATGGATGGTGGACGTCATCCGTGCCGTGCCGCGCTCGGACGCGAGGTCCATGGTGTCGGCTCCACAGATCAGACTCCGGTGTGCCATCGTCCGTCGGCCGCGCTGGCGCGCACGTAAGCGGCAGTCTGGTTCACCGGCGCCTGGGCAGGACCCGCCGCACCTCCGCGATCTGCGGCAGCCGCAGCGCAGCCGCGAGCGCGAGGTAGGACAAGCCGATCGTGGCTCCGGTCGCCGGGAGGAGCACCGGCAGGGGATGGTCGGCGAGCAGCAGGCGGACGACGAGGCCGGCGGCGCCGGCGAGCGCGCCTGCCAGGCCCGTCCGCTGCAGCTGCCCACCGCCGAGGCGCACCGCGATGCCGCGGTGCCGGGTCAGATGTCGCCGTAGCAGTCCGAACTCAAGCCACGACGACGCGCCGGCCGCGAGCGCAAGCCCGACGGCGCCCAGCCGCAGCGCCTCGGTCGGGTCGGTGCCGCGCACGTCCGGCGGCAGCGGCGTGAACGCCGGCAGGGATCCCTGCACGGCGTAGCCTGCCTCGGTCAGCACGACGCGGTCGAACTGCAGCATCAGCGCCGCGCCGACCAGCGCGGCGACCACCACGCGCATGATCGCGTACCGCGTCGGTGTCCGCGTGTCGCCGCTGGCGTACAGGGCGGACTGCAGCAGCCTCGACGAGGTGTTGGACAGCAGCCCGACGGTCGAGCCCAGCAGGACCAGCCACACCAGGGTGGCAGGCAACGGTGGCAGCACCACGTCGTAGAGCAGGTCGCCGAGGACGACGAACGCGGCGATGGTCGGCACGACGAAGAAGGCGATGCGGGCGAGCGCGGGCGCCAGTCTGCGCGCGACGCCGGCGCGTTCATGTGTGTCGAGCGACGACAACGCCGGCAGCTCGGAGGCGGCCGCGCTCATGCCGAACAGGCTGATCGGCAGCAGGACGAGCCGCGTGGCGTACTCGAGCGCCGATACGGCCCCTTCCGCGAGCAGGCTGGCCAGCGCGATGTCGACGTAGATCATCAGTTGCACGACGCCGCGGCCGGTGACCACTGGCCAGAAGGCGCGCAGCGTGCCGCGGACGCCGGCGAGGCGGGTGTCCAGCGATGGCCGCACGGGTCCGGCTGAGCGCAGCACCGCGGGCAGCTGCACCGCGAACTGCAACACGCCCCCGGCGAGCACCCCCCAGGCGAGTGCGATCGCGAGCTGCTCGAGCACAGCGGTCGACGGCGTGGCCGACAGCACGTCGCCGTCGATGAGCACGACGGCGGCGACGAGCACCGCGACCTGGGTGACGTTCCAGATCACCGGCGCCACATACGACAGGAAGAAGCGCCGGTGGCTGTTGAGGACCCCAAGGCACCATGCCGACAGCACGAGGAACCCGACGCCGGGGAACAGGATCCGGGTGAGCGTGATGGCCAGCTCGAGCGTGCGGCCGGTGAACCCGATGGCGACCAGTCGCGTGATGGGCGCGGCGAAGACGACGCCGAGCAACGCGAGCACGCCGGTCAGCGTCGACAGCAATCCGGCGATCGCCCCGGCGACCCGTCCGGCCTCGGCGTCGCGGCCCTGCGCGAGCAGACGGCTGTAGACGGGGATGAACGATGCCGACAGCACGCCTTCGCCCAGCAGATTCTGCAACAGGTTCGGGATGCGCATGGCGGCCTGGAAAGCGTCGGCCACCGCGCTGACGCCCAGGAAGCGCGCGATGACGGCGGTGCGCACCAGGCCGCTGATCCGTGACAGCAGGATCCCGGCCGCCACAAGTGCCGAGTTCCGCGACCCGGCGGGATCGACCTGGCCCCCGCCTGCCGGGGCGGGCTGCTGAGGTTCGCTCACGCGGCGTGCCCGACCGACGGGCGGTCGGGCGCGGGCGATGTGACGCGCGGCCGGGCATGCATGTCGCGCAAGGATAATTCGCCTGGCAGAACCCCTCCGATACGCGACGCGCCGGCCGACAACAGTGTCGGACACCCGTGTCAGCGAGTACGTGTGAGGATGATCGTGCCAGACCTCTTGGACTACCTGCGACTCACCAGCCAATGGGACGGCTCCGACCTGCACCTCAAGGCCGGCGGCCCCGCCTACATCCGCGTGTCGGGCGCGCTGCACCAGGTCGACGCGCTGCCCGCGCTGACACCCGAGGACACCGCGACATTCATCGAGCAGCTCATGCCCGAGGCGCAGCGCGAGGCGTACGAGAACGGCGGCGAAGCCGACTTCGCGTACTCGGTCGCCGGCCTGGGCCGGTTCCGTGTCGCGGCGTTCCGGCAGCGTAGCTCGGCGGGGCTCGTGCTGCGCCGCGTCCTCGGCGAGAACCAGACGTTGGAGCAACTGCGGCTGCCGGCGGCCGTGCGGGGCCTCGCCGAGGAGCACCGCGGCCTGGTGCTCGTGACCGGCCCCACCGGGTCGGGCAAGACGACGACCACCGCGGCGATGCTCGGACACATCAACGCGACCCGCCGGTGTCACGTCGTCACGATCGAGGACCCGATCGAGATCCTGCACTCCGACAACCTGGCGATCGTGGATCAGCGCGAGATCGGCGTGGACACCAGCAACTTCACCACGGCGATGCGCTCGGTGGCCCGACAGGATCCCGACGTCATCTTCATCGGTGAGATGCGCGACACCGAGACCGTGGCGGCGGCGCTGCAGGCCGCCGAGACCGGCCATCTCGTGCTGTCCACCCTGCACACCACCGACGCGACGCAGACGGTCAACCGGGTGATCGACCTGTTCCCACCACATCAGCAGGAGCAGACGCGGATCGCACTGGCCGAGTCGCTGAAGGGTGTGGTCTCGCAGCGGCTGGTGCCACGCGTCTCCGGCGGCCTGGTCGCCGTCGTCGAGGTGCTGGTGATGAGTCTGCGGATGCGCGAGTTCGTGCTCGACTCCGACAAGACCGACCAGCTGCCGGATGCGATCGCCGAGGGCGAGTACTACGGCATGCAGACGTTCGATCAGCACCTGCTCGAGCTGTACGGCCAGGGTGTCATCTCGATGGACGCGGCACTGGACGCGGCGACCAGCCCCCACGACTTCCGGATCGCAGCCCGGGGCGTGACCGTCGCCGGGTGAGGCGCACGCGGTACGTGTCGGCCGGGTGATGGCGGCGGTGCAGCGCCGACTACGATGGCGCGACCATGGTCGACGCCGACACCCAACAACGCCAGCTCGGCGAGCTGGTCGCGGTCTATCCCGAGGCCGACGAGCTCGCCGAGCGCTTCGCCACGGCCGGCCACGAGCTGTACCTGGTGGGCGGCACGGTCCGTGACACGCTGCTGCGTGGCCAGTCCGGCGGCGACCTCGATCTGGCGACGTCCGCGCGGCCCGACGAGACCGAGCACCTGCTCCGCGGCTGGGCGGATCAGCTGTGGCTGACCGGTGCCCGGTTCGGGACGGTGACCGCGGTGCGGGCGAGCCGGACCTACGAGGTCACCACGTTCCGGTCGGACAGCTACCAGGCGGGCTCGCGGCACCCTGACGTGCGCTTCGGCGACGACATCACCGTCGACCTGTCCCGACGCGACTTCACCTGCAACGCGATGGCCGTCGATCTGCGCAGCCGACGGTTCGTCGATCCGTTCGGGGGTCTGGCCGACCTGCGGCGCGGCCTGCTGCGCACCCCGTTGTCGGCGACGACCAGCTTCGGCGACGATCCGCTGCGCATGGTTCGGCTGGCCCGGTTCGCCGCCGTGCTCGACGCCGACGTGGACGACGATGCGCGCCGCGCCGCGAGCCAGATGGCTCGACACCTGTCGAGCATCAGCCGGGAGCGGATCCGCGACGAGCTGAACAAGCTGATCGTCGCACCGGCGGTGGCTCGTGGGCTCGACCTGCTCTGCGCGACCGGGCTCGCCGACGAGTTCCTGCCCGAGCTGCCGGCGCTGCGGATGCAACGCGATCCCGGCCATCGTCACAAGGACGTGTACGCGCACACGCTGGCGGTGGTTGCGGGATGTCCGGCCGATGACCTCGTGCTGCGCCTCGCCGGACTGCTCCACGACATCGGCAAGCCCGCGACGCGACGGTTCGCGCCCGGCGGAAGGGTGACGTTCCACCACCACGAGGTCGTGGGCGCCAGGATGGCTCGGGAACGGTTGATCGAGCTGCGGTACCCGAAGCAGATGATCGACCAGATCACACAGCTGGTGGCACTGCATCTGCGCTTCCACGGCTATCAGGAGCGGGGATGGACGGACTCGGCGGTGCGACGCTACGTCCGCGATGCCGGGTCCCCCGAGCAGCTGCGCCGTCTGAACCTGCTGACCAGAGCGGACGTCACGACCCAGAACCGCCGCAAGGCCCGGGCGCTGGCGTCGGCGATGGACGATCTCGAAGCGCGCATCGCGCAGCTGGAGCGTGACGAGGAGCTGTCGGCGATCCGCCCGCCGCTCGATGGACACCAGATCATGGCCCATCTCGGGATCGCGCCAGGCCCGTTGGTCGGCGAGGCCTACCGCTACCTGCTCGAGGCGAGGATCGAACGGGGCCCGATGACCGCCGCGCAGGGCTACGCGCTGCTCGACGAGTGGTCGCGCGACCGCAGCTGAGTTAGTGGTTCGCTGTCTCCAGCGCGGGCTCGACGAGCGGGTGGCCGGGTGCCGGCTTCGGCGCGCCCAGCAGGAACCCCTGCCCGAAGGTGACGCCGAGGTCCCGCAGCGTCTCGAGCTGCTCGGGGGTCTCCACACCTTCAGCGATCAGCCGGCAGCCACTGCGGTGAGCGAAGTGCTGCAGGCCGGCGACCAGCGCCTGACGCACCGGGTCGGTCGCGATGCCGTGCACCCAGCCGCGGTCCAGTTTGGTGAACGCTGGTCGCAGGGCGAGGACATGGGTCAGGCACGCGTACCCGGAGCCCGCGTCGTCGACGGACAGCCGCACCTGTGGTCCGAGAGCGTCGACCGCCTGGCGGACGCGGGGGTAGTCGTCGATGCGGTCGTGCTCGGTCAGCTCGAGCACGACCGGACGGTCGGCGCGGGCGAGGATGTCGCCCAGGTCGGGGCAGGCGACCAACACGAGGGGTGAGACGTTGACGCTGACCATCCCGACGTCCGACACGGACCGCAGCGCCTCCAACGCGTTGCTGATCGTGGCGGTCTCGAGCGACACCCCCAGCCCGACCTCGGCCGCCTCCGCGAAGCGCAGCTCGGGGCTCGTGCCGTCGTGGAACCGCGTGAGCGCCTCGTGGCCGATCACCCGCATGGTGTCGAGCTCGACGATCGGCTGGAACACCGTCGCGAAGGTGCGCTGGTCGATCACCTGGCGGATGACGCTGCGCAGCGTCTCGGACTGGCTCCAGCTCTCCAGCGACGGCGCGAGCAGCGCCGCGGCGACGGCGGACACATCGATCGCCAGCGATAGGCTCCGACCGAACACGTCGCCGGTCGACTCACTGCCGGTGACCGCGAGCAGGCCGAGCAGGTCGCCCCGGGAGCGCAGTGGCGCCCAGGCGGTCTCGCCGCGTGAGCCGGTCGGGTTGGCCGACGACATCGTGTCGCCGACGGTGGGCGACGCGCGCTCCGACCACGGTCCGCTGGTGGCACGTTCGCGCAGTCGCGTCGCGAGCGCGGCGGGCAGCGGCCGCCCGACACGGATCTGTGGCCCGAACGCGCCGTGGAGCGCCAGCGGGATGATCGCGCCGTCGCCGATGAAGGCGTAGACGCCGGCGCCGTCGAGGCCTGGCAGCTGCGCCAGCCGCGAGCAGATCAGCTCCGCCGTCTCGGATGGCGAGTGTGACGGGCGTCCGCGCGTCAGCGCGGACAGCACCTGGTTGCGTTCGCGCATCCGCGTGCCGAGCACGCTGAGCCACTCGGCCTGCCCGCGCAGCTGCGCGCGCACGCGTGCCACCAGCTCCTGTACGTGGATCGGCTTCGTGAGGTAGTCGTCCGCGCCCGCTTCCAGCGCGGTGACGCGATGGTCGATGTCGGACTCGTCGGTCACGACGATCACGGGCAACGTTCTGGAGTCCTCGCGCTCCCGCAGGATCTGGAGCAGTCGAGCGCCCGAGGTGTCGGGCAGGTTGCTGTCGAGCAGCAGCGCTGCGATCTTGCGCCGATCCAGGACGGCGAGCGCCTCGTCCCCGGTAGCGACCGCGATCGCGCGCACTCCCGCTGCCCGCAGCACGCTGACGAACAGCGTGCGGATCGCTTGGTCGTCGTCGACGACCAGTACCGGGGCGGCCGCTTCGTCGTCCGGCAACTGATGTGCCGTCACACGCTCCCGCCTTGTGTGTCCGCTAGGTGAATTTCGTGTGCGGCGCGGTCGGTCCACCCCAGAGGAGTGCACTCGCGCGTCCGCGAACTTCACGCAACGTAGTACCAACATGGCTCTTAGTACAAGGAGGTCAGCCCGAAGGTGCAGACCGCACCAGCACCGCCGCGTGTACGCCGTTGGGCGGCGGCCTATCAGGGCTCTTGACGGTTGCCGTACGCCTGTCCGGCTGGCGCGCGGGCGATGTCGTCGGCACGCGTGCCCGCCCGGGGGTGCACGACGTCGACCATCTGGCGTACCGGTGCGAGTCCATCGAGCTGCTCGACGGTGACGGGCCGTGGTCCGGCCGGCGTCGGGGCCGCCAGCGGCAGGCGCCAGTTCGGATACGCGTCGACCGTGCCCGGCACGTTGGGTTGGCGGGGATCGCCGACCGCGTCCCACAGCGCGACGGCGACGAGCCGCGAGCATGTCGCCGACAGTAAGCGGTACATCGCCAGCACCCGGTCGCGCACGGTCGCGCCATCAGGGTCGAGGAACCCCGCACCGACGAGGAGCGCTTCCATAGCCTCCCGCTCGCGGGTCACCTCTGCGGTCGCGTCCTCGACCGGCTGCATCAGCAGGCCGAGGCGGGTACGCACGTCGAACGCAGACCCGTCCCACCAGCCCGTCGCGGTCGGCAGGTCGTGGGTGGTCACCGATGCGAGCGCGTTGCGGCGGTACCGCGCGGCCGGCCGCGGATGCGCCCCGTCCATCTCGAAGTAGACGACCGCGCTGCCGGCGACCCGACGGCGGCGCATCAGCCGCCGGATGCGGTCGTCCACGGTCCCCAGATCCTCGCCGATGACGGGCGCGCCGGCGCGGTGCGCCTCGAGCGCCAGCACCGCGAACTGCTCATCGGCCGGGTAGCGCACATAGGTGCCGTCCGCCGGGCCGGCGTCGTGTGGGATCCAGAACAGCCGGGACAAGCCGAGGATGTGGTCGATGCGCAGGCCGCCGCCCACGGTCAGGGCCGCTCGCAGGATCTCCCGCTGTGTCCGGTAGCCGTGCGCACGCATGGCGCCCGGCAGCGGGGGCGGCTGGCCCCACTCCTGGCCCTGCTGGTTGAAGGCATCCGGTGGTGCGCCGACGCGCATCGATCGGGCGAACTCGTCGGGCAGCGCCCAGACGTCGGCACCACCCGGCTCGACTCCGACGGCGAGGTCGTGGATCACGCCGATGGTCATACCTGCGGCCGTCGCGCGGTGCTGGGCGCCAGACAGCTGGCGCACGCACTGCAGCTGCAGCCAGCAGTGGAACGCGATCAGCTGATCGTGGTCGCGGGCCCAGCTGGCCACCGCCGCCGCACGGGGGTCTCGCAGCGCGGCGGGCCACTGGTGGAACGGGGTGCCATGGTGCTCGGCGATCCCACAGAAGGTCGCGAACCGCCACAGTGACACTCCCCCGTCGTGTCGGAAGGCGTCCAACGCCGCCTGCCCGGTGGCGTCGCGGTCTGCGAACAAGGTCCACAACGCCGCTCGCTTGTGTTCCCAGATCGCGTCCCGGTCGATGCGGTCGCTGTCCGGCTGCAGCGCTGGCGGCAGACGGGTCAGCGCCGCCAGCTCCTCCGCCGACAGGCCGGCGAACCCGTCGATGTCGGGCACGTGCAGGTAGCACGGATCGTAGAACCGGCGGCTGGTCGGCGAGTACGGCGACGGCTGGATCGGCAGGTCGGGCGCGACGGCGTGCACGGGGTTGATCAACAGGAAGTCGGCGCCCTGCTCCGCGCTCCATGTCGCGAGCACACCGAGATCCCGGTACTCCCCCTGCCCCCAGCTGGCGCTCGACCGCACGGCGTACAGCTGGAGCATCCAGCCCCACCGCCGCGCAGCGCCGAGCGACGGGGCGCGCTCCGGCGCGACGATCACGGTGCAGGTGGCCTGCGCGATGCCATCGTCGATGTCGAGCTGGTGGTACCCGAGCGGCAGATCGTTCGGCAACGCGATGCTGCCGCGCCGCCTGGCGCCGTCGGGGCGGTCGATGCGGCCGCCCCACCGCACCTCCGACACCGGCCGGTGCGTGGCGTCCTCAAGCGTCAGCCGCAGCCGGGGTGTGACCCCGACGCCGGCGCTCACGGTGACCCTGGCCGGGTGAACCGGCGTGTGCTGGCGGCGCGCGCCATCGTCCGTAGCGCGCCGCACGACTACCACTGGATCGATCTGTCGGGTCCATGGCCGTCGGCGCAGCTGTCGCAGTGCCAGCCGCGCGGCGCGCTCGTCGGCGCACGAATGACCCAGCGCGGTGAGCACGGCCTGCAGCGTGGCGTCCGGCGGACGGTGGGTCGAACCGGACGCGGTGTACGCAACGGCGACGCCGGCCGCGTCCGCGAGCTCGCGCAGGGCCGTGCGGTGGTTGGAGCGGGGCAATGTGGCGGCCGCAGTCGTCAGCTCGGTGCACGCGTCACGGCCGCGGGCCCCGCCGTGTGACGGGGCCCGCGGTGCCGATCAGTCGAACGCCGCCGCCTAACCAGGCCGGCCGTTGACCCTCGTCTCCTCGAGTCCGCCGGTCTTCTTCCACATGTCGTCGATCTCGTCGATCAGGTCGAGCAGCTTCTGGCCCTCGGACGGGTCCATGCTCCGCTTGACCTCGGAGCACTGCTTGAGTGCACGCCAGAAGGTGTCCTGCAGATTCGGGAACTCGTCGAGGTGCTCGGGCTTGAAGCGGTCGCTGAACAGCACCGAGATGTGGTGCTTGGCGAGCTCCGCCCGCTCCTCCTTGACGATCAGACACCGCTGACGGAACGTCTCGTCGTCGGAGTCGGCGTACTTCTGGGCGATCTTGAAGCAGGACTCGGCCTCGATGCGAGCCTGCTCGGGGTCGTAGACACCACACGGGATGTCACAGTGGGCGTGCACCGTGGTCGGCGGCGCGACGCGATCGAGCAGCGCGAGCAGTCGGGTGCTGATCTTCATAGGTATTCAGACTCCTTGGAACCCGTGGACACAACTGAATCGGACGGAGTCGCTAGGATATCCGCGTGCGCACGCCGATAATCATCGTGCTCCTCGCGACGGCCGCCGCCGGTGCACGGCACCGGGTCCGTCATGTGGTGGTTGCCGGCACGAGCATGCTGCCGACCCTGGCGCCCGGGGACCGCCTCGTGCTCCTGCGGGTCGTCGGCCGGCCCCGGGTCGGCCACCTCGTCGTCGCCGCGGATCCCCGGGTACCGCGTCGGCTGCTGCTCAAGCGGGTGCACGCGGTCGCCGGCGATCGTGTCGACGTGCGGGGCGACAACCCGTCCGCGAGCACCGACAGCCGCACGTTCGGGCCGGTGCCCGTCGGTGCGGTCGCGCGGTGCATCGGCTGGCGCTACGCGCCCGTCGGGCGCAGCGGGTACGTGGGGGCCACCGGACCGATCAGCGGGTGGCGTGCTCGGCGAGATCGACGGCGAAGTCGCCGATCGGGCCGGCGATGAACTCCTCGACCATCCGGTGGCACACGTCGTCGGTGAACTGCGCGGGCGGCGACTTCATGAAGTAGCTTGACGGCCCGAGCAGCGGACCACCGATCCCTCGGTCGAGCGCCAGCTTGGCACACCGGACCGCATCGATCACGACACCGGCCGAGTTCGGCGAGTCCCAGACCTCGAGCTTGATCTCCACACTGATCGGCACGTCGCCGAAGTTGCGGCCCTCCATGCGGATGTACGCCCACTTGCGGTCCTCGAGCCACGGCACGTGGTCGCTGGGGCCGATGTGGATGTCGTCACGTCCGATCGGGGCGTCGAGCTGGCTCGTCACCGACTGGGTCTTGGAGACCTTCTTGGAGCTCAGGCGGCTGCGCTCCAGCATGTTCATGAAGTCCATGTTGCCGCCGAAGTTCAGCTGGTACGTGCGGTCGATGGCCGCGCCCCGGTCCTCGAACAGGCGGGCCAGCATGCGGTGGGTGATCGTGGCGCCGACCTGGGACTTGATGTCGTCACCGATGATGGGCACGCCGGCGCTGGAGAAGCGGTCGGCCCACACCGGGTCGCTGGCGATGAAGACCGGCAGGCAGTTGACGAACGCCACGCCGGCCTCGAGCGCCTGCTCCGCGTAGAACCTGGCCGCCTGCTCGGACCCGACCGGCAGGTAGCTGACCAGCACGTCAGCGGCCGTCTCGCGCAGCACCTGTGCGACGTCGACGGGAGCGGCGTCGCTCTCCTCGCTGACCGAACGGTAGTACTCGCCGAAGCCGTCCAGGGTCGGGCCGCGCACGACGTCCACACCGACCGGCGGCACCTCGGCGAACCGGATCGTGTTGTTGGGAGGGGCGACGATGGCCTCGGCCAGGTCGCGGCCGACCTTCTTGGCGTCGACGTCGAACGCCGCGACGAACTCGAGGTCGCGGACGTGGTAGCCACCCAGATCGACGTGCATCAGACCAGGCACGTCCCCGTCGGGTTGGACGTCCTCGTAGTAGTGCACGCCCTGCACGAGCGAGCTGGCACAGTTGCCGACGCCGACGATGGCGACGCGGATCGGCGAAGCTGAGCGGGGGTTAGCCATGAGGTGTGCTCCTTGCGTCGACGCCCGCAGGCGTTGATCGCTGGTCGGATGATCAGGCCTGGGGTTCTTGGCGGCGAAGGACCGGCGGTTCGATGTCGGGTCTCGGGGTTCCGGCGTCGTCAGTCGCGGATGTCGCGCCCGGCTCCGCATCGGCGGTGACACCCAGCTCCTCGGCGATGCGGACGCGTTCGGCGGCGATCAGCTCATCGAGCCAGGCGATGTCGTTGTTGATGCCGTTCACACCGTGGCGCATCAACGCGATCGTGTAGGTGTCGGCCCGCAGCCGCAGCGCGCGTTCCAGCGCGCGATCGGCCTGCGCGAGCCGCTCGTGCAGGTAGGAGCGTCGACGTTCGAGCAGTCGCAGGCGGATCTCGGGTCGCAGGTACCGGAAGAAGGTCAGCCGCAGCGAGAACTTCTCCTCCTCGAGCGTGTTCGCGTCGAGCTGCTCGAGCAGTTCGAGGAAGTCGGCTTCGCCCGCGTCGGTGATGCGGTACTCCTGCTTGCGCCGCGGTCGCTCCTCGGCGGTCGGGGCCACCTTCTCAACCACGCCGCGGCGCTCGAGCTTCTTGAGCGTCGGGTACAGCGAACCGAACGACACGGTCCAGAACAGGCCAAGTCGCTGCGCCAGCTGTTTGCGCAGCTCGTAGCCATGCATCGGGCGCTCCTTGAGCAACCCCAGGATGGCCAGTTCCAACACGTCAGATCCTCGTTCGTGGGCGACGTCAACGCGACCATCCTATCGCGTCGATGTATCGCTCCGATATGTCAGACCGATCTATGGTAGTTGATCGGAGGTAGTTGATCGGACAGGAGCACCGCGGACCGGCCGCGCCCGTCGGCGGATCCCGACGCCCACCTACACTTGCCGGTGACGACGATGCAGGGTTCCACGGACTACCAGATGGCCAAGCGCGCGGTCGTGCGCCAGGTGTCGCAGGGCGCGATCTCGGTGCGCGATGTCTGCGATGCCCATCCCGAGCTGCTTCGTGCCGCGCGCAACATCGGCACGCCCAGTGACCGTCAGTGTCCCATCTGCGAGCTCGCTGACCGGCGCGCCAGAGTGGCCACCGACCGCAGCTCGTCGCTGCGCCTCGTCACGTACGTGTTCGGCCGAGATCTTCGCCGGAGGTCCGGCACCCCGGTGTGGACCCGCGAAGAGCTCGACGACCTCGCCTCCGACCACGACTCCTTCACCGCCTACACCGTGGAGTGCTGCCTGGTGTGCGGCTGGAACCACCTGCATGAGAGCGTGCTGATGGGGCAGGCGCACAAGCCCTGACCGCAGCGCCCGCCGGTGACGTCGCGCTCAGCCGGCGCTGCGGCCCCGCGGTCCGGTGGCAGACTCGGTGCACATGAGCACCGGCCATATGGGGCGGCGCACAGTGCTGCATGCCGCGCCCCGCACGCGTCCCGCCAACCGCGGACGCCGTCCGCTGTCGCCCGGTCGGGCCGCCAGGCGCCCGCCGCGTCGCCGCCGCTGGTACCGGCGCCCGGGGTTCTGGGTCGGGTTGCTGCTGGTCTTCGTGCTGGTGTCGCTGACGATCGGCGGCGCCATCGTGTACGCCGTCGCCACCGTGCCGCTGCCCAGCGCGCTGGACACCACCCCGACCGTCGTGCTCGACACCCGCGGGCGCGAGATCGGCGAGCTGTACGCCGAGGCCACGCGCGAGGACGTCGAGCTCGACCAGGTGCCAGAGCACACCCGGCAGGCGGTGCTCGCCGCCGAGGACGCGCAGTTCTACGAGCACCAGGGTGTCAGCCTGCCGGGCATCGTGCGCGCGGCCGTCCGCAACGTGCGGTCCGGAGAGGTGCGCCAGGGCGGCTCCACCATCAGTCAGCAGTACGTCAAGACGATCACGGGTGACACCGATCAGACCGCGATGCGCAAGGCGCGCGAGGCGGTGCTCGCCATGAAGCTGGAGCGGGAGGTCTCCAAGGACCAGATCCTCGAGTGGTACCTCAACACCATCTACTTCGGACGCGGCGCCTACGGCATCCAGGCCGCCGCCCGCGCCTACTTCGACAAGAATGTCGGCGAGCTGACCCCCGCCGAGTCGGCGCTGCTCGCCGGGTTCATCCCCGCGCCGTCTGCGTCGGATCCCGTGGACAACCCCGAGCGGGCCAGCGAGCGCTACGGCTACGTGATCGACCAGCTGCTCGCGCAGGAGTGGATCGATCGTGGCGACGCAGCCGATCTGCGCGCCCGGCCGCCCGAGGTCACCAAGCGGGCCAAGCGCAGGTCGGGCACTGCCCCGTTCTTCATGGACATGGTCGAGCAGGAGCTGGCGGAGCGGCTCGGTACCGCGCAGGCGTACCGCGGCCTGACCGTGAAGACCACGCTGAACCTTCGGATGCAGCGGGCCGCCGAGCGGATCTACAAAGAGCGCTTTGATCAGCTGCGCGCCGAGCTGCGCGCCCAGGACACCGACGTCAAGGTGCCGACCGGTGCGCTGGTGTCGCTGGATCCCTCCAACGGTGCGATCCGGGCACTCGTGGGTGGACGCCGCTACGCCCGCGACCAGTACAACCTGGCGACGGGCGGCCCCGACCGGCTGGGCCGTCAGCCCGGCTCGACGTTCAAGCCATGGGCGCTCGCTGCGTGGATCGCCGACGGCAAGTCACCGGAGAGCCGATTGCCGGGACCTGCGACCATGACCTTCAGCGCCGAGCAGAGCGGCGATCCGACCGGGTGGGAGGTCTCGAACTACGGCAGCGCAGGGTACGGGTCGGTGACGCTGCGCGAGGCGACGTGGAAGTCCATCAACACGGTGTACGCCCAGGTTGCGCTGGACGTCGGGCCGTCCGCGATCGCCTCGCTGGCCGAGGACGCCGGCATCGCCAGCACACTCGATCCGAACCCGTCGATCGTCCTCGGCGCGGAGGAGGTCACGCCGCTTGACCTGGCAGCGGCCTACAACACGCTTGCCAGCGGTGGCGTCGCGCACACGCCCCAGACGATCTCGGAGGTCAGGCGCGACGGCGACGTGATCTACGAGCCGTCGACCGATGGCCGGCGCGTGCTCGACACCGACGTCGCATGGACGACGGTCGACGTGCTGCGCGGCGTGATCGACAGCGGCACGGGCACCGCTGCGCAGATCGGCCGACCGGCGGCCGGCAAGACCGGCACGACCCAGAACGCCGCCGACGCCTGGTTCGCCGGTCTCACCCCGGATCTGACCACGGTCACGTGGATGGGCTATCGAGACTCCAACGAGCCCATGCCGGGTTCGCCGACGGGTGGCGGGTTCCCGGCCGAGCTGTGGGCCGAGTACATGACCGAGGCGCTGGCCAACACCGAACCGCACGACTTCCCCGAGCCGACCGGCGATCTCGAGATCGTGGGTGAGGTCGCACCAGCGCCGACGACGCCGCCGGAGCCCGAGCCAGAGCCAGAGCCCGAGCCGTCACAGCCGCCGCCGGAGCCCGAGCCCGAACCCGAGCCGGAGCCCGAGCCGTCCGGGCCCGACCCGGACGCAGGGCAACAGGACGGGCCCGACGGTGACCCGCCGGAGGGGCCGCCCGACGGTGACCCGCCGGGTGATCCTCCCGCGGACGGTCCCGACGACCAGGAACCGAACGCCGATGCCGCGCAGGGGGTCGGCGAGGCCCGGCTCGCCGACAGCCCGCCCGACGGCAACCCGCCACACGACGACACGGCCTGACCCGGACCGCGCGACGGTCAGATCGTCAGACCCTCGGTCTGTACCAGCGTCCCCGACTCGGTGACGACGGTCAGCTTGATCGCGCCGGGCGCGATCCCGTCGAACGAGAAGCGTCCCAACGCGTCGGCCTCGGCACGTAGCGTCCTGCCTCCCTGTCTGAGCTCGATCGACGCCGTCTGCGCCGGCACGAGCTGGCCGATGACGATCCGTGTCCGCTCCGACACGACCTCCACCTCGATCTCCAGGCCCGGCGCACGGAAGGTCATCTGCCGGGCGTCCTCGTCGCCCCGCACCCCTGCAGGCGTCGCGGCCACGGCGGAGTCGTAGACGAGCTCCGCGAGCTCGGCATCGATGCCGTGCCAGGCGAATGCGTCCCGTGCGTGTGCGATGACGTGGGCTGGTGGAGGATCGACGACATCGAACATCCGGCGGAGGGCCTGGAGCACCTCGGCCTCGGCAGTGTCGCGGATCATGTCGTCGTTGGCCGGTCCGTCACTCACTGGAGGCGTCTCCCTTCGGCACGCCGGCCGTCGTCGCGTCGGCCTGTCGCATCAGGCCCCGCAGCTGATCGAGACAGCGCGCACGGGTCGGGCCCAGGCTGCCGATGGGGCGCCCGAGCAGGTCCGCGACCGTCGCGTAGCCCAGCCGCGGCTCCGCGCACAGCAGCCGCAGCAGCTGTCGGCAGCGTTCCGACAACGCGTCGAACGCGACGAAGACCAACCTGGTGGTCTCGTCCTCGATCAGCAGCTCGTCGGGCTGCGGGGTGACGCGGTCCGCGATGGTGTCGACCAACTCGGATGGCTGTTGCCGCCGCCGCCCGCGGATCACCCGCAACGCCTCGCGTCGCGTGGTCGTGGCCAGCCATCCGGCGAGCCGTTCGGGGTCTTTGATCCGGCCGCAGTGCTCGACCAGCCGCAGCCACACGGTCTGGCTGACGTCCGCCGCCGTCGCGTCGTCCAGGCTGAACGAGCGCGCCACCGACCAGACCAGACGCGCGTAGCGGTCGACGAGATCGTCCCACGCGTCGCGGTCGCCCTCGCCGGCCCGCCGCAGTAGCTGCCCAACGTCGTCGCTCATACCCCGGGATTGTAGGCACGGACCGTGCGCCCGCCCCACCGGTGCCGCGGTGACCAGCTGTGTGTGCATCATCAACGACACGAGGGCTGTCGGCACGCCGTGATACGACGATCTACGTGCGAGGCGACGTCGGCCCACACCGCGCGCCGCCAGACGCGCCGGCTCTCTGGGTCACCGAGCCCGGAGGGCGTCGACGTCAGGCGGCGATGTAGCGCTGCTGCGCCTCGGTCTCCGTGCTCGGCACGTGACGCTGCCTGCGGTTGAGCCGTCGCCGGGCGTAGCGGGCGATGCCCAGACCCAGCACGATCGGGGCGACGATCACGGTGATGCGGAAGAACCACGTCATCACCTCGATCGGGATGCCCAGCATGCGCGACAGGATGTCGTTGGTCGCCGCGGCCGACAGGAGCAGCAGCGCGCTGAAGACCCCCAACATGACTCCCGCCCGCAGGGGGATCTCCAGCGGGTTCTGCAGCACGTGCCACTCGCCCTCGAGCTTGTACAGCCACTTCTCGAGGAACGGGTAGAAGGCGAGGAACGTGAAGATCAGTCCGGGCAGCACGACGCCGGCGACGAACGGCCCGGAGATGATCAGCGTGCCCGGGATCCCGAACTCGATCGGTGGGAAGATCCGCAACGCGCCCTCGAGCCAGAACAGGAACCAGTCGGGCTGCGCGTTGTTGCCCACCTCGCCCGGCACGTACGGGCCCAGCAGGGCGACATCGCTCCAGGGGATCAGCACGGCGGCGGCCGCCAGTAGACCCCCCGTCCACAGGAACAGCGTGGTGCTCTCGGCGAACTGCAGCGGCCACAGCGGCTTGCCGAGGACCAACTGGTGCCCGTCGACACCGACGCGTGGGAACTGCGTGTGCTTCTGCCGGTAGACCATGAACAGGTGCAGCCCGACGGTGCCGATCAATGCCGCTGGCAGCAGCATCACGTGCAGCACGAAGAACCGCGGGATCACGTCGCCGGTCGGGAACGCCCCACCGAAGATCCAGAACGCGACGCGGTCACCGATCAGCGGCAGCGACAGCAGCTCGGAGTAGGCGATGCGGATACCGGTGCCCGCCAGCGAGTCGTAGGGCAGCGAGTACCCGGTGAACCCCGCGCCGAACGCCAGGGTCAGCAGACCGATGCCCACGAAGTAGTTGAGCTCACGCGGCTTGCGGAACGCCCCGGTCAACAGGATCCGCAGCATGTGCAGGACGATGGTTGCGATGAACAGGTGCGAGGCGCCGCGGTGTAGCCGCCGGAACAGCAGTCCGCCGTTGATGTCGCTGGACAACCGGACGATCGACTCGAACGCCGCGGGCAGCGTCCTGCCGGCGAACACCGGGTTGCTGCCGGTGTAGGTGACGGCCTCGACGTTGGGGCGGTAGAAGAACGTCAGGAAGATGCCGGTCAGCACGAGGATCACCAGCGAGAACAGCGCCACCTCGCCCAGCAGGAACGACCAGTTGCTCGGAAACACCTTGTTGGCGCTCTTGCGGGTGTCGGCGCGCACGTGCAGACGCGCGTCGAGCTGGTCGAACAGCTTGCCGAACAGCGGCGTCATCGCATCCCTTCCGACATCCAGACACCTGGAGCGCCTCGACGGCCAGCGTAGTTGTGGACCTATCCGTATGCGGGTCCGACCTGCTCGGTGAAGTCGCCGAGCGCGATGAGGAAGCCCTCCGCGTCCGTCCCGAGCGGCAGCTGCGGAAGCGCGCGGGCGGTCGGTCCGAACGTGGGGATGGCGCCGCGCACCGCGTCGAACGTCGACTGGTGGCACGGACAGAACAGCGCGTTGTCCGTCTCGCGGAACAGCCCGACCGGGCAGCCCGCGTGGGTGCAGACCTTCGAGTAGGCGACGAGCTCGTTGTTGACGACCCAGTCGAAGTTGGTCGGGTCCTTGAACTCTGTGTCACCGACACGGACGAGGATGACCGCGGAGATCTCGTTGTTGATCGAGCCCTCGGGCCAGACGGTGGCGACGCCACCGCTGGCGACGTTGTCGGCCCGGATCGGCTCACCGTCGGTGGTTACCAGCCGGGTGCCCCGGCGCCAGTCGGTGGTGCGCAGGGCATCGCCCGGTGCGGGTCCCAGCGACGGGACCGGCGACAGGAGGCTGAGTCCGAACACCCCGCTAGCCCCGATCAATGCGTTGCGCAGCAGCGAGCGCCGTTGCAGCGGTGCGATGGCCGAGACGGGTTCCTCCGTGGCCTGTTGCTCGGGGTGGCGCGGCTCGACCGCCTCGATGTCGGGGAACAGGTCGCTGAAGTAGCGCCGGATGCCGAAGCCCAACGCCAGCAGCCCGATGGCCAGCGCCGTGCCGTACACCGTGATCGAGGTGCGCAGTGCCAGTCCGACCGCGAAGCCGACGCCGGCGAGTGCCGCGATGATCGCGCTGCCGAGCACGAGCGCGTCGTTGGCCTGACTCGGCGGCGGCGTCTCCTCGCTGACGATGGTGAGGTCGGGACGGGTCTGCTCGGCCTCACGGTCACTCATCTGCAGGCCTCCGGGCAAGGGTGCTCATCACGGCTGCTCCGTGGTGTCGACGGGCGTGACCGCGGCGGGTGTCGTCGGCCGGTCCTCGTCGGCGTCCGCCTCGGGATCGGGGAACCACGTCGGCTTCGATGAGATCCAGAACAACGACAGGATCATCGCGACTGCCAGCAGGGCCACGAACCCGGACGCGAACACGGGGTTGAGCTCGACCAGGCCGAGCGGAGTGCCGGACTCGCTGCGGACCTCCTCGAGGAAGGCGCCGACGTCGGCGACCTCCTGATCGGTGATCTGCTTCTCTCCGAACGCCGGCATCTGGAACGGTCCGACACGGATCGCCTCGGCGAGGGTGACCGGTTCGTAGGTGTTGACGGCCGGCGTCCAGGCGCCACCGCCGGCCACTCCGCCCCCACCGGTCGCCCCGTGACAGGCCGCACAGTTCTCGGCGTAGACGCTCTGCCCGTTGCCCGGATCGCCCTCCGGAAGGTCGGTGACATCGGCCAGGTCGTTGGTCAGACCGAACTCCTCGACCGTGTACGCGACGATGGCCAGCCGCTGTGCCTCGTTGAAGGCCACCTTGCGGGGTTGGTTGTCGAACGGGTCCGCCGCCGGCGGCATCCGGCCGGTCCGCAGCACGAGATCGACGTACGCCGCGGTGACCTGCTCTCGGCCCTGGAGGGCCGGCGCGACGCGGTCGGTGCCGGGCACTTCGACACCACGGCCGTCTGAGGCGTGGCACTGCGCGCACGCCTGGGCGTACAGCTGGCTGCCCAGCGCGACGTCCCCGAGCTCCTCGGCCTCCTGCGCGGACACGTCACCCGGCGACCACCACACGGCGAGCACGACGCCTGCCGCTACAACGACGAACCATCCGATGAGACTCCGGCACATCGGAAGTGACAGCGTGCGCATCGCTGGGAGAACCCTTCGTCAGTTGTGGTAACCCTGTCTACCAGCGATATCCCGTGGACGCAGGTGCGTGGCGACCGATGGGCGGTATGTTCGTGACCGCAGGTCCGAGCGCTTGTCGGCGTCGGGCTCGGAGAAGGATCGCGGCACGCAGCCACCGACGACAGCACCCGCGAACCCGACCACGAAGGCAGCCGCAGTGAGCGATGCACTGAACATTCGCGAGGCCCGCGACGATGAGCTCGACATCGTCGCGGCGCTCGTCGTCGACGCCTACAGCGAGTTCGCCGCACGCATGGCTCCGGATGCGTGGTCGTCCTTCGCGCAGGACATCGCGAACGTCCGTGGCCGCAAGATCGACGCCGAGCTGCTCGTCGCCGAGCGCGACGGCCGACTGGTCGGCACCGTGACCCGGTATCCCGACTGGCGCGGCGCCCAGCAGGACGCATCCGCCGTGCGGGTGCTGGCGGTGCCGCCGGATGAACGCGGCACGGGTGTCGGCCGCGCACTGATGCAGCGCTGCATCGAGCTGGCCCGCAAGGAGGGCAAGACGCGGCTGGTGCTGGCCGTGACCCAGGAGATGGAGGAGGCGCGGGATCTGTACGACCGGCTGGGGTTCACGCGCGATCCCGGTCTGGATCATGAGCCGGCCCCCGGCGTGCGTTCCACTGGCTACTCGCTGCGCCTCGACGGGTCATCGGCCGAGGCAGAAAGCGACGGGCAGACCGATCGCTGACCGGCTATTGCGGTTGGGCGTCGCCGACGGCGATCCTGACCCGCTTGTTGGCGCGACCCTTCGACTGCGTGCCGGTCACTTCGACCACGCCGACCTCAGCGGTCGACGCGACGTGGGTGCCGCCGTCTGCCTGACGGTCCAGCCCGCGGATGTCGATGACCCGCAGGGGATCGATCACGGCCGGGATGAGGTTCGCCCTGGTACGGATGAGTGCCGGATCGGCGTCGGCCTCGGCGCGGTCGACGAACTCGACGGCGATGTCGCGGGCGCGCTGGATCTCCTGATTGATCCGCTGCTCGAGACGGCGGCCGAGCTCGGCGGACATCTCCGGCAGCTCGAAGTCGAGCCGCCCCGTGCCCGGCTCCATGTTGCCGCCGGTGACCGCGACCCTGAAGTCCTGCCAGATGACGCCGCACAGAATGTGCAACGCGGTGTGGGTCCGCATGAGCAGGTGCCGGCGGTCCCAGTCGATCGTGCCGGACACCTCGGTGCCGGGTGACGGCAGCGGCTGATCGTCGGCGACCGAGTGCCACAGCCGACCCTCCTGCCGGCGGGCGCGGGTCACATCGGCCCGGCCGTCACCCCACTGCAGCGATCCCGTGTCGTGCGGCTGGCCACCGCCGCCTGGATAGAACACCGTACGGTTCAGCGCCACCGACCGGCCCTCGGGGTCGACGTCGGTCACGACCGCCTCGAAGGTGTGGCGGTAGGCGTCGGTGACGAACAGTTCGTCGGTCATGGGCTCACGCATGGGCGGAAGTGTAGGTCGTGGGTTCCGGCGCCATGCGCGGGGACGCTATGCCAGCGGGTTGCGCCCCATCGCGGAGTCGGTCAGGTCCATGATCTCATCCCACGCCACCCCGATCTCCTCGACCGACGGCACGTGGTCGAACTGGACGCCAACGGCCTGCATGTATGCGATCCGGGCATAGTGACCGCCGCTGGCCAGGGTGATGACGCCGGTGTCGGTGCACTCCTCGGAGCACAGGTGCACGACTATGGGCGAGGCGTACGCCGGGTCGAGATCCATCCGCGCGTCGTCGGGGATGACGTCCGCGGTCATGCGCGTGTCCGCCAACGGGGCGACCGCGTTCGCCGTGATGTTGAAGCGTGCGCCCTCGACGGCGAGGGTGTTGATGAGGCCGACCATGCCCATCTTCGCGGCACCGTAGTTGGCCTGGCCGAAGTTGCCGAACAGCCCCGACGTGGACGTCGTGACGACGACCCGTCCGAACTGCTGCGCACGCAGGTGCGGCCAGGCGGCGCGCGTCACGTTGAAGGCGCCGTAGAGGTGCACCTTGAGCACCGCATCCCACTGCTCGGGTGTCATCTTGTGAAACGACTTGTCCCGGAGGATGCCAGCGTTGTTGACGACGATGTCGACCTGGCCGAACGCGTCGAGTGCGGCGGCCACCGCGCGCTGTCCCCCGTCGACGGTGGAGACGTCGTCGTAGTTGGCGACCGCCTCGCCACCGGCGTCGGTGATCTCCGACACCACGGCGTCGGCCATGTCGGACCCGAACCCGGAGCCGTCGCGGTTGCCGCCAAGGTCGTTGACCACCACCCGGGCGCCCTGCTGTGCGAACAGCTTCGCGTGCTGGCGTCCGAGGCCGCCGCCGGCTCCCGTGATGACGACGACCCTGCCCTTGACTCCAGCCATTCGCGCCCCGATCCGCGGTGTGGGTAACTTCGTAAGCAGGTGCTAGGCAAACAAAGCAAGTCTAGCTCTAGCGAACGTCGGGATCACATGCCGGGCAGGTGACCGGCGCGTGTCGCCCCATATGAGGTGCGCTGCGCCCATCCTCCATTCGTGCGATGTCGGCGTGATCGGTCGGTGTGACGTCGCCCATACACTCACGTCGGCCATGCACGTCACTTCAGGCTCGGGAGCTCCGGTGCGCGACGAGCAGCTTCATGCCTTCCTGAACCTCGCGCGCGCCCGCACGAGCGTCGATGCGCGCCGCCGGCGCAGGTGGCTGGAGCAGCAGCTCGACGAGGACCAGACCTTCGCAGCGGTCTGTCGCGGCATGGCGGACGCCGGTGCGCGCGTCGAGCTGTCGGTGGCCAGCGGTCGCACCTACCGCGGTGCGGTCGTGGTCGCCGCTGCCGAGTACGTCGCCGTCGCGACGGGTGACGCAGAGGTCGCCTACGTCGCGGCCGCGGCGATCGTGGGTCTCCGGCACCTCGGCGGTGCAGTCGGCGGCGACCCACCCGCGGTCGTGCGTGCGGCCACGTTCGACGATGTGGTGCACGGGCTGAGCGAGCGCCACGCGGTGATCGCCGCGTGCACGGTCGATGGCACCGCCCACCGCGGCCAACTCGCGGGCGTCGGCCGGGACCTGCTGTGGTTCGACGACGGACGGTATCTCCGGCTCGACGTCGTCACCGAGGTCACCACGCCATGACGTGGCGGAGCGGCCTAGTCGGAGCTGGATCGCGCGGGGTCCGGATACAGGTGCTCGAGCGATCCCGGCACGATCCTACTGCGTTCGATGAAGGCGTTGACGTCGCGTTCCTGGAGGCGGATGACGCGACCGAACTTGTACGCGGCGATCTCGCCCTCATCGATCAATCGGTACAACGTCCGCGGCGTGATGCCCAGATGCCGCGCGGCCGCCGCCGTGCTAAGCCAGGTGATTTCTTGTTGCGCCATCGCCCGCCATGATACACCGGGGGCTTGGCATTGCACCGTGATGTACACAACGGGACAGGTCTGATGTCTGCGCCACAGACCGTGCTCGGACTCGTCAGCCGCATCGCCGGCTGGCCGCAACGCGTCGAGGCCTGGTCGTCGGCGGGCCAGATCCCGGTCGTGGTCTCCTACTGTGCGTCGGTCGCCCACCTGCAGGCGCGGCTGCGCGCGGACCGTGGATCAACGGTCGCGCTCCTCGACGGCGACCTGTCGTTCGTCGACCGCGATCTGCTCACCGGCATCAGCGCCGACGGCGGGGTGCCGGTGGTGGTCGAGGGAACGCGACGGCATCCGGAGTGGTCACAGCTCGGCGCGACCGTCGTCCTGCCCGCCGACTTCGGTCGGCAGCAACTGCTGCGCGCGGTCGGGCTGGCGGCGCCGGAGACCCAGGCCCACCGCAACGCCGATCGCGCCCCGCTGGTCGCCGTCACCGGTCCGGGCGGCACCGGAGCCAGCGTGACGGCGATCGCCCTGGCACAGGGCCTGGCGGCCGCGCGTCGTCGGGTGCTGCTCGCGGACTGCTGCCTGCACGCCGAACAGGCGATGCTGCACAACGCCCACGGGTCCCAGCCATGCCTGGCCGATGTGGTCGAGCTGCACGCGCACCGCACCCCCGCACGCGGCCAGGTGCGCCAGCTCGCGGTCGGCATCGTGGAGCGCGGCTACTACCTGCTCCCCGGGTTGCCTCGCGCCCGGCACTGGTCGCGGGTTCGCAGCGGGTCGCTGCAGCCGGCGCTGCGGTCGCTGCGCACCGCCTTCGATGCGGTGGTGGCCGACGTGGACCCCGACGTCGAGGGCGAGGCCGAGGGCGGATCGATCGAGGTCGAGGAGCGCAACGCGCTGGCCCGCACGGTGCTCGGCGAGGCGGATGCCGTGCTGGTCGTCGGCCAACCCACGCTGAAGGGGGTGTACGCGCTGGTGCGGGCCCTGATCGAGCTCCTCGAGTTCGGCGTACGACCGCAGCGGTTGCTCCCGGTCATCAACCAGGCGGGCACGAGCCAGGCGGCGAGGGCGGAGCTCAGCAGAGCCGTCAGGCACCTCCTCGACGGCGTCGCGGGCGGCAACACCGTGGGACCGGTGCTGTTCGCGCCACGGGTCGCGCTCGAGGAACGACTGCGCGAGCGTGACGCCGTGCAGACGACCTGGGCGTCGCTGCTGGCGGACGCGACACAGACGGTGCTCCACCGCACCGGCGACGCCGCGGACCAACCGGAGCTCGCCCGGGTCGCCGCCGGTTCGCTCGGGCACTGGTCCGACCCCCACGACGACGCGACATGACCGCCCAGGTGATCGGGTTGCTCGCGGTCACGGTCGTGCTGCTGCGTGCCCGTCACGAGCACCGAGACCGGCGTGGCCAGACCGCCGACCGCTGGTGGCCGTGGTTCGTCGGTGCCGTCGAGCACGAGCTTGACCGTGACGGTGCCGATGTGGCGACCGCCACGCTGCGCGCAGGTCTCGGTGGGCCGCCGCCGCTGCGGGACGCGACGCGCGCCGTCGTGCGCGCGGCACCGGACGCCGATGCCGTCGCGCTGATCGACATGCTGCGCGGCCGCGTTGCCACGGCTGCAGGCGACCGCCTGTTCGGGACCGTCGCCGCGCTCCACGAGCGCGGGGCACCGGCCGGCGCCGCGCTCGCGTGGCTGCGCGGCGATGCATCGGCCGCGGCGGCACATGCGTGCGCCTGCGCTGGCGTCGCCGCCGGTGGGACGGTCGCGCGCTGGCTGCTGCTCGTACCGCTGGTGCCGGTGGTGGGCAGCGACCTGCCGACCGGCGGCAGGTGGAGCGCCGCCGTGCTGGCGGTCGGGTTGTGGTGGTGCGCCGGCAGGTGGCTGCGGCCATACCCGTCAGCTCGGGTGTTCGCCGCAGACCCAACCGGTCCGCGCCAATGACGCACGGTCGCGCTCGAGCGCTGACGGATCGGCTGCGACCGCACGTCCGCCATCGCTTCGACGATGGCAACGAGTCCTGGTGGTCGGCCGCATCGCCGTCGCGGACCGGCCGGTGGCGACGAGCGAGGGCCGCCGCGACGCCGGTCGGTCAGCTGCGCCGGGCGGACGAGCTGGCGCAGGTGCTCGACCGGCTGGCGGTCCTCCTCGAGGCGGGCGATCGGCTGCCTGCAGCGATCGCCCTCGTGACGGCCACAGGTCGCGGTGCCGTCGCCGATGAGCTGCACGTCGTGGCACAGGCGCTCGGTGCGGGGCGGCCATTGGCGGCTGCACTGCGGGCGTGGGCGCGCGCTGCGGGGTGCTCATCGGTGGGCGTGCTGGCAGCGGACGTGCGGCGGTGCACCTCGTCAGACGAGGTCGTCGCGGCGCTGCGCCACCACGCCGCCGCACACCGGGGGGTCGCGCACCACTGGCGCATGGAGGTGCTGCGCCGGCGTGTCCGGATCATGTGGCTGCTCGCGGTGGTCGCCGCCGGTGTCGCTGCCGTACTCATGGTGACGTGATGGTGGATGACGTGTCGGCGCGTGTGCCGTCCCGGCGTCGGGACGCGTACGATCGACAGCACAGTCCGCATACGGCGATCCCGGGTGCGGCGGCGAGCGACGTCGGTCGTGACCCGACCGACGGCACGAGCGAGGAGCTCCATCATGGACGGTCCGTTTGCACGGTTCGACGGCCACGAACAGGTGGTGTTCGGCAGCGACCCCGGCACCGGCCTGCGCGCGATCATTGCCATCCACTCCACCCGACTCGGTCCCGGCCTCGGCGGCACGAGGTTCTACCCGTACGCCGACGAATCCGAGGCGTTGACCGACGTCCTGCGGCTGGCGAAGGCGATGGCGTACAAGGCGGCGGCCGCCGGCCTGGATCTCGGCGGCGGCAAGGCCGTCATCATCGGCGATCCGGCCACCGACAAGTCCGAGGCGCTGCTGCGTGCCTACGGCCGGTTGGTCGAGTCGCTGGGCGGACGCTACGTCACGGCCTGCGACGTCGGCACCTACCCCGCCGACATGGCGATCGTCGCACGGGAGACCCGCTGGGCGACCGGCGCCGATTCGGTCGAGGGCGGATCGGGCGATTCGGGTGTGCTGACCGCCTACGGCGCATTCGTCGGGTTGCAGGCCAGCGTCGCCGAGGTCTGGGGCACGTCGTCGCTGACGGGCCGGCACGTCGCCATCCAGGGTGTCGGTAAGGTCGGACGCCGGCTGGCCGAGTCGGTCCACGAGGCCGGCGGCAGGGTGACGGTCGCCGACACGAACGCCGACGCGACGGCGTGGTGCGCGGAGCACCTCGGTGCCGAGGTCGTCAGCGTCGACAAGATCCACGCCGTCGACGCCGATGTCTTCAGCCCCAACGCGCTCGGCGCGGTGCTCAACGACGACACGATTCCCGAGCTGCAGTGTCGGGTCGTCGCGGGCGCGGCCAACAACCAGCTCGCACACCCTCGGCACGCCGAGGCGCTCGCCGACGCCGGGGTGCTGTACGCCCCCGACTACGTGCTCAACGCCGGCGGGCTGATCCAGGTCGCCGACGAGCTGCATGCCGGCGGCTACTCCGAGGCGCGCGCCACAGCCCGCGCCGAACAGATCGGCGCCCGGCTCCGGCAGATCTACGCCCTCGCCCGCGACCAGCACACCACAACAGCCGCAGCGGCTGATCAGTTCGCCGAGCAGCGGATGGCCGCCGTCGGCCGGCTCCGCAGGTTCTGGCTCCCGCGCTGACCAGGCCCCCGACGTTCATGGCCTGAATCCCATCCATTGATCTTCGGCGCATGCCCCTCTATCGTCCGACATGGGTCGGAGCACAGCGACTGGGCGATCGACGAGCCGGAAGGCTTCGTGTGGCAGCGTTCTGGAACTACTTGTCCAGCAACTTCGACACGCTTGCGGAGCATGCGTGGGGGCACTTCTACGTGGTCGCGCTCGGCCTGACGTTGTCATCGATCATCGGTATCTCGCTCGGCATGTTGAGCTACCGCAACCCGACCGCGCGTGCGGCATCGCTCAACACCAGTGCGATCATCCTGACCATCCCCTCACTGGCACTGTTCGCGATCATGCTCACACTGCCGCCGCCGATCGGGGGGCTGGGTGCCCGGCCGGTGATCGCCGGTCTGGCCCTGTACGGTCTGCTGCCGATCGTCCGCAACACCATCGTCGGCCTCAACGAGGTCGATCAGGCGATCGTGGAGTCCGCGCTCGGCATGGGCATGGGCCGGCGGGAGCGGCTGTTTCGCATCGAGGCGCCACTGGCATGGCCGGTGATCGTCACCGGCATCCGGGTCTCCGGACTGCTCATGGTCGCCATCGCCACGATCGGCTCGATCGTCAACGGCCCCGGCTTCGGCCAGATGCTGCTGTCGGCGCTGGCCCGGATCGGTAGCGCAACCGCCACGCCCCAGGCGCTGGTCGGCACGCTCGGCGTGATCGTCTTCGGCATCTGCCTCGACGGGTTGTTCCGTCTGCTCGTCCACTACACCACCCCGAGGGGGATCCGTGGCTGACAGCATGATCAAGCTCGAAGAGCTCACGAAGGTCTACGAAGGCACCGAGGAACCTGCCGTCGCCGACCTGTCCATGGACGTGCCCGAGGGCGAGATCGTCGTGCTCGTCGGCCCGTCCGGGTGCGGCAAGACCACGACGATGAAGATGATCAACCGGGTGATCGAGCCCACGTCCGGACGGATCTTCCTCGAGGGCGAGGACGTCACGTCCACCAACCCGGACCTGCTGCGCCGGAGGATCGGCTACGTGATCCAGCAGATCGGTCTGTTCCCCCACATGTCGATCCGCGACAACGTCGCGACGGTGCCCAGGTTGCTCGACTGGGACGAGCACAAGATCGACGACCGGGTCGACGAGCTGCTCGAGCTCGTCGGCATGGACCCCGGACGTTTCCGTGGCCGCTACCCCCGCGAGCTGTCAGGTGGTCAGCGGCAGCGCATCGGCGTCATCCGCGCGCTGGCCGCCGATCCGCCGGTGATGCTGATGGACGAGCCGTTCGGCGCGATCGACCCGATCACCCGTGAGCGATTGCAGAACGAGTTCCTGCGGCTGCAGGCGGACATCAAGAAGACGATCGTCTTTGTCACGCATGACATCGACGAGGCGATCAAGATGGGCGATCGCATCGCGATCCTGCAGGATCAGTCGATCATCGCCCAGTTCGACACTCCCGAGGAGATCCTTACCAACCCAGCCAGTCAGTTCGTGTCCGATTTCGTGGGCTCCGGTGCCGCGCTCAAACGCATGAACCTCACTCGCGTCGGCGAGGTCACGTTGAAGGACTGGCCGACCGCGCGGTCCGACGAGAAGCGCGACACCTTGCGCAACCGGCTGGACGACGCAGAGCAGGATCAACTGCTGCTGCTCGATGACGACGGTCGTCCGCGACGGTGGCTGCATGCACAAGACCTGCGCACCGACGATGAGCTGACCAGCGTCGGCGAAGAGGTGCACGGCGTAATCTCGGCGAACTCCACGATCGCCGACGCGCTCGACCAGATGCTGCGCTCGCATTACGGCACGGCGGTCGTCGTCGACGACGACGACCGCTACACCGGTGCGGTCGACATGGCCGTCGTGCTCGCGGCTGCCGAGGCGATGGGCCAGAGCGCTGGCGCAGACGCGCAGCACCGGCTCGCGGATGCTGACGTGGAGACGACCGACGAGGAGCAGGTGAGCGGCTGATGTCGGCCAGCGCCACCGACACGGCAGGACGAAGCAGTGGGGGCATCTGGATCCGTCCGGCCCTCATCGCGGCAATCGTCATCGCCGTCTTCGTTTGGATCAACGCCGTCGAGCTTGACAGTATCGAGCAGCGGCTGCTTGCCACTGACGCCATCGTGAGCGCCGTGGTCCGCCACATCCAGCTTGTGGTGATCTCCACGGTCACCGTTGTCGCGCTCGCTGTGCCGGCTGGCATCGCGCTGACACGGCGCAATCTGCTGTCCCGGGCGCTCGGGCCGCCGATCCTGGCGATCGCGAACGCCGGGCAGGCCGTGCCGTCGCTCGGGATCCTCGTGCTGATCGCGGTGCTGTTCCGCGCGCTCGGGTTCTGGCCGACGATCTTCGCCTTGGTGCTGTACGCGTTCCTTCCCATCCTGCGCAACACCATCGTCGGCATCGAGCAGGTCGACGAGTCCGTCATCGAATCGGCCGTCGGCATGGGCATGACCAAGCGGGGCGTGCTGCGCAAGATCGAGCTGCCGCTCGCGGTACCGGTCGTACTCGCCGGCATCCGGACAGCACTGGTGATCAACGTCGGTACGGCAACGGTGGCGACGCTGGTCAACTCGGGTGGCCTCGGTGACATCGTCTACGGCGGCATCGTCCAGAGCCGCTCGACGGTGCTGTGGGCTGGAGCCCTGCTGGTCGCGGCCTTGGCGCTGGCAATCGACTTTCTTGGTGGCCTCGCCGAGGACAAGCTGCGTCCGAAGGGCATCTAGACCGCCGTCTGATTTCGTGAAGAGCAGAACCAAGGAGCATCACCATGCGACCACGAGCAACCACCCGGACTCGCTATGCGGCGCTGGCCGCGATTCTTGCGCTGCTGCTCGCGGCCTGCGGCGGAGGCGGTGGCTCGGAGAGCGCCGATGGCGGCGGCTCGGAGGCCGGCTCGGAGAGCGCCGCGCTGGCCGAGCAGGTCGATCTGTCCGGCGTCGACATCACCGTTGGCTCGAAGGAGTTCACGGAGCAGTTGATCCTCGGCAACATCACCAAGCTGGCACTGGAGGCCGCGGGTGCGAACGTAAACGATCAGATCGGACTACAGGGCAGCGCCGTGGTGCGGGAGGCACTCACCAGTGACCAGATCGACACCTACTGGGAGTACACCGGCACCGGCTGGATCACCCATCTCGGCGAGACCGAGGCGAAGGAAGGCGAGGAGGCGCAGTTCGAGGCGGTCAAGGAGGCCGACGCCGAGAACGACATCACATGGTTCGCGGTGGCGCCGATGAACAACACCTACGCGCTCGCGGTCAAGGAGGGCGGGCCGGACATCTCGAAGCTGTCCGAGGTCGAGGGCATGACCTCCGGCGGCGACAACCCCGGCCTGTGCGCGGCCAGCGAGTTCCTCAACCGCGACGACGGGCTGCCCGGTCTCGAAGAGGCGTACGGCTTCGACTTCGAGGACATCACCGAGGTGGAGCTGGGTCTCATCTACACCCAGATCGGCAGCGACTGCACCTTCGGCGAGGTGTTCGCCACCGACGGCCGGATCGCGGCGCAGAACCTCAAGGTCCTCGAGGACGACGAGAACTTCTTCCCCAAGTACAACGCGGCGCTGACCATGCGTTCGGAGGTCTTCGACGAGAACAGCGAGCAGTACCAGCAGCTGTTCGGTCCGATCGCCGAGAAGCTGACCAACGATCAGATGATCGAGTTGAACAAGCGGGTCGACGTTGATGGCGAGGACCCTGCCGACGTGGCGCAGCAGTTCCTGGTCGACAACGGCTTCATCAGCGGGTAGCTGGTCAAGGGGTCGCAAACCGGCCGAGCACCGTACGCGGATCGAAGCCCGCGTGAGTTCGGGAGAACAGCTGCTGGTACGCGCGCTCCTCGGCGGACCTCGGTTCGGGCAGGTCGGGTGCGCGCGGCGCGTCGGGCTCAACCACCTCGGCGGCGCGGGCGCGGAGCACCGCCCCCGCGCCACTGCCGTCGCCGAACTGCTGCTTGCGGCGCCAGAGGACGTCGTCGGGCACCATGCCCTCGAAGGCCTCCCGCAACAGCCGCTTCTCCTGACCGAGTTCGCCCGGTAGCTTCCAGGCGACGGGGATTCGCTGGGCGACGGCGATGACGTCGAGATCGAGGAACGGTACCCGAGCCTCCAACCCATGCGCCATCGTCAGCCGGTCGCAGCGCTGCAGGTTGAGATCGTGCAGACCCTTCACGGTCGCCAGGAGCTCATCGGCCAGGTTGACGTCGTCGATCCCGCGCAGGTAGTCGTAGCCGGCGAACAGCTCGTCGGCACCCTCACCGGTCAACACGACCTTCGCGTACTGGGATGCCAATCGGGCGAGGAAGAAGTTCGGCAGCGCGCTGCGGACCAACGACGGTTCGAACGACTCCAGTGCGTCGACGACTGCGGGGACTGCGGCGACGAGCTCGTCGGCGTCGAACAGCACCTCGTGGTGATCCAACTTCAGGTGCTCGGCGACACGTCGCGCGGCGGAGATGTCGGCGCTGCCCGCCAGGCCGGTCGCGAAGGACTGTAGGCGCTCGCCTCGCTCCGCCGCCGCTGCCGCCGCAAGCGCGGCGACGATGCTCGAGTCGAGCCCACCCGACAGGAACACGCCGATCCCGACGTCCGACATGAGGCGCCGCCGGACGGCGGTGTCCAGTACCACTCGCACCGCCTCGCGAGCGTGCGCAGGGTCGGTGAACATCTCGTCATCGGTGGTCAGGTCGGCGTACCGGACAAGCCCGCGGTCGGGGGTCCACCAGTGTCCCGGCGGGAAGGTCTCGACGTGCACTCGGACGGCGGGGTCGAAGGCGCGGAGCTCCGACGCGAACAGGTACCGGTCGTCGGAGCGGACCCAGTACAAGGGTTTGATGCCCAGCGGGTCGCGCGCGGCGACGATGCTGCCATCCTCACCGGCGACCACGATGGCGAACATTCCCCGCAGCTCAGCGAGACCCTCGGGACCCCACGCCGTCACTGCGTGCAGCGCGGCCTCGTTGTCGGAACCGGTCCGAAAGCGGTGCGGGCCCAATCGCCGACGTAGTTCGACATGATTGTAGATCTCGCCGTTGCCGACCATCCACGTTCCCGCGTCGTCTCGCAGCGGCTGCACGCCACCGGCGACATCGACGATCGACAGCCGCGTGTGCCCCAGCCAGGTCTCGGCGACCTGCCGGCACCCGACGTCATCCGGCCCGCGGTGCTCGATTCGCGCCAGCATCCGCCGGCCCGTCTCGGACCGGTTGGTCCCGTGATCCGCGACGATGCCGCACATGCTTCGCGCTCCTCCGGAGTTGGACACGACTCAGCGCTCCATGTTGGATGCGCACTTGGTCCCATTGTCACAGAGCTTCGTCTGGGACGCTCCGGGGCATTGCCGGCCCCAGTCCGTGGGCGAGTCGACCGTCACGCGCTCCGCGTCGTCCATCGCTCACCGCCGCCCCTCCTTGCTGCGTACGCGTACGCACGTAACCCTCGAGCGCCCCGTGACACTCAACCTGTCGTGTCCGCGGCTCATATCACCTGGTCGCTGCGCCGGCCAGCTCCACACCCTGCCGCCCGGCGCGCACCTCGCCGCAGACCCAGGCGTCGATGCCGCGCGCTGCCAGCAGGTCGACGGCGGCCGGCCCGTCAGCGACGACGGCGATCATGCCGGCGCCCATGTTGAACGTGCGCCACATCTCGTCGGTGGCGACCGGTCCGCGGTCGGCGATCAGGTCGAGGAGCGGCAGCGACGGGAACGTCGCGGTGTCGACCGCGGCACCGAGCCCGGCGGGCAGGACCCGCGACAGGTTGCCGGGCACCCCGCCGCCCGTCACATGGCACAGGGCATGCACCTGGGTCTGCGCGATCAATGCCAGGCAGTCGCGGGCGTAGATCCGCGTCGGTCGCAACAGCGCGTCGCCCAACGGCTCGCCGAGCGCGTGGTCGTCTGCGAGGTCGAGATCGCCGACGGCGCGCCGGGCCAGCGAGTACCCGTTGCTGTGCAGCCCCGTCGACGCGAGCGCGACCAGGTGGTCACCGGCTCCCACGCGGTCGGGCCCGAGCACGTCGTCGCGTTCCACGATGCCGACGCCGAAGCCCGCGAGATCGAACTGGGTGGGCGCCAGCACGCCGGGATGCTCGGCTGTCTCGCCGCCGACCAGCGCACAGCCGGCGATGACGCACCCATCGGCGATGCCCGCCACGATCTGCTCGAGCGTGGCGACGTCCAACGTGCCGACCGCGATGTAGTCGTTGAACACCAGCGGCTCGGCACCACAGACCACGAGGTCGTCGACGACCATCGCGACAAGGTCCTGTCCGACCGTGTCGTAACGCTGCACGTCGCGTGCGATCTCGAGCTTGGTGCCGACGCCATCGCAGCTGGTGACCAGCACCGGATGGCGCCAGCGACCCGGCGCGATCGCGAACATGCCGCTGAATCCGCCGAACTCGCCGGTCACCTCGGGCCGCGCGGTGCGGGCGGCATGCGGGCGGATGGCCGCCACCGCGGCGTCGGCCGCATCCAGCGAGACACCGGCCGCCGCGTAGGTCAGCGGCTCACGCGCCACAACATCCCCGCCCGCCGGCTCGCTGGCGCTCGCCCTCACCCATGGGATCCCCGCCCGCCGGCTCGCTGGCGCTCGCCCTCACCCATGGGCGGCGAGCTCGAGCACCGGCAGCGTGGTGTGGGTGTCGGTCGGTGCCGCGTGCGGCACGGGGATCGGATACCTGCCGTCGAAGCACGCGCGACACAGCGAGTCGGCAGGTCGTCTGCTCGCGCTGATCAGCGCGTCGAGCGACAAGTACGCCAGCGAGTCAGCCTCCAGGGATCGACAGATCTCGTCGATCGACCGTCCCGACGCGAGCAGCTCCTCCTCGGTCGCCATGTCGACGCCGTAGAAGCACGGGTGGCGGACGGGCGGCGAAGGGATCCGCAGGTGGACCTGTGTCGCGCCGGCCTCGCGCAGCATCCGCACGAGCTGCCGCGACGTGTTGCCACGAACGATCGAGTCGTCGACGACCACCAGCCGCTGGCCCTCGAGCACGTCGCGCAACGGGTTGAGCTTCAGGCGGATCCCCAGTTGCCGCAGCGACTGCGACGGCTGGATGAACGTGCGCCCCACGTACCGGTTCTTCACGAGCCCTTCCGCGTACGGGATGCCACTGGCCTGGCTGAAGCCCGCCGCTGCCGCCAGCCCGGAGTCCGGCACCGGGATCACCAGGTCCGCGTCGGCCGGCGATTCCTCCGCGAGCAGCTGGCCCATCCGGCGGCGTGCGGCGTACACGCTGGTCTCGGGCGTGCGATGGTCGGGACGGGCGAGGTAGACGTACTCGAACACGCAGAAGGATGGCGCCGCCGACGCGAAGCGGCGGGAGCGAATGCCGTCGGCGTCGATCGCGACCAGCTCTCCTGGTTCGATCTCGCGCAGCAGGGTCGCTCCCACGATGTCCAGCGCCGCGGTCTCGGACGCCAGCACGTAGCCGCCGCCGTCGAGCACGCCGAGCATCAGCGGACGCACACCGTGCGGGTCGCGGACGCCGTAGATGGTCGTCTCGTCCATGATCGCCAGGCAGTAGGCGCCGGAGATCCGCCTGCACGCGTCGACGATGATGTCGTCGAGCGGCCCACTGCCGGCACCCGCGCGCTCGGCGAGCAGGGTGGTCAACAGCTCAGAGTCGGTGGTGCAGCGTGCGCCGCGCGCGCCCAGCTCCAGCGCCAACGGTCCGATGTCGACGAGGTTGCCGTTGTGGCCAAGGGCGATGCCACGACCCGAAGCGCTGACCTTGAACGCGGGTTGGGCGTTGGACCACGTCGACGCGCCGGTGGTCGAGTAGCGCACGTGGCCGATCGCCAGGTGCCCGTTGAGTGTCGCCAGGCGACGGTTGTCGAACACCTGGTTGACCAGCCCCATCTCCTTGGTGATCAGGATGTTGTCACCGTCGGAGACCGCGATGCCCGCAGACTCCTGCCCGCGGTGCTGCAGCGCGTACAGCCCGTAGTAGCAGTAGCGGGCCACGTCCTCGCCCGGGGCGTAGATGGCGAACACGCCGCATTCATCTCGGGCACCGGTGCGATCCGGTACGCCTGGAGGCTGTGACATCGGGTTGACACCAGCTCGGCTCGAGGCTGTCTGCGCACCCAGTATGCCCCCGCACCCGGCCGCTGCTGCTCAGGGTGCGCAACGTGACGTCGGCCTTCCTCTCCGGTGTGGTCCGCCATGCGGTCACCTGCAGGTGCCGTCGCTCGGCCCGAGTGGGTCTCGGCGGATCGCCAAGTATCCTCGGCGGTGACCTGCAGGCGGTGTGAGGATGGCGGTTCGCGATGGACATGTTGGAACGGCGGATCCGGGACGCGGTCGCCACGCTGCTGTCGCGGGGCGCGAAGGCGCTCGAACGGACCGCCGGCGAGCTGGAAACCGCCGCCGGCGAACTGCGGCGCGAACAGCAGCGCCGGGGTCAGGAGGCCGAGCAGGTGTGGGCCGAGCCGGACACGGCCGTGCGCAGCGCGCCGCTGCGGGCGGTACCGGACCGTCCAGGCGATCCCAAGCCGGCGGACGCCCGGCACGTCCCGCCGGTGCAGCCACCCCGGACCCCCGATCGGCCACGTCCAGGTGACGTCGACGCCGACGTGGTGAGCCCGGCCGAGGCGGCCGAACGAACCGTCGAGACCGAGGCCGATCGGACCCGCGCGCTCGCCAGCGGCACCGTGAGCGAGATCCGCGCGGCGCTGCCCGAGCTGTCGCCCGCGGAGCTGCGCGCGCTGCGGGCGTTCGAGACGGCGAACCGCAACCGGGTCACGCTGCTGTCCGCGATCGACCGCGAGCTCGGCACCGACGCGTAGCACGGCCCGACCGGAAACCAGGTGGCAGCTACCGGTCGTCGTCGCGGTCCAGGCCCCGGTGGATCGCGTAGCGCATCAGCTCGTAGCGCCCTCGCAGCTGCAGCTTGCCCAGGATGTGCTGGACGTGGTTCTGCACCGTCCGTACGCTGATCACCAGTTGATGGGCGATCTCGGCGTACGTGTAGCCCTTGGCGACCAGCCGCAGGACCTCGGTCTCGCGCTCGGTCAGATCCTGCTCGCGGTCGCCACCGCCACCGGCGGCCACGCGGCGAAACTCGCCGAGCACCAACGCGGCCAGCGACGGTGAGAACACCGGCTCACCCGCCGCGACCTGATGCACCGCCTCGACCAGGTCGCTGCCGGTTGCGCTCTTGAGCAGGTAGCCGCTGGCACCGGCCTTCACCGCTTCGAGGACATCCGGCTCCGCGGCCGACGCCGACAGCACCAGCATCCGGGTGCCAGGCAGCCGCTCGGCGATGCGGCGGATCGCTACCATCCCCGGCAGGCCCGGCATGTTGAGATCGAGCAGCACGAGGTCGGGATGCTCCCGGACGACGATCTCGACCGCGTCGTCGGCGTTGGCGGCCTCGCCGACCACCCGCGCGCGACCATCCGCCTCGAGGTCGGTGCGCACGCCGTCGCGCCACATCGGGTGATCGTCGACGACGACCACGCGAAGTGGCGGCGTCGTCTTCGTCGCTGCGGGGGTGTCACTCACGGTCATGTCCCTGGTCGGTGCGCCGATGTCCGCTGCGCTCGCCGGTATTCCGCTGCGCTCCTGTCGGCACCGGCACGCGCAGCTCGAGCTCGGTGCCCCGGCCCGGCGCGCTGTCGACGCGCACCGAACCGCCAAGATCCTCGGCGCGACCCTGGATGCTGCGCAGCAGGCCGAACTTCCCGGTCGCCCGCAGCGCGTCGGGATCGAAGGCGAACCCGCAGCCGTCGTCGCGCACGCTGACCACGACCTGGTCGTCGGCGATCTCGGCGAACACCCATGCGTGAGTGGCGCCGGCGTGCCGCACCACGTTGTTCAACGCCTGTTCGACCGCGGCGCCCAGCTCGTGCACGTGGGCCGCAGGCAGCCGGATGTCGCCGACCACCGTGACCGCCGTGTCGACGTCAACGGCCACCGCGTCGGCGGCGCGGTCGAGCCGGTCACGCAGGGCGGTGCGGGTGTCGTCTGGCGGGCCGTCGTCGGGTCGGCGCAGGATCATCGTCCGCAGCGTCCGCTCCTGTGCCGCTGCGAGGTCGGCCAGCCTGCCGACCTCGGCGCCGTCGACCTGCGGGTGCTCCGCCAGCTCGCGACCGCGCTTGTGCACCAGCGCCAGCGTCTGCAGCACCGAGTCGTGGATCTGGCGGCCCAGGGACTCGCGTTCGGTTGCGCGGGCTGCCCGCTCGGTGGCTCGCACCTGCTCGACCTGTGCCGCGCGTACCTGTGCCGCCGACCGGTCCAGCAGGGTCGCGACGAAGCCGAGCCCGCCGCCGGCGAGCAGGAAGTTGACGGGGTCGCGCAGCGATCCGATGAGCTGCGCCGAGACCGGTTGGTCGGGGATCGTCAGCCCGGTGACGAACGACACCAGCCCCAGCGCGCCGCCCGCGACGAGCCCACCGCCGACGCCCCGCGCGGCGCCCCACGCCAGCGCCGCCGTGACCGGATAGACGGTCGCGAACCACGGCTGGCGCGCACCGACGACCACGAGCGCGGCGGCGATCGTCAGGTCCGCCAGCAGCATGCGGGTCGTACGAGGCGGGCCGGCGAAGGTGAGCCAGGTGACCCAGACCGCGACGGTCGCCACGGCGGCGATCGCCACGCCCAGGCCGGTGCCGCGCCCAGAGACGGCGGCGTTGGCGACCACCACCAGCATCCACGCCAGCACCGCCCACCGGATCGCGAGCACGCCGCGCGCCAAGGCCGCCACACCGGTCGCCGCGACCGGATCAGGCGGTCCCGCCGCTGTCGCGGGCCGCTCGGGTGGCGCGGGGGCCGGGCTCACCGGACTCCTTGAGACGTGACTGGGGTGCGTGACTGTCTGCTGGGTGGGTGCCCGCGTGGCAGCGGGTGGAGATCAGCGTATCGGCTGCCGGATCTACTCACGCCGGCGTGCCGCAACGTCGCACGACACCCGGGTAGCTGCTCCCCCGCACAACGGGTCGGATCGCGCTGCCGCACGACGGCCCGGTGGCCGACGCTGCAGATGACGCCGCTGAAAGGACCGACATGCACGCACTCACCGCCTCGCCCGCCGACCTCGTCGCCGCCACGCCCGCCGATCGCGACCGGTACCTCGACGTGCTGCGCGGCTTCGCGCTCACCGTGGTCGTGCTCGGGCACTGGCTCCAGGCCGTCGTGTGGCTCGACGATGGAGTGCTGCGGGCGTCCAACATCCTGAGCCTGGCGCCGGCAAGCCGCTGGAGCACCTGGCTCCTGCAGGTCATGCCGCTGTTCTTCCTGGTCGGCGGTGTGGTCAACGCCCGCTCGTGGCGCGCGACCCGCGACGCCGGCGGCACGTACGTCGCGTGGGTCGGTCGGCGGGCGGCCCGCCTCCTCCGGCCGACGACGCTGCTCGTGTGGGTGTGGGTGACGGTCGCGGCGGTGGCGCTCGCAGCCGGCGTCGAGCGGTCCCTGATCCTGCTCGGCGCCCGCGGCGCGCTGACCCCGCTGTGGTTCCTGGGCGTCTACCTGCTGCTGATCGCGGGTGTCCCTGTGCTGCTGGCCGCGTACGACCGGTACGGTCTCGCTCTGGTCGCCGCGCTGCTGCTCCTCGCCGTCGCCATCGACGTGACCGTCCGCGCCGGTGTCACGTTGGTCGGCTTCACC